>JADGRP010000034.1 GCA_017880805.1 Burkholderiales bacterium
CCCCGCGCCGAACGGAACCGCCCACCACCCGCCCGGAAAACCCGCGGAAATCGAGATCGGGCCGGTTGACCCATTGCACCGGCATCCGAAACGGGCGGCCCTGCACAGCGTCCTCGACGGCCACGGTCTCCAGGTAGCTCATCAGGGTCGGACCGCGATACCAGTGCGTGTTCGCGCTCGGTGCCGTGACGTTGTCGCCCTTCAGCGCCGACAGCGGGATGCAGACGATGTCCTCGAGCCCGATCTGCTGCGCGAACGCGCGGTACTCCGCTTCGATGCGGTCGAACACTGCTTTGGAGTAACCGACCAGGTCGAGCTTGTTGATGGCCAGCACCACCTTGCGGATGCCGAGGAGCGAGACCAGATAGCTGTGCCGCCGGGTCTGGGTCAGCACACCCTTGCAGGCGTCGATCAGGATCACGGCGACGGCGGCCGTCGACGCGCCGGTGACCATGTTGCGCGTGTACTGCTCGTGGCCCGGCGTATCGGCGACGATGAAATTGCGCTTGTCGGTGGAAAAGAAGCGGTAGGCGACGTCGATGGTGATGCCCTGCTCGCGCTCCGCGTTCAGGCCATCCGTGAGCAGCGCGAAGTCGAGAGCGCCGCCCGGCGTGCCGAACTTCCGGGACTCCGATGCGAGTGCCGCCAGCTGGTCCTCGTCCAGCATCTTCGATCCGTAGAGCAGGCGGCCGATCAGCGTGCGCTTGCCGTCGTCGACGCTGCCGCAGGTGATGAATCGCAGCATTCCCTTATGCTCATGGGATTCGAGATATTGCTCGATGTCCCGGGCGATCAGAGCGGAGACATACGCCATCAGAAATATCCCTCCTGCTACCTTCTTCAAAGCCACAAAACTATTATTGTACCTTCGGCTTGGCCTCATCGAGAAGCAAGGAAAGGCTCTTTTTGCCCCTAGGAGCCTGTCAAGGCGACAACTATTCCGATGCAGGGGGTCATGGCGCTGTCGCCGGCATGCGACTGGAATTAATCGGCAATGTCGGCGACAATGGCCGGTGATCGAACCGACGGTCCGAGCGGACTTCGTCGCCGCTCCCATCGAATTCTCAACCGCCAAAAAAATGACAAAATCTCCGACCCGTCGAACGGACAAGGCACTGCGTGTGCGCCGAGTCGCGATCGACACGTATCGCGAAAATGTTGCGTATCTGCATCGCGATTGTCTCGTGTATCGCACCGAGGGCTTTCAGGCCCTGTCCAAGATCGAGATCGCCGCCGGCAAGCGGCATATCCTCGCCGTGCTCAATGTCGTCGACGATTCGGCGATTGTTGCGCCTGACGAACTCGGACTGTCGGAACAGGCCTTCGCCCACCTCGGGGTCGACGAAAAAACTCAGGTCCGCGTAGACCACCCCGAGCGCCCGAAATCGCTCGACGCGGTCCGCCGAAAGATCGCCGGACAGCAACTGGATCAGGCCGACTTCGGCGCCATTATTGGCGACATCACGCGGAACCACTATTCGAAACCGGAAATTGCCGCGTTTATTGTGGCAGCCAGCCAGAACGAACTCGGTCGCGACGAGATTCTGTACCTGACGCGGGCAATGGTCGATTCAGGCGAGCGTCTCGACTGGCAGGAGCCCATCGTCGCCGACAAGCATTGCATCGGTGGCATTCCGGGCAATCGCACGTCGATGCTGGTGGTGCCCATCGTGGCGGCACATGGGATGCTGATCCCCAAGACATCAAGCCGCGCCATTACGTCGCCCGCCGGCACTGCGGACACGATGGAAGTGCTCGCTACGGTCGAACTTCCGATCGACAAGCTGCGCCGCATCGTCCGCAAGCAGCGCGGATGTCTGGCGTGGGGCGGCACTGCACGGCTCTCGCCCGCCGACGATATCCTGATTGCTGTCGAACGGCCGCTCGGCATCGATTCCAAGGGACAGTTGATCGCTTCGATTCTTTCCAAAAAAGTCGCGGCTGGCTCCACGCACTTGCTCATCGACATTCCGGTCGGCCCGAGCGCGAAAGTGCGGCACATGCGCGAGGCGCAGCAGTTGCGCAAGCTCTTTGAATACGTCGGCGATCAACTGGGCCTGCATCTTGAGGTCGTCATCACTGACGGCCGCCAGCCGGTAGGCAAAGGCATCGGACCGGTGCTCGAGGCGCGCGACGTCATGCGTGTGCTCCAGAACGATCCCGAAGCGCCGGATGATTTGCGCCAGAAAGCACTGCGTCTTGCGGGACGCGTTCTCGAGTTCGATCCGGACGTTCGGGGCGGCCGTGGCTTCGCGATAGCCCGCGACATCCTTGATTCCGGTCGTGCTTTGGAAAAGATGCACGCGATCATCGCCGCGCAAGGAAAGCAGGGCACGGAGTCCAAACCCGGGCGCCTGGTATTGGAAGTAGCGAGCCCGGTCGCGGGCGTGGTGACCGGGATCGACAACTTGCAGATGGCCCGCATCGCCCGCTATGCCGGTGCACCCGCGGCGAAGGGCGCCGGCGTGGACCTGTTCAAGAAGCTGGGGGATGGCGTGAAAAAGGGCGAGCCCCTGTACCGGATCCACGCGGAATTCGCGGCGGACTTTCGCTTCGCCGAATCACTCTGCAAGCAGGACAACGGCTATCAGATCGGCCGCATGGCGGACATTCCGCCGGTCTTCGTCCAGTTCTGAAATCCGTCCTCGATGCCATGAGCGCAATCACTGTCCTCGGATTTCCCGACTATGCCGAACCCTCGCAACGGCTCGGTTCCGCGCTCGGGGCGCGCCATGCGCTGGTCGACGTGCACCGCTTTCCGGACGAAGAAAGCAGAATCACGCTGCCGCCAGCGCTCGCGGGACACCTGGTTTTCTGCCGGAGCCTGGACCGTCCCAACGACAAGCTGATCGAGCTTCTGCTTGCCGCGCGCAGCGCCCGGGATTCGGGCGCCGCGACACTCACGCTAGTTGCGCCCTACCTCTGCTACATGCGCCAGGACATCGCGTTTCATCCCGGCGAGGCAGTGAGCCAACGGATTATCGGCAGGATGCTCGCGGACATGTTCGACAACGTGATCACGGTCGATCCGCACCTGCACCGCATCGCCCGCCTGGACGACGTGCTCCCGGCGCGCAATGCTCTCGCGCTCAGTGCAGCGCCGCTGCTCGGTGACTTTTTGTGCGAACATGTACCCGGTGCGCTGTTGCTCGGGCCCGACGCCGAGTCGCGGCAATGGGTCGGCGCGATCGCCGAGTCGCACGGATTCGATTTCGGCGTGTGCATCAAGGTACGTTCGGGAGACCGGAATGTCACCGTCGAGCTTCCCGCAGTGGACTGCTCGCGGCGCAACGTGGTTCTGGTCGACGACATGGCCAGCACCGGCTGCACGCTTGCCGCCGCCGCGGCACAGTGCCTCGCCCGTGGCGCCAAAAGTGTCGATGTGCTGGTGGTGCACGGGCTGTTCTTTGGCGACGCTGTCGATCAGCTCCGGCAAAGCGGCATAGGTCGCATCTGGAGCACCGACAGCATTCCGCATTCCACCAGCGTCATGCCCCTGGCCGCGATGCTGGCTGCCGCGGTGCGCCGGCTGGATGAGGGCGCAATGGCGGCACGACCAATTGGCAACGCAGAACAGGAAGACCGATGAATAATTCCAGCGACAACCTGATCGAGATCCGGGATCTGCACTTCGCATACGGCACGCGCAAGATTCTCAAGGGCATCAACCTGTCCATTCCCAGGGGCAAGGTGGTTGCCATCCTGGGCGCCAGCGGCGTCGGCAAGACAACGCTGCTGCGGTTGATCGGGGGACAACTCCGCCCCGATCGCGGCGAAGTCAGAATTGCCGGCAAGGTTGTGCATGAGCTCGACGAAGCGGGACTTTACGAACTTCGCCGCAAAATGGGCATGATGTTCCAGATGGGCGGCCTGTTCAGCGACATGACCATGTTCGAGAACATCGCCTTTCCGATGCGCGAACACACCGACCTGCCGGACGACCTGATCCGTGACCTGGTGCTGATGAAGTTGCAGGCGGTCGGCTTGCGCGGCGCGCGGAACCTGATGCCTGCCGAACTCTCGGGCGGCATGGGGCGCCGGGTGGCGCTGGCGCGCGCCATCGCGCTCGACCCGATGCTGGTGATGTACGACGAGCCCTTCGCTGGGCTGGATCCGATTTCGCTCAA
>JADGRP010000230.1 GCA_017880805.1 Burkholderiales bacterium
AACCCATGCCAAGGAGGAGGATCGCCGAGCCGGGGTCGGCTGCCATCTCGCCGCAAACGCTCACCGGCTTGCCGCAACGCCGAGCATCACGGATTACGCCGTGCAGAGCTCGGATGACTGCGGGGTCCAAATGGTTGTACAAGCGCGCAACGTTGGGATTGTTCCTGTCCACTGCAAGCAGGTATTGGGTGAGGTCGTTGGTGCCGATCGAGAAAAAATCCACATAGCGGGAAAGAGCGGGAATGGAAAACAACGCCGACGGCACCTCCACCATGGCGCCGATTGACGGTGCGGGGCACTCGCATCCTTCCTCGCCAAGCTCGCGGCGCGCCCGGTCGACCGCCTGCCGGGCCGCTTTGATCTCGTCGATTTGCCCGATCATGGGGAACATGATGCGCAGATTGTTCAATCCAACATTCGCGCGAAGCATCGCCCGAAGTTGAGGCAGGAAGATGTCGGGTCGATCCAGCGTAAGACGGATGCCACGCCATCCCAGAAACGGGTTCTCTTCCGTCGTGGGGAAATAGGACAGCGGCTTGTCGCCCCCAATATCGAGCGTTCGCATGGTCACGGGCTTGGGTGCAAACGCCTGGAGAACTTTGCGATAGGTCTCGTACTGCTCCTGCTCCATCGGAAAAGTTCCGCGCGTCATGAATGGAAACTCGGAGCGGTAGAGTCCGACCTCATCTATGCCGAGGTTTGCGGCGACATCGATGTCGGTCAGGAGTCCAACATTCAACCCCAGTTCGACGTGAACATGATCGGTCGTCGTCGCCTCGAGGTCGCGTAATCCGGCGAGCTTCGCTGAAAGCTGTCCTTCGTGCAGGACGAATCGCCGATATTCCTGGCTCACGGCGGGTAAAGGGTCGATGAAGACGCGTCCACGATAACCATCGACAATGATCGGTCGACCGTCGAGGTCCCTCACGTTGCGCGGCCCAAGACCCATCACTGCCGGTATTCCAAGGCCACGGGCGAGAATCGCCGTATGTGACACGACAGATCCACGAAGGCACACGATGCCTTTGAGCTGTCCAAGCGGCACGTCCGCGACGCGCGCGAGACTGACCTCGTCACCGAGAAGGACCGCGTCGCTCGGATACTGCTTCACCGCGTTGACATCGGACAAGAGGCGCAAGAGGATGCGACGACCGATCGCTCTGATGTCCTCGGCGCGCGCCCGCAGGTAGGGTTCCTCGGCCTGCTCGAACACCTTGATGTGCTCGGCAATCGTATCTCTGAGCGCCCCAGGCGCCCAGTTGCCGCTGCGAATTCTTGCGACAACGTCCTCGACCAGATCATCCTGTCCGAGGATCAGGATGTATACGTCGAATATCGCACGAGTCTCGTCAGACAGCCGTCCCTCCATGCGATCGGCACTGGCGCGCAGTTCCTGCTGCGTTGCGCGCACGGCCCGCCTGAAGCTTGCTTCTTCCTGCGCTGCGTCTTCGGGTACGCGGTTGGCCACCGCATCAAGATCTGCCAGGGGGGAGGGAAGGACAATGTGGCCGATCGTCACTCCCGGGGCCCCCGGCAACCCCTGAATCAGTCCAACGGGTCCAGACGGCCCCGGCTCATGGGGTGGGATGGCGCTGCCCAGGGCCGCATAGCTCAACGTCGCTGCGAGCTGCGCGCCGATCGTAACCAGGAAGGCGACCTCGTCTTTGGCGAACAGGCGCCGCGTTTTTTGCTGCACGACGAGCACGCCCATGGACTGGCGAAAATGCACGAGCGGTACTGCCAGAAAACCGGAAAAGTGCTGCTCTCCCGTTTCCGGGAAATAGCGGTAGCTTGGGTGTTCAGCCGCATTCGAAAGATTGATTGGCTCTTGGCGCGTTGCGACTAATCCGACGATCCCTTCCCCGGCAGCCATCCGAATCTTGCCCACCGAACTCGGCTTCAATCCTTCCGTCGCCATCAGAACGTATTGTGGCGCGGTCGGGTCGCGGACATAGACGGAACATACGTCGGTGTCCATGGCCGCCTTCACCCGATGCACAATGATCTCCAGTGCCTCGTGCAAGTTGGCCGCGGCATTCACGCGTTGAACGATTTGGTGGAGCTTGGCTAGCATGCGCTAAGGAAGGCCTGCGAAAGCAGTCATTTTGAACGCTTGCGACGGGGATGAACACGATTTAGCGGAAACAAAGTGCGAAACAGGCGAGTTTTCGGCCGCCGATTGCGCTCCTGGCCGCACTTCGACATTCGCTTCCAGTTTAGTTCGACCCACTCCGGACAGAGACTCTGCCCGAAAACAGACAGTCGCGTGTCGCGACGACGCACCCGTCGCGACTATTGCGCGCGCCGGGTCATCTCACCGACGATTGCGCCAAACTGCTCGGTGATCTCATGCTCAAGAAACTCTTTGACATAACAGAGCCAACCAGAAGACTCGGCACCATTTCGAGGTGGTATGTCATGCGCGTACCATTTCCATCTGGTTCCAACGTCATCAACGATTCGACTCGGCGCTGACCTTGGATCGGACGATCGTTGTTGCCGTCCAGCCGTCAGAACCTACTTCTGCAGCGTCGCTTCCTCGATCAGTACCTTGTACGAATAGCCTGAGCCGAGATCCTGGTCGGTGTGCACGACGCCCTTCACCAAGACGACATCTCCGATCTTGGCTTCGTCCCTGGTCGTCACCAGCACGTCGTTCGTATTGCCGGCGGCGGACCCCGACCCATCACGCAGGTGGAGCCAGTTCTTCCCGAGTACTTCCGGCGTGAATTTGACGACCTTGCCTCGGACGACGATCGTTTTGTCCTTGAGCTCGGCGCTCTTGGCGACGATTTCCGCCACGGTTCGCGCGTTCGGGCCGGTGGCCTTCGCGACCTTGACGTCCCCCACGTCCACTGGCTTGGAAACCCCGGCGTGCAGTGACGTCAGATCACCCCCATTGCCAGAAGCACGGGCACCGGTGCCCGCCAGCATCCCGAAGACGATCTTGTCGAACTTCCTGTTCAAAGTCTTGCTCTCGAAGTCGTTCATGACCATCGGGTTTTCGATCGTCACCCGGGTACCTTTCTGGACCGGTGCCCGGTTGACGGCAGCCCACGTCTCGCCGTCCTTCGTCTTGAGGCGCAGGTACGTGTAACTATCGACGTCCTGGATTTCGAGTACCTCGCCGGTGAGCGAAGGCGAAACCGAGGCCGTCGCCGGGTCCGCAGCCCAGGCTGAAGTGACAAAAAGCATAATGGCGATCGCGAAGAGCACTTTCATGACTTGCTTCTCCCTTCAAGGTGCAATGACGTGGATTCGAATGCGGGTCGGCATCGTATCACTATGCCAGTCTATCCGATGCATATGACGTCGCGACAATGCCGGCTGTTGCCCGTGAACTCCCCGTCAGGCGACTGGCTCAGCCCGACCCGCCGCGGCCAGTCGCCGCTTCGGAAAGTAGTCGTGTAACGATGTCGTTCGTCATGCGCCCGACCGTGGGGCGCCGAGCAAACTCCGCCACGAGCGCTGCGCAATTGAAACGGCTATTATTTTGGGATGATCCTGACCAAAGGGCAAAAACCGTGACGACGTCGCTCGTGTTGACCGTGATCAGTAGTGATCACCCAGGCATTGTCAATCTGCTGTCCGATGTCGCCCAGCGCTTTGGCGCCAACTGGGCCGCCAGCCGAATGGCGAGCCTTGCTGGCCAGTTCGCCGGCATCGTGCATTTCGAGGTGCCTGATCAAAACGTCGAACCACTCGCTAGCGCGCTCCGCGGACTCGTTTCCTCCGGATTGCATGTCGTCATCGCAATGGGCGACTCGAGTGCGGTGCCAGCAGGGCAACGGATCGTCAGGCTTGAACTCGTCGGCAACGATCGTCCGGGCATTGTGCGCGACCTGTCAGGCAATCTTGCCAGGCGCGGAGTCGGCATCGAGGAGCTTCATACCGAGGTTGTCAGCGCGGCAATGTCCGCCGACCAGCTGTTCAAGGTCAAGGCGCTCCTCGCCGTACCGGAGGCGCTGGCCGACGACGAACTCAAGCGCGAGCTCGAAGCGCTGGCAACCGAGATGATGGTCGACATCGAGCTCGAAGAGCACGCGAGCGGTGCGACACCAATTGGCGGCTAGACTTCCCCGCCCACGATGGGACAGCGCGGCACGGTCGAGGAAATCGGCGCCCGGGCGCTTGCCGCCCGCTCGTTCCCCGGAACTGCGCCGATAACGCAGCAAGCGTCGCAAGGCTGCGCTCCAGCTCGCTGTCGTCAATCGCGACGACGCGCTGATTACTGCACGCGTCCCCGCAACGAGGCCGGGCTGCCCGGCAAGGGAACGGTCTTCCCGGTGTCGGTGACCTTGTCGCCATCTACCCGCAGCACCGAGATGTTCTTGTCGGAATAATTACAGACGTAGAGCCACTTGCCGTCGGGGCTGAACACAGCGCCTTCGGGAATGGCCCCGACCACGACTTCGCCGGTCTTCGTAACTTTCTTGCCTTCGACCTTCAGCACGGCGACCTTGCCACTGCGGTTGTAGAACCACTGGTTCTTCGGTCCATCCGACCCGCCCAGTAGTATCACCGCGGCGACCTGACCAGTGGGGCTCACCACCAGTCCTTCCGGCGATTCGTTGACCATTATTTTGTCGATGACGCGCGGCGGGTTCGCCTCGAGGTCGATTACCGAGACCGTATCGACGTTGCCGTCGGAACGGCCCGAGTTGCCGTTGTCGGAGGTGATGGCGAGCTTGCCATCGGGCATGATGCCCACGTTGTACGGCCATAGCCCCACTGGCAGGTCGCGCTTGTCGTAGGTCACCTTCTGCCCGTCGACATTGAGCAACGCCACCTTGTTACCCGGGAACTTCGCGGCGAGCGCGCGCTTGCCGTCGGGCGTGAAGACCACGGCCGCGACCTGTTCGCCCATCGGCACGGTGTCGATGAGCTTAACGATCTTGCCCTGGATCGACAGCACACTGATCGAATTGTCAGCGCGATTGGCAACCAGCGCCAGATTGCCGGCGCGATTGATCGACAGCCCCGACGGCTGCTTCCCGATCGCCAGCGTTTCGATGAGTGCCGGCGGGTCGGTCGTGAGATCGATCACGTAGAGTTTATTGTCCGGCACGAACTTCCAGTTGGCGCCGTCCGGCACCCAGTCAAGCGAGTTCGCGACGATGGCGAGTGTCCCATCCGGCGTAATCGCCAGATTAGTCGGCGGCCCGACGACGGAGTTCATCAAGGGGAGCTTGGCCACGATCTTCGGATTCTCTGGATCGGTGCCGATGTCGACAATTGCGACAAGATCGTTGCCCGGTGGTTGCAATTGCAGCGAGCCGTCGTCGCCGAAGACGACCTTGTTGTCGATGCCGACCAACATGTACTCCGGCTTGCCGGACGGCATGGTCGCAGCGAATGCCCAAGTCGATGCAAGAGCTGCCGCCGCGACGGCGACAGCGCGCAAGGCGCGAATGGCCATGGTCCCCTCCATTTCCTGTCGTGAACGCGCGGACTCCCGTCGTCCGCCACAAGGCCCATAGTTTACCCCGCTCCTCCGACACCTTCACCCGGCGCCTGCCAGTTCGCACCCGTGCTCCTCGTTCTTCGCGAAGCTTCCAGAGTGATATTGTGCCCAGCGGTAACTGGCGTCCTTGCAAGCAGGATATCAGCTTCGCAATTCTTGCTTGGAATTCCTCCTGTCCACATCCGCTGCGATCTCGTCCGCGAAGCGGTCGAGCGCTTGCCAATCCGTGTACTCATGGTCGCGGGACGTGTCGGTCGTTGCCCCGGTTAGCTTGGCTATCAGGCACATTGCCAGGCGCACGATAAGGCCGTATTGCCGATAAAGCAGGGCGCCGGCCACCGGATGCATATGTGGCGGGCTCCAGCCTGTCTCGCGAACAAACTCGCCGATCATGGCTTTGACGTTGGCCGCCGCACGTTTCCTTCGTCCGTCAGTCGCGCTCGCATCCTCCGCGCCTGCCTCCGACAAGCTCACCGAAAAGAACGCGGACGGCAGGCGTTCGAGTTCCCTGCGGTGCGTCTTCACGAACTCGATCATCGCTCTTTCGTGCTTGCCGAAGTGCACCGACGCCGCCAACACTGCGGCGCCGTAACGAGCCAGATCGAAGTCCGCGGGCAGGTCCCGTCCGACCTCCAGAACATCGACCATGAACTGACGTTTGCGCAGCGTCGCCGCGATGTGCTCGGCGATGCGCCGCGTCTGGCCTTCACGGGTTGCATACAGAACCGCCAGCGCTTTCATGGCGGCCTACTCGCGTGTCGCCACGAATGGACGCTTCTCATCGGCGCACGCGAGTTGCAACGCCTGACGTCCGCTCATCACCGCCATGGGAATACCGCCGCCGGGCTCGACCCATTGCCCCGCCATATAGAAGCCACGAAGGCCGGCAAGCGTCTTATTCACGTGCGCGAAGAACGACTCGCCGCTCGGCATCCACCCTTCGAACGCGCCGCGCCAGGCGCGCGCCATATTCCAGTAGGTGAGCGGCGTCGCCACGTCGGTTACGCGCGTCGCGGCGCGGATCCCCGGAAAGTGCGGCTCGAGCTGGGCGAGCACCGTCGCAGCGACCGCGTCTTTTTCGCTGCCGTAGCGCGTGCCACGCGTCGCCCACCAGGTGTAGTCGGTGGCCAACATCGCCTGCACGACCGTGTGCCCGGTGGGCGCAAAGCTTGGGTCATCGTTGTAGACACGCAGATACAGATGCTCATTGGCGCGCCCGCCAATGCTGAATGGCGCAATCCCATCGATGAGCAATGTCGACGGGATATCCTTGTAGGCACGCTCGACGCCGAAGCTCGCGAGCACGATCGGATCGAACAACTTCCACCGCGCGAGGCGGTCACGCGTCACCTCTGCATCGTACCGGCCGCCCAAGAGCCGCAGCACGGTCTCGGGCGCGCTCGCGGTCGACACGACGAGATCCGCGTCGATAATGGTGCCGTCAGCGAGCCGAATGCCGCGAACGCGGTCGCCGCCGACAAGCACTTCGTCAACCGTTGCGTGGAGTTGCACTTCGCCGCCAAGGTTCAGATAAGTACTCTTCAGCGCGTCGCGGAATGCCTCCGTGCCACCGACCGGCCGCGAAAGGTAGCCCTTCTCGAGGTATCCAAGCACCATCAACAGGAACAGCGCCGGCGTCGTTTCGGGCAGCAGGCGCGTCAACATTCGTCGCAAGCGCTCATTTACGAGATGCTCGCTCGCCCACACAGCGATCGGCTTGCGGAAATGAGCGAGAGAGCCGATCGCCCCGCGCATCTGCCATGCGGAGTGAAGGCGGTCGCGCACGCCGACGAGCTCGGACGCGCCGAGTTCCGGCTGCATCGTCGCCAAGCTTGCGGCCGCCTCGCGCATCCGGCAGAGTTCTTCTGAGTCCTCCGGCGCTATGGCGGTGAGCCTTGCGACGAGAGCGTCGAGGTCGCGCGTAAAGGCAACCTCCAATCCGTCGCGCGCGTCGCGGTAGATCAGCCACGTTTCAAGCGTGCGCAGCTTCACGGCCGGGATGATGCCGATCTCCTCGTAGAGCGCAGCGAAGGGACCGCCGGTGAGCCAGTGGATGCAGCCGTCGATGGTGTACGGGCCTCGCTGCCAGGCCGTGCACACGCCCCCGAGAGCGAGGTTGTGCTCGATGATGGTGGTCCGAAAGCCGCTCCGAAGCGCGTAGCAGCCCGCTGACAGTCCGGCAATCCCGCCGCCGATGATGAGAAGGTGTCGATCGGTCATGGTCGAAAAAATTGAGAAACCGTCTATTGGGGGAATTCGAATCGAACATTCACGGTAATCGCACTTTGCGACCACCGCATCGAGCGACCGGCGCAGCGAGCTACGGCATCCCGAGTGCCGTAGCCTGCAAAGCAGAACATCCGTAGCAGCGTCCCGCCTCCAAGCTCAGGCGTCGCCCGCGCTATTGCGGACCCAGTGTGCGCTCGCATTCCCGTCTGCTTCTTGACACCGGTCAAGAAAGGCCGAGCGTCACGGCGACGCCACGCGCATCGCCAAGGATGTCGACGCCGCCCTCCAGCGGATCTTCGTTTATAGTGGCAGGTTGACTGAGCCCAAGGCGCAGCTCGAACTGTGCTCGCTCGGGGAGGCCGACGTTGTGTTGATCGTCGAGGTGGTCAGCGCAATCTCTCTTGTAATGGGCGCGATCATGAGCTCCCTGCAGCCGCGAACGTCCGCATTCAGTGACTTGGCTTTATGGCCGCTGTTGCCCGCCTCCAGCCGTTAGCTTCGCCAGCGCCGCACGCTCGAGCGCAGTGGCGGACGTCCCGAGCGACCCCGTTGGATTGCCGACCGACAAAGGTTCGCCTTATATTGCGCACAATACGCGCTGGATTGCATGAGGGATTGACTTGCAGCCCCAAGACGGCCACGTTCAATAGGAGGATTCAATGTTGCGCTCGATATCGCTGCTGCTAGTGCTTCCGTTGGTTTTTGGCGTTTCGGGGATTTTCGCTCAGACAAAGAAACCCTCGTCACCGGGCAAGATGCCCACGGCGAAGGAGAATTCCATCGGCGTCAATGTCTACATGAGGGACGGAAATAAGAATGAGGTTTTGCTCAGCACACGAATCTGGCCAGGTTACCCCGACCACAACGCCGTCGTAATCCAGAGGTTCTTTGCGGCGATGAAGGCCCTCGAGCCGGCCTACAAACAGGATGACGATGTCGCCTATAGCTGGTCCACAAAGGGACGGGTGACCAAGTGCAGCATCTACCTCGAGTCAGCGGAAGCGGGCGCCAAGAATGGAACCGGCGCAGTAGTGGGGTGCGAAGCGAACGGCGTGAGCAGTCTTGCCGTGACTTCCGCCGCCGATCCCAAGCACGCTATCAGCTCCTCGGAGGATCCCAAGCACCTGAATGACGTGATGGAACTGTTCAAGAACCAATCGGAGAGAGCGAGGAATAATCTTCCCAAGCAATGACATCCTCGCTATACCGGCGTGCAATATCGGTCAGCGGTTCGCGACCCGTCTGTCCCCACGCGACATTTCCGCCCGCTGCCTCGGCACGCTCGTCGCGATCCATCATGGGGGCCACACATAATCGATGCGACAAGTTATCCATTCGTCTGAGGTTCTGCACGCGATCGGTCCAATAGACTATTGGCGCGACTGGTCATCTTATCGTCATGTGAGCACTACCGCCTTCGCTGCATTGGGGCGTGGTGCTCGCACGTTGCATGAATCGCCAAGAACAAGAGACATTGTCCTCGACTCAAAAAAAGGCGAGGCGGATGGCCCGCCCCGCGTCGATCAGCTGGAGCGCCGGCCGGAGTGCTTCCCGTGGTGGCCCATCATGCCGACATTCTGATCAGCGATGGCCTTCTGCTCGGGCGTCAGCGCGGCATAAAGCGTACTGAACGCGTTGGTCATCGCCGCCATCCCGGCAGCGCGCTGTTGCATCGCCGTCGCATGCTGTGCCATTCGCTCGGGAGCGGTTCCCGTGCCTTGCTCCGTCTGGCTATGCAACGGCTGCATGCTCGCCGCTTGCTGTTTCGCCTGCGCGGTATATGCCTGCCACGCGGTCTCCTGCGCCGGGGTGATCTTCAGTTGCGCCTTAAGGTCCGTCAAGTGCGATTCGACCATGATGGAAGGATCGAACCCGGCATGGGATGCGTGACCTGGGCCCATGCCCATTCCGGGTCCACAGCCGTGTCCCATGCCGCCGGACGGCTGGGCGTAGCTAACGGTGGCGACAGCCAGTGCACCACCGGCAATGATGCTGGCGATGAGAGTTTGAGCTCGTTTCATGGTGCGTCTCCAATGTGAAGTGAGAGGTCTGTTCAAAGGAGGACAGCAACTGCGCTGGATCGTCCTTCGTAACGGTCATGATTTGAGCACCATCGTGTAAGCGCAGCATGTCAAGGCAGGGCCTTTTGGTAGCGCACTGCAACCAAACCGCCGAATGACACACTGGGTTACTCTTCTCTTGACCCGTCCGCCCGAAACCATCCGAAAATTGCTCCATGGACGCGCCCGACCATATCCTGATTGTCGATGACGACGCCGAAATCCGCAGCCTGCTCAGCAAATACCTGGTGAAGAACGGCTTGCGCGTAACGGCTGTGGCCGATGGCCGCGCCATGTGGCAGGCGCTCGAGGCAGGGCGGATCGACCTGATCGTGCTCGACTTGATGCTCCCCGGCGACGATGGCTTGACCCTGTGCCGGAAGCTCCGCGCAAAGTCCGACCTTCCAGTCCTCATGCTTACCGCGCGCGGCGAGGAGACCGACCGCATCGTCGGCCTGGAGATGGGCGCCGACGATTACCTGGCCAAACCGTTCAGCGCAAGGGAACTGCTGGCGCGCATCAAGGCGATCCTGCGACGCGCACGCAGCCTGCCGGACAACCTCCAACCCGACAGCGCTCGGCACATCCGGTTTGCCGAATGGGTGCTCGACACCGCGCATCGGCAGCTGATTTCTGCGGCGAAAGTTGTCACGCCTCTAAGCGGCGCGGAGTATCGGTTGTTGCGGATATTTCTCGGTCACCCGAATCGCGTGCTCAATCGCGACCAGCTCATGGATCTCACGCAGGGAAAGGACGCAGGCCCGCTCGATCGCAGCATCGACGTACAGGTGAGCCGGCTGCGGCATCGGCTCGGCGACGATCCGCGCGAGCCGCGTCTCATCAAGACGGTACGCGGCGAGGGCTATGTCCTCGCGGTCGACGTAACGGCGGAGATCTGATGCGCGTTGTGCCGCAGTCCCTCTTTGGACGACTGATGCTCGTGCTCTCGGCAGGGCTGATCGTCGCTCAGTTGCTTAGCGCCACCATCAACCTGATGGAGCGCGATCGCGTGCTGGTCAGGGCGAGCGGCATGCAGCCCGCGCAACGAATCGCCGACATCGTCAAGTTGCTGGACCCGCTGAGCACGGCCGAACGAGACCGGATCGTTGGGATTCTCAACGTGCCGCCGATGGTGGTCACACTGGATCGCGTTCCCGCCGCCGAGGAATCGGCCGAAACCGGAGGCGATCACGCCACCATGTTTGCGGGTGTGCTGCAGGCGGCGCTGGGCGATGAGCGGCCGGTTCGGGTGGCCTTCCGTGGTACGACACCAGAGTGGGCGCCCGGCGTTGGTTTAGGTCGCGGTCAAGGTCCCATGGACAGACCGATGGTCGGACACGCCATGCACCGATTTCCCCCTAATGGCGTCTCGTTCCTGATCCAGGTTCGCCTACAGGACGGGACCTGGGCCACCTTCGATACTCAGGTCCCGCAGGAATCAACCAACCTGCCCTGGCGCGTGTTGCTGACCCTCGCGATCCTGCTCGCGGCGGTACTGCTATTGTCCTTTATCGCGGTGCGTTGGGTCACACGCCCGCTGCATCTTCTCGCCTCTGCTGCCGACGAACTCGGTCGGGACATCAATCGCCCGCCATTGCCGGAAGGCGGTCCGGCAGAGGTCAGTCGAGCGGCCCATGCCTTCAACACCATGCAGACCCGTCTCATCCGGTTCATTGACGAGCGAACGCGCCTCCTCACCGCCATGTCGCACGACCTGAAGACGCCGCTGACACGCATGCGACTGCGTGCCGAGATGCTCGAGGATGGCAATCTGCGTGAAAAATTCGAAGCGGATCTGGTCGAAATGGAATCGTTGGTGACGCAGACGTTGGAATTCATGCGGGGACTCAGCAACCGCGAGCCGGCACAACTCGTCGACGTTATGGGACTTCTCGAAAGCCTGCAGGCCGACAACGAAGCGATGGGGCGAACCGTGACCATCGATGGGCGCGTCACCAGTCTCTGGAGTGGAGCACCGCAGCTGCTCAAACGATGCATCTCGAATCTCGTCGATAACGCCGTCCTTTACGGCAAACGGGCGGAGATCCGGGTCGAGGAAGAGTCTGCCCAACTGATTATTCGGGTGCGCGACCGCGGTCCCGGAATACCGGACAGCGAGATCGAGAAGGTCTTCGAACCGTTCTACCGTCTCGAAGGCTCGCGCAGCCGCGAAACGGGCGGAACGGGACTTGGCCTCAGCATCGCGCACAACATCGCGCAGGCGCACGGAGGGAATGTTCGCCTTCGCAATCGCGAGGACGGCGGGCTGGAAGCGATCCTGACTCTCCCGTGGAACCGCGAGACAGGTGCGCCGACCGCGCAGATTGCGACAAGTGCTTAGACCCGCGACGAAGTCTCACGATTCACATCATGTTTGGAATGCTCATCCGATATGCGCGAACGGGCATGGCGGGTCGCCATTGCGGCGAGGGAATGTCACCTCGGCCCGCGGGCATTGTCGCCAGCCGCACGCCGCGGCGGCGAGCGGCTGGCACGCAATTGTGTTCAATGATGTCTTTTAAAGGAGACGGTATGCGGAACAAAGGGATTCTTTCATTCGCTTTGGCGGGATTCGCCGCGTGTACCTTCACGCTGCCTGCTGGGGCCCAAGACCACCAGCACATGATGACCGAACCAACGGCCATCCCAGCCGATGCTCGGGAATTGGTCAAATTTCCCGAGCCGATGCGCCTGCACACGATCACCAGCATGCGCGACCACCTGCTGGCTTTACAAGAGATCGATGTCGCACTCTCCAGGAACGCGTTCGACAAGGCAGCGTCGATCGCAGAACAGCGCCTGGGCATGAGCTCGCTCGAAGTTCACGGCGCCGCGCATATTGCGCCTTACATGCCGCAGGCGATGCAGGACATGGGGACCAACATGCATCGCGCGGCCAGCCGATTCGCGCTCGAAGCGCAAAATGCGAGCGTCAGCAACGACGTACGACCCGCGCTCGCTGCGCTCGGATCGGTGATGCAGCAATGTGTCGCGTGTCACTCCACCTATCGCTTGTACTGAACCAGCTCCAATTTCAGCGGCGAAAGGCCATCGCGTATTGCGCTACTTGGTACCATTGTTGCCTGTTGCTAAACGCAGCCTTCCTGTCGAGTCTATACATGCATCCTTACCCACACGTTTACACCGCCGCTGCGAGCAGCCGGCCGGAAGGCACCGTCGCCGTGACGTCGACGCGTTTGCCCGAGATCGCGTCGGCCCCACCGCCGGAGTTCGATGGCCCAGGCGACGTGTGGTCGCCGGAGACGCTGCTGTGTGCGTCGGTTGCCGACTGCTTCGTGTTGAGTTTTCGAGCGATTGCCCGCGCCTCCAAACTCGAATGGAGTGAACTCGCATGCCGGGTGGAAGGTGTATTGGAGCGCGTCGACGGCGTCGCGCAGTTCACCCGGTACACGACCTTCGCCAGCCTCAAGGTGCCATCGGAGTCCGACACTGCCAAGGCGCGCAGGCTGCTCGAGAAGGCCGAGCACGTATGCCTAATCTCCAATTCATTGCGCGGGCAGCGAGTTCTGGTTATCGAAGCTGTCACGACCGGCTGAGTCGGTTGTCGCCCGCATACGACGTTCGACCCACGTCACCCAACCGCCATGCGCATGGTCCTTCGGTTTAATCTCCTCCCTGTTCGAACGCACCGGGCGCGCATCGTACCGCCGGCGGAATATTCGATATATTATTTGCATACGCGCGCCGTGCGGCGCGCGTGAACCCCGGGTGCACCCTATCCGCCATGACTATCGACTGGAGCGCATTCACCCCTTGGTCGGCCGCAATCGGCGGAGTCGTCATTGGCCTCGCGGCCGCGCTGTTCGTGCTCGTCAACGGCCGCGTGGCGGGGATCAGCGGGATTATCGGCGGGCTGCTTCGCCCGCGGGCTGGCGACTTCGCGTGGCGGCTCGCGTTTGTCGCCGGGCTCATCCTGGCACCCTTGGCTTATGCGACTGTCGCCGCGTATCCATCCGTCACGATCGAGGCCGGCTATCCCGTTTTGATTGCAGCCGGACTGCTCGTCGGCATCGGCACGCGCTTCGCGGGCGGATGCACCAGTGGTCACGGTGTCTGCGGACTGTCGCGCTTGTCGCCTCGCTCGCTGGTCGCGACGCTTTCGTTCATGGCAGCAGGATTCGTCACCGTTTTCGTCGTCCGCCACACGATCGGCGCCTGACCACTCGATGGCATCGCTCTTCGCCTTTGTCGCAGGTTTGGTATTCGGACTCGGCCTGATCGTCGCGGGCATGGTGAATCCGGCCAAGATCCTGGGATTCCTCGACCTCGCCGGAAAGTGGGATCCGTCATTGGCGCTGGTGATGGCCGGCGCGATCGCCGTGGGCCTCGTCGCGTTCGCACTCGCGCGCCGCCGAACCATGAGCGCGCTGGGTTTGCCGATCCAATTGCCCTCGGCATCGACCCTCGATGTCCGGCTCGTTGGTGGCAGCCTTGTGTTCGGCATCGGCTGGGGGCTCGCCGGTTTCTGCCCAGGGCCCGCGATCGTCGCGCTCGGCGCGGGCTACGCGAAGGCAGCGATGTTCGTCGTGGCCATGTTGCTCGGCATGGGCGCCTTCGAGCTAATCGAACGCAACCGTACGCGCACCGACTTGACGACGTCGGACGCAACGAGCGCGTGACCGCCATGCTGATCTTTCGCCAAATGTTCGACCCGCAATCGGCGACCTACTCTTACCTCCTGGGTGAGACACGCTCGCGCGAGGCCGTGCTCATCGACCCGGTGTTCGAGCACGTCCGCCGCGACGCCGCGCTGCTGCGGGAACTGGATCTCACGCTGAAGGCCTCGCTCGAGACCCATGTGCACGCCGACCACGTGACGGGCGCGTGGCTGCTCAAGCGCCAGTTCGGCAGCGCGATCATGCTCGCCGCCGCCAGCGGCGCCGAGGGTGCCGATCGCTACCTCGCGCACGGCGATCGTGTGAGTTTCGGCGATCGCCATCTCGAGGTGCGCGCGACGCCCGGCCATACGCATGGCTGCATCACCTTCGTGCTCGACGATGCGAGCATGGGTTTCACCGGCGATTGCCTGTTGATCCGAGGCACCGGCCGCACCGACTTCCAGCAGGGCGATGCGCACGCGATGTTCCATTCGGTGCGCGACCGGATCCTGACGCTGCCACCAAACTGCCTGCTCTATCCGGCGCACGACTATCGCGGCCTCACGGTGACGAGCGTCGCCGAGGAGCGGCGCTTCAATCCGCGCTTGGGCGACGCGATCGTCGAGGCGGATTTCGTCGGCTACATGGATAACCTCGGACTGCCGCATCCCAAGCTGATCGACATCGCGGTGCCGGCGAACCTGCGTTGCGGCCGTCCCGAGTCCGACGCGGCGCTCCCGGCCGAGCCGGCTTGGGCAGCGCTGACCTTTACGTTCGCCGGCTTTTGGGAAATCCAGCCGGACGGGCTGGAGGAATGCGCTCCGCGATTGCAGGTCGTCGACGTGCGCGAGCGCGACGAGTTCGACGGACCGCTCGGGCGCATTCGCGGCGCAAAACTGATCCCGCTCTCCGAATTACCGAAACGCAGCGACGAACTGTCGCGCGATCGTCCCGTGGTCACGGTGTGTCGTTCGGGCGCGCGCTCGGCGCAGGCCGCCGTGCTGCTGCAAAAGGCTGGCTTCGGCGACGTAGCGAACCTCGCGGGTGGCATGATCCGCTGGCGCGGCGAAGGACATCCGGTCGAAGGCGCACAGGCGTAGACCAAGCGGCGCGCGCGAAAACCGAACGGGCCCTCAAGGGATGCCTCGCGCGGGGTCGAGGCGAGGTCGCCTGAACGTCCGGTTGTAGCCGTTCTGCGACCATCATTCGATTGGCCGGTTGCGACTTCAGGTCGGCACCAGTTCCCGCAGTTGCCTGCGCAGAATCTTGCCGATGTTGCTCTTCGGCAGCGGCTCGTCGCGGAACTCGATGATCTTGGGGACCTTGTAGCCGGTGAGGTTCTTCCTGCAGTGCTCAAGCAACGCTTGCTCGGTGAGTTCCGGGTCCCTCCGTACCACGAAGAGCTTCACGACTTCGCCGGACTTCGGATCGGTCGCAGCGACCGCGGCCGCCTCGAGGACGCCAGCGTGCATCATCACGACGTCCTCAATCTCGTTCGGAAACACCTTGAAGCCGGAGACCACGATCATGTCCTTCTTCCGGTCGGTGATCTTGAAGTAGCCCCGCGCGTCCATGAAACCCATGTCGCCGGTACGGAACCAGCCGTCCCGGGTAAACACCTTCGCCGTCTCGTCGGGCCGGTTCCAATAGGCCTTCATGACTTGCGGGCCGCGAATGCAGATCTCGTCAACCTGGCCGATGGCGACTTCGCGGCCGTCGTCATCCAGGATCGCGGCTTCGGTCGACGGAATCGGCACGCCGATGGTTCCGGTCCAGTCTTCGATGTCGAGCGTATTGGAGATCGCGGCCGGTGACGTCTCGGTGAGCCCGTAACTTTCGACAAGGGGCACGCCGGTCACTTGCTTCCACTTCTCGGCCACCGCGCGCTGCACTGCCATGCCACCGGCGTTGGCCATCTTGATGTAGCGGGTCGTCACCTCCACGAACGCCGGCGCGTTGAGTAGTGCGTTGTAGAGCGTGTTGACCCCGATGATCACGGTGAACTGGTGCTTTCTGAGTTCATTGATGAAGGCGGGCAGGTCCCTCGGATTGGTGATCAGGATGACGTGGGCGCCGATCTTCATGAACACGAGGTTCGCCGTCAGTGCATAGACGTGGTACAGGGGTAACGGAAGGATGGCCGTCTCCTTGCCGTCCTGCAGATCACGGGCGATCCACGCGTGCATCTGCTGCAGATTGGCCACCAGGTTGCGGTGAGTCAGGATGGCACCCTTCGCCACGCCGGTCGTGCCCCCGGTGTACTGCAGGAACGCGATGTCGTCATGGTTGAGCGGCACGTCGTCGAGCGTTTCCGCTCGCCCGGCCTGCAAGACGGCCCTAAGATTGACCGCATTTGCAATGTGCCACCGCGGGACCATTTTCTTCACATGCTTCACGACGAGGTTGATAAGCAGCCTCTTGGGCTGCGGGAACAAATCGCCGATTTGCGTCGTGATGACGGTCTTGATGGCGGTCCTGGCCAGCACCTGCTCCAGCGTGTGCGCAAAGTTCTCCAGCACGACGATGACCGTCGCACCGGAGTCATTCAACTGGTGCTCGAGCTCGCGCTCCGTGTACATCGGGTTGACGTTTACCACCGTCATGCCGGCCCGCAACACGCCGAACAGCGCCACCGGATACTGCAGGAGGTTGGGTAGCATGATCGCGACCCGATCCCCCTTCTTGAGACCGATCACTTTTTGCAGGTAGGCGCCGAACTCCCGGCTCGCGCGGTCGAGTTCGCGGTAGGTGATCGAGACGCCCATGTTGCCGTACGCCGGAAGCTCGGCAAACTTGCGGCAACTTAGCTCCAGAATCTCCTTCAGAGAGGCGTACTCGTCAACACTGATCGCGGCCGGAATTCCCTTCGGGTATTGCCCCAACCAAATCTTGTCCATGGCATCCTCCTGCAATCTTGTTCCCGAGGCCGAGTCCCCAACGTGGAAGCGAAATGCATCCGCGCCGCCTGCGCGAGATATTTTGCTATCCCTATCGGTCAGCATATCGCTTTCCTCGCGGCAGTTGTTGACATGCGTCAAGCGCCGCGCTGTGTTGGTCGACTTGCGCGCGCAATGCGCGACGCAGCGCGGCGGCGCCCGCGCAGCCCAGGGCCCCTGTGGCTGCGCGTCATGTCGCCGCTGACAGGACGGCCGAAGGGCTACGTGCTGGGGACAAGCGTATTGGTACACCGTCGCCGGCATCGCACCCGCCATCGCCCAACGCCGGGACGGACATAACGCGGCAGGCGGTAACGAAGCATCTGCACGTGCTCGCCAATGCCGGTCTTGTGCAAGGTGTCAGGGCCAGTCGAGAGCGGCTGTGTTGGAAGCTCGAGCCGGCGCGGCTGGAGAAAGCGCGGCGCTCTCCCGATCTTATCGCCGGGCAATGGGATTACGCGCTCAATCGATTGAAGGCCGTTCTGGAAGACGAACCCGATGCTCCTTCGAGATGAAGAGCGTCAATCTGACCCGCGGCTTGATACTGGACCAGGACCGCCTTCGATGCGAACGATCAAGACGTCGGGCACGCGGCCCCGGCGGCGGCCCAAGCCTCCATGCGAGGATCACCCCGCGGCGGATGTCAGATTGAAAGGCTTTGATCGATCGGAATCGGATCGGCCGCTAGATATTTCATGCCACCTCCTCCCATGGACGCGCAGCTTGGAAGGATCCCGGCCGAGCACGCCAGCGCTACGATGGTGAACCACCTGAATGTACGGCAAATCATGCTCATGACGTTCCTCGATGTCCCGGGCCGGTCGACCACGCCCATGCTGCATGAGACGTGCCTGCGGTGGCAGTGGCCGGCGCTCAGCCACCACATACGGCAAACAACGTGTTTGCTGCCTTTATTCCGCTCTAGCGACCGCAACGCAGGCTCGACCACTTCGCGCAGCTAGAATAATAGGGAGAGCGTCAGCACGGGTCCGTTGCGACTTCTGACGCCTGTGATCGTGTACGCCGCCCTCGCCGAGCTGGTCCCGACCCAACTCAACTGGACATTGAATCGATCCAAGTCGACCGCGAAGCCCACGCGACCATCGAACATACGCTCGGGCCAACCGTAGTTGGTAATTCCGCTATTGCTCCGCAAAATTCCGACGTGCGCAAGGAGGCGAACCCGATCGAGCAACAATTGCGTGCCGTTCACTTCGCCGTAAATCGCGCCTGAGTTTTGTCCAAAATAGTGAGGCGAGTAGTACAACCTGCCGCTTAGACTTTCGGACGCGACGCCGAAATACGCTTCCGGGTAGTTGTAGTTCCGTGCCCTGCCGGTAAAGAAGGAATAGTCCGTACCTACTTCCCAACTCAGTCCACCGGCGGTGCGCCAGGCATACCCGACGAAGGGAACTGTCTGTAACTCGCGGCTTGGCGAGATGACAAACTCAACCGTAGACGCAAATGCCCCGGCGTACCATCCCTGAGCATCGTCGTAGGCAATGCCGAACTGCGCGGCCGGCTTGTTTTCACTCAGCGAAACGCCACGAAGGCGGTAATTGGAAACGAGGCTCGTGGTGCCCGAGATCTGGGCGGAGACGTTGGCGGCAACCAACGCGAGCCAAACGACAGCGGTACCACGCCGCAGCACACAGTCAAAGGCTCGGCGGGGATTTCGTATCGTGCGCCACGTCGCACCCACAGGCGCAGGCTCCAGTTGTCCTTCCGACGGCAGCGCAGGCATCGACGATGGCGTGGGTATCGACGGCGAGGCCGGACATTTGCTGAGGTGCCAACAGTTCCCGTATCTGCTGCGGCTTCAAGTCGGGAGCCAGTTCACGCAGCAGCGCCACGAGGCCAGTCACATGGGCTGCCGCAAACGATGAGCCGGTAACGAAACTCCATTTCCCGTCCACGACCGTTGTCGGAATATCCCGCCCAGGACCCCGCAACATACGCCCGCTCACATCCTGCCGATCGTCGCCGGCAATGGCAAGAACGCCGAGATGCGACGCGGGAAAACCGCCATCACCGATCTCCGGATCAGCGGCGGCGACAACCGTGATACCGCGCGATAAGGCAGTATCAAGGAGCCGCGTGAGAAGTCGGTCCTGTGGCCCACCAAGGCTAAGGTTGATCACTTGGACGTTTTCGTTCAGCGCAAACTGCAACGCCTTAGCCAAGGTGAAGCTGCTGCAAACCGAAGCGTCCGCGCGGACGGCGGATTCCCAGCATGCGCGTAGCGCAATCAGTTTCGCCTCAGGCGCAATTCCCACAATGCCGATTCCATTGTTCCCTCTGGCGGCGATGATCCCGGCGACCGCGGTCCCGTGGAGTTCGGCGACCTCGGCGCGCCCGTCCACGAAATTTCGCGCCAGGGCGATCCGTCCGTTCAGGTCAGGGTGATCGGCCTCGACGCCGGTATCGACCTCTGCCACGCGCACGTTCCTGCCCGTCGTGATCTTGTGGAGTTCCGCCAGATGCCACAGCTTCCCGCTTGGTTGCAGAGGGTAGAGTGGATCGTTATAAGCCAGCACATGAAACAGATTCATGGACTGGGCCGATTCCACCCGCGGGTCAAGCGACAATTGCTCCACGAGTCGCTCCATGGAAGCCTTGCTGCGCGCCTTCATGACGAAACAATCGACGCCGAGGGCTGGCATGGGCCAGTCGTCGATGATTCTCAGTTCGTACTGATTCGCAAGGCCTTCGGCAACTCGTCGCCGGGCATCGCGTCCCACGCGCGAATCGTAGCTGCCCGTATAGTCGACGTCGGGACGAAAGTGCGGTGGTGCCAGGCGCAACATCACCAACACCTGCCCCTGCACGGAACCATCGTCGACGCGCATGTCGGCCTGGCGATCCATCCGTGCGCACGCCGTCATGCAAAAACATAGCAGCATCAAAACCGCTGTTCGCCACGCAGTCATCGCGTATCTGCAGGACCAAGTTGCTCGACCAGCATCGCGGCGCGCTCCGCGCGCAATGCTTTCATCGCCTGGTCTTTCCCCTGCGCGGGGACGTCGAGTACGTAAGCATTCGCCTGAGTGGGGCCGTCGACGATGCGCGCTCCCGCATCGCGCAATATACGGCGCAGTTCAGCTTCGGTGGTTATCGGGTCGAAGACGACGACCAGGCTCCCGGTCGTGGGCGCCTTGGCGCTCCTCACGCCAAGCGTCCGATAAAGTGTGGAGCCATCACCGGCTGGCAGCAACCAGACCCCCATTGCGACCATCACTGCCAGTTCGGCCGCAACTATCCAATGCGACCAAGGTCGGACGTGGCTCCAAAGCTTGCGCAGCGGCGCCACAGCACCTCGCCTATCTCGTGGCTCCTCGAGTCTGCGGCGCAGGTTGCGCAAGGCGCCAGACGCGCCGGGAACGACCTCGGCAGCAACGCACGCGGCGTGGAGTTCGCGCAGCCATTCGACCTCGCGCTGGCAGCGCCCGCACCGTTCGACGTGCCGTTGCACAAACGCGCGCTCGTCACCTTCCAGCGTCCCGTTGACGAACCACGGCAGCAACACGTCCGCCACCTTGTGCGCGGCTGGGTCAAGTTGCAGCACGCGCCCGGTCATGCCGCCGCCTCCTCGCGGTCCGCGAGGAGCACATTGAGCCGCCGCCGCGCATGAAACATCCTCGTCTTCACGGTGTCGACTGAACAACCAGCATCGTATCGTTCATGATTTCGTCCCTAGGTCGGTACTTTTGCTGCGCCGCACTAATGTCCATTTGAATACGCCTCCAGCAAGGCGCCTGTCGGTGCAACGACGGTCGAAGATGTGCGTTTAATTGTAAACCTTCCCGCACCCGATTTATTCCGCAAGAGGCCCATGATTGAGCCAATCGCGCCCGCGATGAGCGCGCTTGGCGTGCCGGTTGCAACGGTTATGGCAAGACTGAGCTCCGCGCGCAAAAGCATCCACTCGCTGGCCCAGTGAATCTCCATCGCGGGAGATGGCTGCGAAGCAGATGTCGGAGTGCGCTTGGCGGTCGTCGCCGGAATCTCAGGTTAAGTGGCCTAGGTTCCACGGCCGCAAACCGATTTTTCGTGCAGGGCGAACGATCAAGACTTTGGGCAGGCGGCCCCGGCGGCGGCCCAAGCCTTCACCAGCGCCCCAAACGCTTTCTGCGTTCCCGGGGCCGGAGTGCGGCCTGCGCCCGGCGACCACGCCCAGCCCACCAGACTATCCTCAGACATGTGTTTGACGAGCGCCGGCATGTCTTTCCCGCCATTGCGGAAAGGATCCTTGATCTGGGCACAGACCTGACCGAGTGTGCGCCCTTGCCAAGCCATTTCGGCAGGAGCAAGGCGCCATTGCGGATGACCCGGCACGCGAGCGGGATCGAAATTGGCTTCGTGATGGCAACTATCGCAAGCGAGGCCGCCCGGCGGGCCCATTCCTGCCTCACCACGAATCACAAGTGGTTGATGGGGACGAAACTTGTCCGTCTGCGTTGGTCGCTCCGTTGCAGGATGGCAATTCATGCAACGAGGCGATTGGATCACCTTGCCAGCCTCTTCGAACAAAGCGACCGCGCGCAGATTCTTGTCCCGGATTCTTTCGAACGCTGAAACCGGTCTTAACACCACCTGTCTTGTGACAGTCGCGGCGGCGGCGTTATCGCCAAATGCAGGGTCGGCGAAAGTTAGAAGTGACGCAATTCCCCCGCCCGCGAATGCGACGGACACGCACGTGATCGCCCACCTGCGCGCGAGTTCGGCCGCGCAATTGCCTAAGCTCATGTCGATGCCCCCCGAACGATCGGCAACTGTCGCGGACGACCCAATCCCAATCGTGCCATCGCATTAGCGACCGCAGGACCGATCGGAGGAACGCCAGGCTCGCCGACGCCTGTCGGCTTTTCCGTGGAGGCGACAATGGTCACGTCGATCTCCGGCATCTCGCCGATGCGCAACGACCGGTAGGTATCGAAATTCCCCGCCGTTGGCCGTCCCTTGTCGATCGGGATTTCGGCGTAGAGCACATGGCCCAATCCGAAGCCGATGCCGCCCTCCATCTGCGCACGAATGATGTCGGGATTGACGGCGACGCCGCAATCCACCGCGCACCAGACCTTGTGCACGCGCGGTCCGTCATCTCCATTCGACACATCGACGATTTGCGCGACATAGGTGCCAAAGCTCTCGACCACGGCGACGCCCCGGGCACGACCGTTTCCGAGTTTTGATCCATTCCATCGCGCGCGTTCGGCAACCGCTTTCAAAACGCCGGCATGGCGCGGTGACTTGGTCATCATCGCAAGGCGGCCTTTGACGGCATCCTGCCCAGCAGCCTCGAGCAGTTCGTCGACGAAAGCCTCGACCGCGTAACCGGTGTGGGAGTGTCCGACCGAACGCCACCACAGTACCGGAACGCCGACGTCGACTTGATGCAGATCGCATTTGAAGTTGGCAATCTCATAAGGAATTTCGCTCGCTCCCTCGTGCACCGTGGAATCGAGCCCGTCTTTCATCGTCATCGCTGCGAAGGGCGACCCTTTCATGATCGATTGACTGACGATCGTATCGGTCCACGCCTCGATCTTTCCATCGCGGACCACGCCGCGCATGCGGTGCACGCCGAATGGACGGTAGTAGCCGCCGCGCATGTCATCCTCGCGCGTCCAAACGAGTTTGACGGCTTTGCCCGGGCCGATGGCTTTTGCCACTTCGGCAAGTTCAATCGCGACGTGCACGGTCTGCTGCGCGCGCCGCCCGAAACTGCCGCCGGCGAGAATCGTCTGAAGCTGGACCTTCTCCATCGCGATGCCGAGCACCTTTGCGATCGCGGCCTGGTCTGGCGTCGGGAATTGGCTGCCATAACGCGCGGACGCGCGCTCGCCATCCCATTGGATGAAGCCGTTCAGTGGCTCCATCGGTGCGTGGGCAAGATAGGGGAACACGAACTCGGCTTCGAAAACGCGCCCGCCTTTGGCAATTTCAGCGTCGGCGTCACCATGCTGGACCACCGTCCTGCCCGGCGTCTTCGAGAGCCTGCGGTAGTCCGCCAGAATCTGCTCGGTGCCGCGCGTCTCCGCTTTGCTCTCATCCCATGTGATCTTCAGCAGATCGCGGCCAGTCTTTGCGGGCCAGAAGCCTGTTGCATAAACGGCAACGCCGGTCGGAACCTGTCTAACAGCGACAACACCCTTGACCGCCTTCGCCGCGGTCGCATCGAACGATGCAACTTTGGCGCCGAACCGCGGCGCGCGTGCGATGACGGCGGTCAGCATGTCCGGCTCGTTGATGTCCATCGTGTACTGCGCGGCGCCGTTCGATTTGGCCGCGCTGTCGAGCTTCTTCACGACACCTTCGCGTCCGATAAGCTTGAACGTGGACGGTTCCTTCAATTTGGGATCGGTCGGAACCGGCAATCGATTCGCCTTGTCGGCGAACATGCCGAAGCGTCCCTCGCGGCCCGAGGCGTGCCGAATGACGCCGCGTTCAACGGTGATCTCGGATGCGGGTACCTTCCACTCATCGGCTGCTGCGGCCACCAGCATTGCGCGGGCGGCAGCGCCCACCTTGCGCATCTGTTCGTAGGAATTGGCGATTGCGCTCGACCCGCCCGTGCCCTGAACACCAAATAATAGATTCTTGTAAAGCGCTTGATTGGATGGCGCATGCTCGGCGCGCATCTGCGCCCAATCGGCATCGAGTTCTTCGGCAACGAGCGTCGCCATGCCGGTAAAAGGCCCCTGCCCGAATTCAATGTGCTTGCAGAGAACCGTTACCGTGTCGTCGGTGCCGACGCGAATGAAAGCGTTCGGTGAGAAGTTGATCTCCGGTGCCGCGAGCGTTGGCTCGGCAGCAAATGATTTTCCGAACGGGAGATAAAGTCCGAGCACCAAGCCACTGCTTTTGAGAAAGGTGCGACGTGAAAATGCAGGCGCCTTTTTCATGTTCATGACCGTCGCTTTTATCATGGTTCAACTCTCCAGCGTGCGTGCGGCATTCTTGATGGCTGCGCGAATGCGCACGTAGGTTGCGCAACGGCAGATATTGCCATTCATGGCTAGATCGATATCGCGATCTGTCGGCTTGGGATTTCCTTCCAGAAGCGCGACGGCGCTCATGATCTGTCCCGACTGGCAGTATCCGCATTGCGGGACGTCGAGGCCGACCCATGCCTTCTGAATCGCGGCTGCTTCGCGGCCGCTCAACCCCTCGATCGTCGTCACTTCCCTGTCGCCGACGGCTGACACCGGCAGCGAACAGGATCGCATCGTCTGATCACCGACGCGGACGGTACAAGCGCCACACTGTGCTACGCCGCAACCATATTTCGTGCCGGTGAGACCGGCGCCATCGCGGATGGCCCAGAGCAATGGGGTATTCGGATCGACGTCCAGTTGATGCGCGCGACCATTGATCTTCAAGGTGTATGCGGACATTTCAATTCCCCTTTCAGAACGTGGCATTTTAGAACACATTGCCACCTTTCACGAGATTCGCATAACGCTCGGATTTCTCGCAATTTGCAAAAGCATCTGCGAATTCGAAATGCAGAATCGAAATGAACCCGGCTGTCACGTTGGCGCGTGCGGCAACCAATACCTTCGCGGGTATTCGTCCTGAAGACGCCCCGGCTTTTGTAGTCGCGCAGTTGTTTGCTACGGCGCTTGCTGTCCCGCTCTGCGCGTGGCTAAGGCCACGCCGACCGCGCTAGATCGTTCTAGAACGCGGCCTGCAGCGGATAACGCAGATGATCCATCGGGACCGCGTCAGATTGCCTACTTGCCTTTCTTCGCGAGGACGGCATCGGCCTTTTGGTCGACCTTTGCCTTTTCCGCGGCGCTGAGGCGACCCGAGTTGTACCCTTGCGAGGCGCGCGCCTTGGCGTCGCGCGCATGCGACTTATCCTCGACCGGATATCGGCCGCCAGGCAATGCGAAAGCCGATTTCGGCAGCTTCTTGCGCGCTTCAGTCGTGAGTTTGCTCATAATGTGTGACCGATCAAGGAAATTTGAGCCGTTCTGCTGGCAGCTGATCGCCGTGGGCGGAGCGTGAGTCGTAATGTTGTATGCACCGCGCGCCACTTCGGATCATTTCTCTGTTGCCCCCGACGCGAAAAAAGCGGCCGGGGGAAAAGCAACCCCGGCCGCAATCCTCGAACCCTTACGCTCTCCGAAAAGAAGAGCGGGAAGGGAGACTTGCATCGATCTCAGGACTTGCCGTATTGAGCCTTCGCGTTGCCCACGCATGAATCCTTCGCGGGACCCGCGAGTGCGTCGCATTTCTCGATAGTAACCTTGTAATCGGCGTCGCGCTTGTCTGCGTTCGCGTCGTGGCGGGCGTCACCCTGCTTTGTCGCCGCGTCATGGCGCGTATCGGTCACGACACGGTCGACCTTTGCGTCGGCCTTGCCCTTGACGAGCCCGGCTTTCGCCTCCTTCACGCAGACGTCCTTGGGATTGCCCGCCAGGTCGTCGCATTTTTCGATGGCGACGTCGTAGTTCGCTTGAGCGAGCACAATCCGCGCGCTTTCGCGAGCCTTTGGCGTGTTCTGGTATGCAGCTTCGGCGTCAGCCTTGGCCACGTTGTCCTTGCCCTTGGCTTGCGCGACACAGATGTCCTTCGCGTTTCCGCTTTGCGACGAACACGCATCCTTGTCGATCTTGTACTGCGCGTCGGCGTTCTTCTTCGCCATGGTGTAGCTGTCCTTCGACATCGCCGTCGAATCGGACTTCGTCGCGTACGTCTGCGCCATGCCGGTCCCGGCAACGCCCAGCCCGGCAGCGACAAATAGTGCAATCATCAGTTTGGACATTTCATTTCCTCACGGTTCAAGTTGGTATTGGAAGACCTATCGTCGGCTAGAAGCGCCGACTGCAAACATCCGTCCTACTTGTCATGCTCCCAACGTCCTGCGGCAAAGCCGTAGCGGCCACCTTGTTCGCGCCATTCTGGCGCAACAAAATGCTCACCTCGGCGTGCGGGCTCGTAGGCACCCTTGACCCATGTATGGGCGTGACGCTGCGCGTCGAACTGGTAATACCCCGGCGTGACGACGTAGCCTTCGCGGGCGGGCATTTGCTCGTATACCGGAGCCGGCGGCGCAATATCGACGTTGAAATTGAATTCTGCCGAATGAGCCACGAGCGGGGCAGCGAACGAGCCCGCAAGCGCGACTGCCAAAAGCGTTTTCCTGACGTTCACAGCGACTCCCTGATGCGATTGAGGACTGTCATATTGCCGCGCCCGTCGACCACCGCCAATCGGCGCCCCTCTGATAAGCGTGTAGTCCAATGAGATGAAATGGGCGGACGGAGCCCTACAAGCCTCCGCCAAGCGGCGCGGCGGGCCTGCCGGCACTACCGGAACTACGATGTTGAGAGTGCGGGCTGGTTCCGATGACCGCTCAGAGTAAGTTCACCGAGTGCTACCGACCCGCCGCGCTGTCCAAGGCCGATCGGGCGGGCATGCGCCGGTTCTTTCCGCGCGCCGGAGAAACGTAGTGTGTGCTACCGAACAGACGGCCAATGAAACCTCGTCCAAACTTCCTCCAAGCATCCGAGGTGCATTGCAAGGTGTGCCGCTTGTGCTTTGCAGAATTGGCTTGCTGTCCAGATCGGGCCGGTATCGCACGACGTTTGAGCCAGCCCGCGCTAGAGACCACGTGAGCCAACAACCGGGAAACCGAACAGGAAAGGTGCATTCCATGCTCTATACGATTGCGGTTGTTCTACTTATATTGTGGCTCCTTGGTCTTGTTACTTCGTACACCTTAGGCGGGTTTATCCACATTCTTCTGGTGGTCGCCGTCATCATGGTGTTGGTCAACCTCATCAGCGGGCGACGCTCGGTATGAAGAGGCACTGCCGAGGATGTAGCAGGTCCAGTCCAGCAATAGATTGAAGAACTGACTGGTAACAAGATCCAGCCGGTGAGAGGCAGAGAGCACGTCGAACGAAATCGCCCGCGTTGTCGGCGGATCGCCAATGTTCGATAGTCGTGAAGGGAACAGCAATGGGCAGGGCTTACGCGTTCCGTGCATCTGGTGAAGCCGACCGCGCCGAGCCATCGGAGGAAACCGTTATCAATGGCGCGCCGTATGCCGCCCAAAATGCAAACCGAAGCGGCGCAGAAAAACCCGCGGTTCTCGTCGACCGCCCGGAAGCGCAAATTTCTGACGAAATAAAGCGTCGACAGATAGCGTTATTAGTGCGTTATGTCTCGGTGCGCGCTCGTTAAGTCCGATCGTTTTGGCATCTCACCAGGGTTGGAGTCGACGACCGTAACGTGACTTGGCGGCACGAAGCGGACGTTCTGCGGCAAAGCGAACTGTCGGGCGTCGTGCAGACCGATGCCCTGGCCTTGCGATTCACGAGGCTCCTGAAAGGGCGTATCGACGCGAGGCTTCTTCGAGGCAGGCCGCAATTCGCGCTGCCGTCACGGCGATGTGACGCGTGATGGAGGTATGGTGATCGCCGGGAATGTCGTAGGTTTCCACGGCTTCGCTCACCATCGACCAGCCCAAGCTCCGGCGGAAGTCGCGCGTGTTTTCTGAGCGCAATACCACGATGCGGCCGGTATAGCGTGCCGGCGCGTACTTTCTGATGGCTCGCCGGTATTGCATGAAAACGTTCCCGGCAGACGCATCTATTGTCTCTGCAGGCTCGGTCAGGGGCGTCGAGTCCGGCTCCTCGGTCGCAATAGGAGGCCAGACGCGCTTGGTCTGCCAAGGGGCCATCGCGTCGAGCACCACCACGATAAGAACCTCGTGTCCCGCCCGAGTCAGTTGTTGCGCCATCTCGACAGCGACCAGCGCTCCATTGCAATGGCCGCCGAGAAAATACGGACCATTGGGCCGCGCCATCTGGAGCGCCCGGATGCGATCCGCAGCCATGGCCTCGATCGATTCCGGAACTTCGGACTCGCCGAGGCCATGCGGGTGGACCGCGTAAACAGGCTGATCGGGCCCCAGCGCGCGTGCCAATTGCCAAGTGTAAAAGCCGCCGCCGGTGAAATCGCCGTGCAGGAAAAAGAACGGCGGCCGCGTCCCAGTCGCGTTCAACGCGACGACGGGCGCACTTCGCTCAAGCGCACCGCGCCGGAGCACTTGCGCGAGCTGCTCGATGGTCGAGTCAGTGTAGAGCGTCGTCAAGGGCACGCTCTGGCCGCAGATCCGCTCGATGGCATCCACCAACTGCGCCGCCAACAGCGAATGGCCACCGATGTCGAAAAAGTTGTCCTGAATGCCGATGCCGGAGATCCCGAGTAGATCCTCCCAGATCAGCGCCAGCATGTGCTCGAGCGGGTCCCGCGGGTGCACGCGCCGGTTCCCTCCCTGTTCGGCAATGTCGCCTGGGTCGGGCAATGCGTGCCGATCGATCTTTCCGTTGGGAGTTAACGGCATCGCTGCGACGATGAAAATACGCGCCGGCACCATGTACCCTGGAAGGGACCGGCGCAACTCGCGGTAGACGTCAACGGGTGTCAGTTGCGCTCCGGGCGCGAGAACGAGGTATGCCGTCAGCTTCCGCGTGTCGGAAGTATTCCCCTGCGCGAGGACGACCGCTTCGCGAACGTCCGGCACGCGCAGCAGCGCCGCTTCGACCTCATCCGGTTCGATGCGGTGCCCACGAATTTTTACCTGTCGATCGAAACGCCCGAGGAATTCGATTACCCCATCGGGACGATAACGGGCCCGATCGCCGGTGCGGTACAGGCGCGCACCGGCATCGCCGTCGAATGGATGCGGCACGAATCGCTCGGCGGTCAGCTCCGGCCGGCGGAAATACCCGGCGGCCAGTCCAGGCCCCCCGATGAAGATCTCACCCGGCACGCCGATCGGCACCGGCTCGCCGTGCCGATCGAGAATATAGACCTCGGTGTTGGCAATCGGGCGCCCGATCGGTACCGTCAGTGCGTCTGCGTCGAGCGCGCGCACGTCGTACCACGTGGCGATAGTCGTCGCCTCGGTCGGTCCATAGGCGTTCAGCAGGCGCCGGGGCCCGCCCGCTTCGAGGACTGCCTTCACCCACCTTGGCTCGCCGGCCTCGCCCCCGAATAGCACCTCCCGGCAGAAGCGGAAGGCCGAGGGCGCTTCCCGTGCCATCTGGTTGAAAAGTGCCGTCGTCACGAGAAGCGTCGTAATTTCATTACGCTCCAGCGCAGCGGCGAACGCGCGAGGCGAGAGAACAGTCTCGCGCGGGATCACGACCAACCGTCCGCCATTGAGCAGGGCGCCGAAGATCTCGAAAGTCGCGGCGTCGAAAGCCGGGTTCGAGACATGCGCGACGACGTCATCGATACCGAGTTGCGCATAGTTCGTGCCGCACACGAGCCGCGCGATCGCGCGATGAGCGATGGCCACACCTTTCGGCGAGCCAGTCGAGCCAGATGTGTAGATGATTTGAGCGAGGCCGTCGCCGTGCAAAGCAAGCGGCGGGTCGGGTCGGCTCTCGACCGCGTCGGGTTCGGTCGCGTCGAGGACGATGATCGGTCGGGTATTGATCGCAGGCCATGCACCAAGCGCGCGCGCCACTGCGCCTGCGGTGACCACGGCCGCCGCGTCGGCGTCGCGCAGAACGGTTGCCAGCCGTTCGACGGGATGAGCCGGATCGAGCGGCACGCACACGCAC
>JADGRP010000035.1 GCA_017880805.1 Burkholderiales bacterium
AGACAAGGCGGGTCACGTGAAGCGCTTGCAGGCCGAAGGACGCAAGGTCGCCATGGCGGGTGATGGCATCAACGATGCGCCGGCGTTGGCCCAAGCCGACGTCGGCATTGCCATGGGTACCGGCACCGATATTGCTATGGAGAGCGCGGGCGTAACGCTGGTCAAGGGCGACCTGCGCGGCATCGCCCGCGCGACCATGTTGTCGCGCGCCACGATGCGCAACATCCGGCAAAACTTGGCGTTTGCGTTCGGTTACAACGCGCTCGGCATCCCGGTTGCCGCTGGCGTGCTCTACCCTGCTTTCGGTTTGCTGCTATCGCCGGTCTTCGCCGGCGCTGCCATGGCGCTGAGCTCGGTTTCCGTGGTTACAAACGCGTTGCGTCTAAATCGAATCAAGCTATGAGAGGGAAGCCGCCATTGCCGGCTGCTTGACTCGTTCAGTTCTCCCGTTCTAGCTGAATGACGGTGATCGCGCCATTTTCGCGACTTGCGACAAACTTGACCTTGTCTCCTTCTTTTGCCTGGTCGAGCATCGCCGGGTGCATCGCCGTCTACACATAACCGTCTATCGAGCGAATTTCTGACTCAGTACACTAGCAGGCAGCAGCCAGCGATTTGATACGACCTGCGCATCAATGGTGCATATGCTGATGAATGGGCGCAGCGTCCGTCGAGGGCGATGAGCTTGGACCCGAAGCCGCATATCCGCGCATCTAGTCATATCTCGCGATTTGTTCCGGCGTCAGGATCGTGCGCATCGCGAGATGCGCATTGAGGTGGGCGTAGTGGAACTCGGCGCGCAGAAGCGACAGCTCAGTGACCAATTCCTTGATGGCACCCGGCGCCGCTCTTCCGCTCGCGTACGGAGCGTCCAGTTTCGCTTCCTTGGCGACGATCGCCGCACCCGACCGTTTGGCCACTGCGCTGATCGCGTCGAACACCGATTGCTTCTCGATCTTCTGCTGACCGGTGAGTTTCAGCCGGGACGAATCAGCAATGACATGCGCCGGCCCGGGATAGTGGTTCAGCTGGGCTGCTTTCGAGCTGCCCATGCCCCGACCTTCCACGTAGTCGCTTACCTCCTGCTCCGAAAGCGCCTTGATCGTTCGGGTCTGTTGGCCGGCGTAGGGCATGTCAGCGGCAAATGCGCTCGCGAAACCGAGTGGCGCGACAATTCCAATGCAAGACGACGGGAATTGCTTCATGGGGCCTCCGTAAAAGCCGCAGCGCGCGTCACCGACCAGTACGTCCGAACCTTACGGCTTGGCCGCGCTGCCGTAACTGAAATCGTCAAACGAAGTCACGCTGTCGGCCTTGGTCCAGACGCCAACGGCGCCCGGTCCGACAATGTGCTCGTCGTCCAACTCGATGTACGCCTTTCCATCGAGCGCGACCTTTATTCGCCGGCCGCTGAATTCGACACGCAAGGTGTGCCACTGATTCTTCGCGACCGGAGCACTGACGTATTTGATGGTGACGCGCCGGCCCTTTTGGGTGTAGTACAGCGACAAATTGTCCTCGAGTGCGTTCGCCCGGGCGACATAATAGTTGTCGCCGTCCTTCCAGCGCCACACCAGGCCGCCCGCGGCATCTTCGTTTCCGGAAATCGGCTTGAACTTGACCTCGACCATTCCGTCGGTCAGCGAAGCGTCTTTCTTCACGCACCAGGGAAACGTGCCGCTGCCCGACTGCTTTAGGACGTTGGGTGCGCTGGGTGCGGTGCCGTCTATTTCGATTGCCCATTTCGGAGCTCCGCGGCCCGTCACGCCGGCAACCCAGCCGGCGGGCAGGGAGCCGACGGGGTCCTGGTCAAAGGTGATCGTTTCAGCCGCCGCTGGCAGTGACGCCGCCAAAAACAATGCGGTAAGAATGGGCCTATTCATGCGGTCTCCAAGACGAAAATGATATCGGCGTCCGCGCCGCCCAGTTGTTGAAGGCGTGAAAGCGATGCTGTGGGAAACGAATTCATTGGTGCCCACGCTCGACGCGTAACGTTTGCAGGAATTGGACGGGGCACCGTCTTGGAGGGAATGATCCCGGGGGTCCTGCGTTCCCCCTGGATGGATCATACGACCTGCTACGTTGGTCTGCAACTCGCCCGTTGATCCGGGTCGCCACCTTGCATCTGCATTGGCGGGCAACGCACCGACCCGAATGAGCAAAAGACACAGCAGTCTCCAGGCTTGGGACGCAGCAACGCTGCACACCTCTCGCACTCGTAGAAGAACTGGCACGCATCCGTGGGCATCGTCTCTCGTTTCGCGAAGCCGCACTTCGGGCAGGTGACAACGGAGTCGACATCAATCGCACTCATTGGACCTCACTTGCGCATGTTCTGCGCACCGACGATGGCCGATAATACGTCAGCCGCCGGGACCCGACCCACACCGTTAAGGAACGATATGCCGAGGATCGACTGGCGCAGCGCCGCACTTGCGGGGATCGTTTCCGGCGTTGTCGCAACCTTTGCCCAGATTGCTTTGTGGTGGGCATCGTCGGCGCCACTGCCAGCGATTCTGTTCCGGGACGCGCGTCTCACTGCTGCCATCATCATGGGACACGGGGTGTTGCTGCCGCCTTCCACATTTGACTGGTCGATCATGTTGGTCGCAACGTTCGTTCACTTTGCGCTATCGATCGCATATGGTTTTACGCTGGCAGTGATGATATCGCGCCTAAGTACGCCGCAGTCTCTGCTCGCGGGCGCAGCATTCGGCCTATTCCTGTACGTGGTCAATATGTATGGCTTTACGGTCGTCTTTCCTTGGTTTGCCGCGGCTCGCGACTGGATCACCGCCGCCACGCATGCAGTATTCGGAATTGTCGCGGCCGCCGTGTACAAGGCGGTGCCAATCCAGACTCCTCGCTCGATGAAGCGGAGCGACTATTGACTTACGTTTCGGTCTTGCCGTCTTGACAATCGCCTCGATCGCGGTGTAACGTTTTAGTGTAACGTTTTATCAGACCTCACACCAAGAGGCAGCACGACGACCCGCCCATCGGCATTCAGCCGGGGCGTTTCCAACGAAGGAGGAGTCCCATGCAACACGTATCCCGTCGCCGTTTTCTGACGACCGCGTCTGCCGCGGTTGCCTTAGGTGCAGGATTGCTGCCTGCCGCCAAGGCGCAAGTACCGGTGAATCTGCGCTTCTCGTCCAGCATGACCGCCGACCAGAACGCTGCGCATTACATCTGGTACCAGCGCTTCGCTTCCAATCTCGACGCCGCCGTGGGCGGCAAGATCAAGCTCGAATACTTTCCCGACAGCCAGCTTGGCAAGGAAGCCGACGTCGTCCAGCAGGTCAAGGTTGGGTCGATCGACATGATGGTCACCGGATCATCGATCTGGGCGACCGTGGCGCCTGAGTTCGGTATGCTCGACTTGGGTTACGTGTTCGACAGCTACCGACACGTCGCCAAGGCGCTCGATGGCGGCGTCGGCGAAAGTCTGTCCAAAATACTCTATGACCGGACGACCTGCACGGTGTTGACCTGGGCGTCGCATTTCAGTGCGCGCAGCGTCTACGCGAAGAAGGAAATCAAGAACCTTGCCGAGGTGAAGGGGGTCAAGCTGCGGGTGCTGCCGACGCCTGCATTCATCGAGACGTTCAAGATCATGGGGGCCATCCCGACGCCGATTCCGATCAACGAGCTGTATACGGCGCTTCAAACGGGCGTCGTGGACGGCTTCGAGCACGATTCGGGGTCGGTGTTGAGTTACAAGCTCAATGAGGTGGTCAAGTACGGCTGGCTCACCGAGCATCTGTTCAGCCCGATGGTTGTGGTGATCGGCAAGCGAGGCATGGACAAGATTCCGGCGGACCTGCGTCCGGCGTTCCTCAAGGCTGTCGCGGAGGCAAGCGTGTACCAGCGCGGGGTCGCGGCGGAAAAAGGATCGGCAGCATTCGCGGAATTGAAGCGCTTGGGCATCGGCTTCAACCCCATGCTGCCTGCCGAGCGCGAGCAGGTGCGCAACGATATGCAGTCGAAACTCTGGTCAGGATTCGCGAAAGAATATCCTCCCACCAAGCCTCTGTTCGACGCGATCGCAGCCGCGCGTTGAGCGAACGCATAGCGAGGATGGTGTCCCAACGCGATCGGCAACGAGGTCGCGGGCGCCACCATCCTCGCTGAACGTCGAAGAGGACATCGCCTTGCTTGCGGGTTCAGCCGATCGGACCCCGCTCCCGTTCGCTAATGCGGGAGTGGCGGGCCGATCGCTCGCCACGCTGCTTCATGGCACGGAATATTTCGCGGGACTCGTGCTCGCGGTCGACGTCGCCGTCGTTTTCGCGTCGGTCATCTTTCGGTATTTTCTCCACGACCCCATCTTCTGGGCAGAGGAAATCGCTCGTGCATTGATGGTGATGCAGGTGTTTTTCGGTGCCGCGACAGTGCTGGGCCGCGGGCGTCACGTCGGCATTGACAGCTTCCGAGGGTTGTTTCCGAAAAGCTGGAATCAAGCGATGATCCAGATGTGCTGCTGGATCATCGTCGCGGTCTCGGGCACGCTGTTCGTGTCGTCGTGCGGTCTGCTGATCGACTCCGGGGGCCAGACGACGTCCATCGGTCTGCCGCAAGTGATCTATGACTGGCCGGTCGTGATCGGCAGCTTCATCATGACGGTGTTCGGCACCGCGAATGCATTGGCGGGACCTCGGCGCACGATCTGGACCACGCTGCTTGCCGCAATCCTCCTGACCGCCGCGGTGACGGTGTGGAACATCGCCCTTCCCGAACAGGCGATCCGACCCTGGCTCCTGCTGCTGACGGCGTTCATCGGCGGACTTCTTATCGGCATGCCGATCGCCTTCGTGCTCGCATTCGCGTCGCTGCTGTTTTTCCTGGCGGACCCATCGCTGCCGATGCTCGTCTATTCGCAGCAAGTGTTGTCCGGAATGGACCATTTCGTGCTGCTCGCGATTCCATTCTTCGTGCTCGCCGGCATGGTAATGGAAATTAACGGCATGTCGTCGCGTCTGATCGAATTGCTGCTGCGGCTGTTGGGTCGAATGCGCGGCGGCCTGAATCTGATCACGATCGCGGCAACCGCGTTCTTCTCCGGCATTTCAGGTTCCAAGCTTGCCGACGTTGCGGCCGTCGGCGGAATCATCATGCCGGCCGTGCGGCGCACCAAACAGGATGCCAACGATGCCGCTGGATTGCTGGCCGCCACGGCGGTCATGGCGGAGACCATTCCGCCCTGCGTCAACATGATCATTCTCGGCTTTGTCGCCAACATTTCCATCGGCGGTCTTTTTGTCGCGGGCCTCGTGCCGGCGCTGGTGCTGGCAGTCGGGCTCTCGGCGGTGGCGATCTACTTCGGCAAACGGATCAATCCGGATGAGGCGTTCGAGACACGCACTCCCCTGATCAAGCTACTGGGAGGCGCGCTGGTGGCGCTGGTCATGGTCTTCATGATCGGGAAGGGGGTCACCTCGGGGATTGCTACTTCGACCGAAGTTTCGGCATTCGCCGTCGTCTACGCGCTGGTGATCGGAGGGTTGGCCTTCCGGGAACTGACGGTGAAATCGGTCGTGCGACTTTTTGTGCAGTCTTCGGCGATGGCCGGCGGGATCCTGTTCATCGTTGCCGCGGCGTCGAGCGTGTCCTACGCGTTGACGATCCAGCAGATTCCACAGTACCTGTCGTCGGTGATGATCTCCTTCGCTCATCAGTACGGAAGCCAGATGTTTGTCGTGCTCTCGGCGATGGTGATGATCGTGTTCGGCGCGGTGCTCGAAGGGGCCCCGGCGCTGATCATCTTCGGCCCGCTGCTCACGCCGATCGCGATGCGGCTCGGTGTACATCCACTTCACTTCGGCACGGTGATGGTGATCGCCATGGGCTTCGGCCTCTTCGCGCCACCGGTCGGCCTGGGACTGTTCGCGACGTGCGCCATCACTGGCACTCAGGTGAAGGACGTTGCGCGCCCGATGACAAAATACCTGGCGGTGCTCTTCGCCGGCTTGATGCTGCTCGTATTCGTCCCGGCGTTTTCACTGTGGTTGCCGCGTCACTTCGGGCTGGGCTGACATGGCTGAGCGCGATTCGATCAAGATCCAGGATGTCGCGCGCCATGCCGGCGTGTCTATCAGTACCGTCAGCAACGCCCTCAACGGCCGCCCGGAACGCATGCGCAGCGACACGCTGGCGCGCATCGAGACCGCCATTGCGGAGTTGAGGTATCGCCCCAACCACGCGGCGCGTCAGCTCAAGACCGGCCACACGCCCATCATCGGACTCCTCGTTCCATCGATCGCCAATCCCGCGTTCGGCCGGCTCGCCCGCGAGGTGGAGATCGTCGCTCAGGAACGTTACGGGTATCGCCTCATCCTCGGAAACACGTATCGCAGCCTGGAGAAGGAGGCGAGCTTCGTCGACGATCTATTGGCGCATGGCGTGCGCGGCGTCATCGTCGTCTCCTCACTCGCGAAGCGCGACTATTTCGAATCCGCCACCGCGCGCGGGCTGGTCGTAGTCAGCCACGACGGCCGGTCGCCGGCCGGACAATTGCCTCAGGTCGACTATGTGTCGATGGACAACGTCAAGGCCGCGTCGCTCGCGACGCAGCATTTGATCGATCACGGTCA
>JADGRP010000036.1 GCA_017880805.1 Burkholderiales bacterium
ACCGCCACCGTCACCGGCATATCCTTGACCTCGAACTCGTAGATCGCCTCCATGCCGAGATCGGCGAAGGCGACCACGCGCGAATGCTTGATTGCCTTGGAAACGAGATAGGCGGCGCCGCCGACCGCCATCAAATACGCCGCGCGGTGTTTCTTGATCGCTTCGATGGCAACCGGCCCACGTTCGGCTTTGCCTATCATGGCGATCAATCCGGTCTTCGCCAGCATCATCTCGGTGAACTTGTCCATCCGGGTCGAGGTGGTTGGGCCCGCGGGGCCGACCACCTCGTCTCGCACCGGATCGACGGGACCGACGTAATAGATCACGCGGTTGGTGAAGTCTACGCCTGGCGGCAGCGGCTTGCCCTGGGCGAACAGGTCTGCGATGCGTTTGTGCGCGGCGTCGCGTCCGGTCAGTATTTTGCCGTTCAGAAGCAGGCGCTCGCCCGGTTTCCAGCTCGCAACCTCCTCACGCGTCAGGGTGTCGAGGCTAACCCGCTTCGACTCGGGCGACGGCGCCCAATGCACGTCCGGCCAGCGGGCGAGGTCCGGTGGATCGAGCTTCACGGCGCCGGATCCATCGAGCGTGAAGTGTGCGTGGCGGGTCGCCGCGCAATTGGGAATCATGCCCACCGGCTTGCTCGCCGCGTGCGTCGGATAGTCGAGAATCTTGACGTCGAGCACGGTCGACAATCCGCCCAGGCCTTGAGCGCCGATGCCAAGCGCATTCGCCGCGTCGTAGATTTCGATGCGCAGCTCCTCGGTCGCATTCTTCGGCCCGCGCGCTTTGAGCGCATGCATGTCGATCGGCTCCATCAACGCTTCCTTGGCCATCAGCATCGCTTTTTCAGCGCTACCGCCGATGCCGATGCCGAGCATGCCCGGCGGACACCATCCCGCGCCCATCGTCGGCAGCGTCTTTACCACCCAGTCGACAATCGAATCGGACGGATTGAGCATCGCGAACCTGGCCTTGTTCTCCGAGCCGCCGCCTTTCGCCGCCAACTTCACCTCGACCGTGTTGCCGGGCACCAGATCGAAGTGAACGACCGCGGGCGTGTTGTCCTTCGTGTTCTTGCGCGCGCCGGCAGGATCGGCAACGATCGATGCGCGCAAGGTGTTATCGGGGTCGAGATAGGCCCGCCGCACGCCCTCGTTCACCATGTCGCTGATCGACATCGTGGCGTCGTCCCAGCGAACGTCCATGCCGATTTTGACGAAGGCCACCACGATGCCCGTGTCCTGGCACATCGGCCGGTGCCCCTCGGCCGACATGCGCGAATTGGTCAGAATTTGCGCGATCGCGTCCTTGGCCGCCGGCGATTCCTCGACCGCGTACGCCTGCGCAAGCGCCTCGATGTAGTCGAGCGGGTGGTAGTACGAGATGTACTGAAGCGCGTCGGCGACGCTTCGGATCAGCGCTTCCTGGGAGATGGTCGTGATGGATTGAGCGGTCATGGAGTCGGTGCTTCGTCAGTCCGCGCACGCCGAGCGGCGCGCTGGTCGCGGAAACGTCAATTTTACCATCGCCCGCCTGCTGCGCCGGTTCGCTCGCGGGCGCAGCCGCAAGCTCCACCGGCGCGCCTGTTTGCGCTTGATCAAACTTGCCGGCAACGGTTACGATAGGCTCGAGGTCCCGCCGGATGATGCCTATCCGTCGGGGGACGCAATTGCGCATGATTCCGCCAGCCCTGTAGACTGGATCAGAACCACGTAGCGCAGCTGCCTTGGCGACTTTGCGCAGGGCCGACACGCGAAAAACAAACTCCGAAGGAGGCACCTCAACATGTCCACGATCGAGTCGGTATCGAACGAAAAGCGCTTGTTCGCCCCGCCGGCAGCGTTCACCGCGCAGGCGAACGTCTCCAAGGCCGACTTCGACCGCATGAACGCCGATGCCGCGTCGGATTACGCGGGCTTCTGGGCGAAGCTCGCGCGCGACACGCTGGCGTGGCACAAGCCGTTCAGCAAGGCGCTCGACGAATCCAACGCGCCGTTCTACAAGTGGTTCGAGGACGGGCAGCTCAACGTCTCGTACAACTGCCTCGATCGCAATCTGGAAAACGGCAACGCGAACAAGATCGCGATCATCTTCGAATCCGACGATGGCAACGCATCGCACGTTACCTACCAGGATCTCTACCATCGCGTATGTCGCTTCGCCAATGCGCTGAAGTCGCGCGGCATCAAGAAAGGCGACCGCGTGATCATCTACATGCCAATGTCGATCGAAGGCGTGGTCGCGATGCAGGCGTGCGCGCGGATCGGCGCGACCCATTCGGTCGTATTTGGCGGCTTCTCGGCAAAGTCGCTGCACGAGCGCATCATCGACGCCGGAGCGGTCGCAGTCATCACTGCCGACGAGCAGGCGCGCGGCGGCAAGGCGCTGCCCCTCAAGGCCATCGTCGACGAGGCGCTCGCGCTCGGCGGATGCGAAGCGATTCGAAGCGTGATCGTTTACAAGCGGACCGGCGGCAAGGTCGCGTTCTCCGCACCGCGCGACGTGTGGATGCACGAGCTTGTCTCGAATCAGCCGGAAACTTGCCCGCCGGAATGGGTCAGTGCGGAGCATCCGCTGTTCATTCTCTACACGTCGGGTTCGACCGGCACGCCGAAGGGCGTCCAGCACAGCTCCGGGGGATATCTCCTGTGGGCGATGCTGACCATGCGCTGGGCGTTCGACATCAAGCCTAATGACGTATTCTGGTGCACCGCCGACATCGGGTGGGTGACGGGACACACCTACATCAGCTATGGCCCGCTCGCCGTCGGCGCGACCGAAGTCGTGTTCGAAGGGATACCGACGTTTCCCGACGCGGGACGATTCTGGCAAACGATACAGAAGCACAAGGTCAGCATCTTCTATACCGCGCCGACGGCGATCCGCTCGCTGATCAAGGCCTCCGATGTGAATCCCCAGACCGCGCCGACAAATTACGATCTGTCGACGCTGCGGCTGCTCGGCACCGTCGGCGAACCCATCAATCCCGAGGCGTGGATGTGGTACCACAAGAACGTTGGCGGGGGACGCTGCCCGATCGTCGACACGTGGTGGCAGACCGAAACCGGAGGCCACCTGATCACGCCGCTTCCCGGCGTGACGCCGCTCGTGCCCGGGTCATGCACTTTGCCCTTGCCCGGGATCATGGCCGCCATCGTCGACGAGACGGGACACGACGTGGCCAATGGACATGGCGGCCTACTCGTCATCAAGCGGCCGTGGCCGGCGATGATACGCACCATCTGGGGCGACCCGGAGCGCTACAAGAAGTCGTATTACCCGGAGGAGCTCGGCGGCAAGCTTTATCTCGCGGGCGACGGCTCGGTGCGCGACAAGGAGACCGGCTATTTCACCATCATGGGCCGCATCGACGACGTGCTCAATGTCTCGGGCCACCGCCTGGGCACGATGGAGATCGAATCGGCGCTGGTCGCCAATCCGATGGTCGCCGAGGCCGCTGTCGTGGGTCGTCCCGACGAAATGACGGGAGAAGCGGTGTGCGCGTTCGTGGTGCTGAAGCAGGCGCGACCGACGGGCGCGCAAGCGGAAAAGCTCGCCAAGGAGCTTCGCGACTGGGTCGGCAAGGAGATCGGGCCGATTGCCAAGCCCAGGGACATTCGCTTCGGCGACAACCTGCCCAAGACGCGCTCGGGAAAAATCATGCGCCGACTGCTGCGGTCAATAGCCAAAGACGAAGCCATCACGCAGGACACATCGACCTTGGAAAATCCGGCGATACTGGAGCAGCTCAAGCAGGCACTGTAATGCGTTAGGAGCGCGCAGGCGCTCCACAATTTCGTCATTCCCGCGAAAGCGGGAATCCAGTGTCTCTTGGACGAACGCCACTGGGTCCCCGCTTTCGCGGAGACGACGACTTAAAGGCTTTCGCCCATTTCTGCAATCCGCGCTAAGCCGACGGTGGAACCGTGTCCAAAAACGACGGCCGCTTCGCCAGCTTTTCCGCGAGCTTGAGCAGCGATGGGTAGTCGCCGCGCCAGTCGATCGAGCGATGGCGCAGATCGAGATAGGCCAGCGCGCAGCCGGTCGCGATGTCTGCAAGGGTGTAGGCGTCGCCGCAGCACCACGGCTTGTCGCCGAGTTCCTTCGCGAATTCCGAGAGGCCGCGGTCGATCTTTTGCCGCTGGCGGGCGAGCAATTCGGAATTCTGTTGTTTCGCCGGTCGCTTCGTCTCCCGAACGATCACCACCGCGGCATCGCAGATGCCGTCCGCAAGCGCTTCCCATCGCTTGACCGCGATTCGCTGCCGGCTCGGCTCGGGAATCAGCCGCGACACCGGACTCACCGTATCGAGATACTCGACGATGACTCGGGAGTCGTAGAGCGTCGTCCCGTCATCGAGTATCAGCACCGGAACCTTGCCCAGGGGATTGTAATCGGGCACCGATGTCGCCGCGTCCCACGGCGTTTCCTCGACCAACTCGCATTCGATTTTCTTTTCGGCGATGGCGATGCGCACCTTGCGGGCGTAAGGGCTCGTCTGCGACGAGAGTAGTTTCATACGGGGATGGACGGTTGCGAAAAAAGGCGTCGCACTGCGCGCTGCGAATTATACCACTGCGAAACACTCCGCCCAGACACACGAAGCGCGAAGCGCGTCCGTCCCCGTGATACACTTCGCTGGCGCTGCCTGCAACATCATGTCGACTTCCGACGCGCTCACACCTCTCACCGCGCTGTCGCCGCTGGACGGCCGCTATCGAGCCAAGGTGGCGTCGCTGGCCGAATATTTCAGCGAATTCGGGCTCATGCGCCAGCGGGTGCGTGTCGAGCTCGCGTGGCTCGAAGCGCTCTCCGACGAGCCCGGCATCGCCGAGGTGCCTCCGTTTTCCACCACGACGCGCGCGCTTTTCTCGAATGTCGCGCGCGACTTCAGCATTGCCGATGCCGAGCGTATCAAGGCGATCGAGCGCACCACCAATCACGACGTCAAGGCCGTCGAATATTGGCTGAAGGA
>JADGRP010000231.1 GCA_017880805.1 Burkholderiales bacterium
CCTGGATAGTCACGAAAGCGCTGCGGGCCCGAGCGGCGACGATTCGGTGCCGCGGTGACTGGCGACGCGCGCGGCTGGCGCATGGCGCTGGTGCCCGACACACTGATCAATCCGCCGGATCGCGCCCGCACGGCGCTGCCGGATATTCTGGGGATTCTGGAAGCCAACAATTACGGCGTGCTGCAGCTGCCCCCAGCGGGCGAGCACAGCCTGCTGCTCGCGGTGATCGCCGATCAGGTCGCGGAGTATGCGCACCACGGCTATGCCGTGGTGGCCATCGGAGTGCACGGTGAGCCGGGCAACGGGCTCCACTGGCGCCGCTTGGCGCCTTTGCTGCGACACCGGGGCGGCAGCGCGCCGCCCCGCCATCTTATCCGCCCGGCCGTCGACGCCGCGGCCGAGGGGCAGCGGCTCGCGGCCTTCCTCGCCGACTACGATCTGTCCGTCGAGGAGCAACGCCGCTGGCGTGTGTAGCGGCTCTGCGCTGTGTGCGAGTCGGTTATCCTTCTTATGCGACGGGTCACCTGACCCGCGCCTAAATGCAAAACCGTCACGGCGTCACGCCCCGCGGCAGAGTGGGTCTCGCATGGATTACATCCGGTTCGGTCAGACAGGGCTCAGGGTATCGCAGCTTTGCCTCGGCACGATGTCGATGGGCAGCTCCGCCTGGAAGGGCTGGGTGCTCGATGAAGCCGATTCGATTCCCATCCTGCGGCACGCCCTCGACCTCGGCATCACCTTCTTTGACATGGCTGACTGGTATTCCACCGGCCGCAACGAGGAGGTTGTCGGCCAGAACCTACTCAGGATGAGCGCACGCGAGCGGCTGGTGCTCGCGACCAAAGTCTACTACCCGATGAGCGACGACCCGAACGATCGTGGCCTGTCACGCAAGCACATCGCGACCGCGATCGACCGGTCGCTGGCTCGGATCGGTACAGACTACGTCGACCTCTACGTGATCCATGCCTTCGATGCGGGTACGCCCGCCGAGGAAACGATGCAGGCGCTGCACGACACGGTCCGTGCCGGCAAAGTGCGCTACTTGGGCGCGTCCACGATGTATGCGTGGCAGTTCGCGAACATGAACCACATCGCGGCGATGAACGGCTGGACGCCATTCGTCAACATGCAGTGTCAGTACAACGTGCTCTACCGCGAGGAAGAGCGGGAGATGCTCCCCTACTGCCGGGACCAAGGCATCGCCGTCACGACCTTCAGTCCACTGGCGCGCGGCTTCCTCGCGCGCGACGCCGGTACCGCGCGCACGGCCCACGACGTCTACCAGGATTACTACGGCGACGAAATCGATCGGGAGATTGCACGCCGCGTGCGCGAGGTGGCCGGGCGCAGGGGCGTGAGCACGGCACACGTTGCGATGGCCTGGGTCGCGGGCAGCGCCAACCAAAACGTTCCGATCGTGGGTGCTGCGAAGACCGCGCACGTCGACGTCGCCATGGAGGCGCTGGGGCTGCGGCTCGATGCCGGAGAGAGGGCCTACCTCGACGCGCCCTACCGGCCCCGCGACGAGATCAACGACCAGAACCCGGTGCGCCGTCCCCGCGCACTGCATCCGGGATGAGCCCCGGGCAGTTGTCGCGAGTATGCTTTGAAGCTGGCGGTCGCGTAGATCCGCCGTCGGCTAGACCATCAGCCATGTGCTGTCCTGTCGAACTTCGATCAGGGTCGGACGATCCGCGACGAGAGCATCGCGCACGGATTGCGTCAAATGTTCGGCGCTTGCGGCGCGAGCGGCATGACAGCCGAGGCTCTGCGCCAATCGCAGGAAGTCCGGGCTCTTGGGCTCGACGCCGATGCGCGGAATCTGCCGCCGGTCCATCTGCTCCACGATCTCCTTCAGGGCATCGTTGTTCCACACGATGACCGGAAGCGCAAGGCGTTCTTCCGCCGCCGTTGCCAGCTCATTGACCGTGAACATTATTCCGCCGTCGCCCGCGACGGCGATCACCGGCCGATGCGGCGCACCGATCTTGGCGCCAATGGCCATCGGCAATGCGACGCCCAGGGAACAATAAGTGCCGGAATAGTACCAGCAGCGCTCCATTTCCATCGGCATTGCAAAACAGCCGGTGTACACAATCTGCGAGGCGTCGCCCATCACGATTGCGTCCGTAGGAAGGGCTGAACGCAGTGTCTTCCATACGCGCGCGTGCAGCTTTTCGACGTTGGTCATTTTCGCGGCATTGCGCGCGAGGACATCCCGGACCCGGATCTCGCCTTGCGACCGCTGCGCCGTCGGCTTCCGCCTGGAGAGGGCTGACGCAAGAGCAAGCATCGCGGCACGGGCGTCGGCCTGAATGGGCACTGCCGCGGAATACGTCGATGTCAGTTCCGCGGGATCGATATCGATCCGAATGATGTCGCCCGATATTTCGAGTTTTGACAGGAAGTGGTCGCCTGCCGAGACTTCCGAGCCAACCAACAGCACCACGTCGGCGTCGGCAAGTTGCTGTTGGCTCGCTTCCTGCACGATCGAGCAGCCCAGGGATAAAGGGTGGGACTCCGGAAATATCCCCTTGCCGGCATTCGTGGAAAGAACCGGTGCCCCGATACGCTCGACGATGTCGGTCAGTGTCTCGCGCGTGCCGACCGCGCCGCCACCGACGAGAATGAGAGGGCGCTTTGCCTGCGCGAGGCGATCCGCGGCCTCTTCGATCGCCGCTGGATCGGGCATCGGCAAGGACGGAGCGCGGCGGGTCTTCCAGTCGGCCTCGACGGGTACCGGAAGGACGTCTCGAGGCAGCGACAGATGAACCGGACGAGGCCGGCTGCCGCGAAACATCGCGTAGGCACGAGCAATCAATTCTGGCAGCTCTTCCGGATATCGGATCATGGCGCTGAACGCGGTGAACCCGGCTGTTACCGCGGCCTGGTCGTCGAGTTCGTGGATCGCTCCCCAGCCTTTCCCCTGCGTGAGCGTGGCACACGCTCCGGATAGCACGAGCATGGGTTGCGAATCGCAGTAAGCCTGGGCGATGCCGGTCGCCGCGTTGGTGACGCCAGGGCCGGCAATGATCGTGCAGACGCCGGGCTTTCCGGTCGCGCGCGCGTAGCCGTCGGCCATGAGGCTGGCGCCTTGCTCGTTGCGACACTGCACGTGGCGGATCCCTGCGCGTGCGATGCCGCGATACAGCTCGACGGTCATCGTCCCGGCCATGCCGAACACCGTATCCACCTCATAGGCCGAGAGTAACTTCATCACGGCCTCACCGCATGTCACGGCTTGCACGTGTTCCCTCCTGTGTTGGGATGATTCGCATGGCTCACTGGATACTCGTCGCGCCGCGCCGAACGTTATCACATGGGGGGCTGTTGCAGGCTCAGAGTTCGCGACTACCGAGGCTACATCAAAAAGACTGCGCACGGTGTACGACACGGCGCCGCCTGAACAGATCACTGCAAGCAGGTTATTTGACTATCGCGCCAAGCGCTCAGCAAAGTCAGTTGCGCAAGCGAATCGCGAATTGTCTTGTATGTCAGCCGTGTTCCGCGAAGCCATTGGCGGGCACGCCGCACTGCGCAATCCGTGCCGTGAACTGAAACGGCTGCATGAGCCTGTAAGAACTCGCTACGTGACAGACGTGGAATTTAGCGCCGTCTACGCGAAAGCCAGCGACCGCATACAGTGCTTCATGGACTTGGCCACAATTACGGGGCAGCGGCAGGATGATTTCTCAAATTGCCAGCGCGTGATGCAGCGGTCTACACAGACGTCGGCATAGTTTTCCATCCCGGCAAATCGATGCGCCGACATCCGCGACACGGCAAGATCGTCGAAACTGCACAGACGATCATCTTAGAGTGGTCGCCCGAACTGCGCGCAGCAGTTGAACGCGCCCGCAAGCTCGGAACGGCGTTGCGGTGATGACGCGAGTTCTAGCGGCGCCGTTCACCATCCATGATCTGCGCACAAAATCTTCGAGCGATGATGCTTTCGAGGATGCCCATAAACGACTCGCACACGACGATCACAGAACGACTCAGGCCATTTACCGGCGAAAGCCACGCCGTGCGCGGGCCGGGCGCAAGGTCACTTAAAATATTGCGCAGTTGGCGTTTTATTCCACACTGGCCGCGCGTAACTCTATGGCTAGGGGTGGAATTGAACCACCGACACACGGATTTTCAGTCCCTGCTTCAAATTGATTTAAGTTACTGATAGCGTCAAACAAAACGACGTCGCAGTGTCCAATATTTC
>JADGRP010000232.1 GCA_017880805.1 Burkholderiales bacterium
CCGCATTGGGCCGATCGCGATCGCTTCGTCCTGTCCAACGGTCACGGCTCGATGCTGCAATACGCGTTGCTGCACTTAAGCGGGTACGCGCTTCCGCTCGACGAAATAAAACACTTCCGGCAACTGAACTCGATGACGCCGGGTCATCCCGAGGTCGGCGTGACGCCTGGCGTGGAAACGACGACCGGTCCATTGGGGCAAGGGCTCGCCAACGCCGTGGGAATGGCACTCGCCGAAAGGCTGCTCGCCGCGGAGTTCAATCAGCCCGGCCATGAAATCGTCGACCATCGGACCTATGTGTTCGTCGGCGACGGCTGCCTGATGGAAGGCATCTCGCACGAAGCATGTTCGCTTGCCGGGACGCTAGGTCTGGCAAGACTGATCTGCTTTTATGACGACAACGGCATCTCCATCGACGGAGCCGTAGCCGGGTGGTTCACCGACGACACGCCCAAACGCTTCGAGGCCTATGGCTGGCACGTTATTCCAGATGTCGATGGACACGACGTCGACGCCGTCGACCAGGCGATCGTTGAAGCGCACTCGGTCCGCGACCGTCCGACACTCATCTGCTGCAAAACGACCATCGGCAAGGGCTCCCCGAATCGCGCCGGCACGGATCTGGCGCACGGGCAGGCGTTGGGAGAAAAGGAAGTTGCGCTGACACGCGAGGCGCTGGGCTGGATGTCGCCGCCATTCGAAATTCCGCCTTCAGCATATGAAGGCTGGGACGCACGCGAATGCGGTGCGTTGCGGCAACAGGATTGGAACAGCCGCTTCGCCGCGTACCGCGCTCTGTACCCCGATCAGGCGGCGGATTTCGAGCGCCGGATGGGCGGCAGGCTCCCGCCCCACTACGCACAGCGGACTGCGACGCTGATCGCACAACAACAGGCCAAGGCCGAATCCAACGCCACGCGCAAGGCTTCGCAACAGGCGATCGAAGCGCTCGCCCCGACGCTGCCCGAGCTGATCGGCGGCTCTGCGGATCTGACCGGTTCGGTATTCACGAACTGGTCCGGAAGCCACGCGGTGACGAAGAACGATGCCGGCAACTATGTGAATTTTGGCGTGCGCGAGTTCGCGATGAGCGCCATTGCCAACGGACTTGCGCTGCACGGCGGCTTCATTCCCTATGTAGGGACCTTCCTCACATTTTCCGATTACGCCCGCAGCGCAGTGCGAATGGCCGCACTGATGAAGCTCCGCTCGATTTTTGTTTACACGCACGATTCGATCGGGCTGGGCGAGGACGGCCCGACGCATCAATCGGTCGAACACGCTTCAAGCCTGCGGCTGATTCCGAACCTCGATGTCTGGCGGCCATGCGACACGGTCGAAACGGCGGTGGCCTGGAGCGAAGCGATTGCCCGCGTCGACGGACCGGCGTGCCTTCTGTTCACGCGTCAAAGCGTCCCTTTCAACGCCCGCTCTGCCGAGCAGACCGCGGCCATTCGGCGCGGTGGCTACGTGCTGCGCGACAGCCCCGGCGCTCGTGCCGTTATCATTGCCACCGGATCCGAGGTTGCGCTTGCGGTCGGCGCGCAGGAGCAGTTGGCCAAAGCAGGCATTGTGGTGCGCGTGGTGTCGATGCCGTGCACGAGTCTATTCGACCGCCAGGACGCCGCGTATCGCGCAAGCGTTCTGCTGCCGGGCGTACCGCGAATCGCAGTCGAGGCCGGCGTCAGCGCCTTCTGGCACAGATACGTCGGCGCGGTCGACGATCCGCGCGGTGCCATTGTCGGAATCGATCGCTTCGGCGAGTCGGCGCCGGCAGGAGCGCTATTCAAGCATTTTGGATTCACCGTCGAGCACGTTGCTGCCGCCGTGACGCGGGTAATTGAGAAATGAGTGGGCAGGCCACGGACGCAGCGGCGCGCGGGGGGATGTCCTCCATCCTCATCCGCCCCGCCCGCGCCAGCGACGCCGAAGCGATCGCGCAGGTGCGCGTCGATAGCTGGCGAGAAACCTACCGCGGCATGATTCCGCAGGCGTATCTCGACGCCATGCAACTCGAAGCAAGCCGCGCAATGTGGGAGAAAGTCCTGACCGCAGGCTCGCACGCGGTCAGTGTTTTCGTCGCGGAACGCAGCGCGGAAATCATCGGTTTTGGCAGCGGCAACATGCTGGCACAATCCAAGCATGGCTTCGATGCGGAATTATCCGCGATCTACATCCGCCGTGAATTCCAGCGCGCGGGCATCGGCCGCCGGCTGGTGGCGGAAATCGCCTTCTCGCAACGCGCTCTCGGCGCCAGCGGGTTGATCGTCTGGGTCATCGCCGGAAACAAGGCCGCTCGCGCCTTCTACGAGCGGCTGGGCGCCGAGCTGGCGATCGAACAGGCTTTTCAATGGGACGGCATGGACCTGGTAGAAGCCGGGTACGGATGGCGCAATCTCGATGCGCTCACCGCCGATCTCCCGGGCTTGCCGCCGTCGGGCACGGTTTTGCAATGATTTGTGCCGCGCGGGCGAGAGCGCAAGCTCACGGCTCGAGCGATTTCGAAGCGTATCAAGGAGACCTGGAATGAGCATCAAAGTCGCGATCAACGGTTACGGCCGCATCGGCCGCAACATTCTGCGCGCCCACTACGAAGGCGCGGGCGCCAAGCACCACCACGATCTCATGATCGTTGCGATCAACGATCTGGGCAGCCCGGAAACCAACGCGCATCTGACGCGCTACGATACGACGCACGGAAAATTTCCGGGGGAAATCGAGGTGGACGGCGACGCGATGGTCGTCAATGGCGATCGCATCAAGGTGCTTGCGCACCGCAACCCCGCCGAGCTTCCCTGGGCGGCGCTCGGTGTAGACGTGGTGCTCGAATGCACAGGCCTGTTCACAACCAAGGAAAAGGCATCAGCGCATCTGAGGAGCGGGGCCAAGAAAGTAATCATCTCGGCGCCCGGCGGGAAGGATGTCGACGCGACGATCGTCTTCGGCGTCAACCATCAGACGCTCAAGGCCTCGCATACCGTCATCTCGAACGCTTCGTGCACGACCAACTGCCTGGCGCCGCTGGTCAAGCCGCTGCACGACAAGATCGGCGTCGTCAATGGCCTGATGACAACCGTGCACTCGTATACCAATGACCAGGTGCTCACGGACGTGTATCACGAAGACCTGCGCCGCGCGCGTTCGGCGACGATGAGCATGATTCCAACGAAGACCGGCGCCGCCGCCGCCGTCGGCCTCGTGCTGCCGGAACTCAATGGCAAGCTCGACGGTTACGCCATTCGCGTTCCGACCATCAATGTCTCCATCGTCGATCTGTCTTTCATTGCCGCGCGCGATACGACCGTCGACGAGGTCAACGCCATCATGAAGTCTGCCTCTGAGTCCGGGCCGCTCGCGGGCCTCCTGGGTTACAACACCGCTCCGCTGGTTTCGGTCGATTTCAACCACGACGCACATTCTTCGGTATTCGATGCGACACTCACCAAGGTCTCGGGAAGACTGGTCAAGGTGTCTTCCTGGTATGACAATGAATGGGGCTTTTCCAAGCGCATGCTGGACACGACGATGGCGTTCATGGCGGCCCGATAGGTAATTCCATGGTCAACCTGTTTACCGCGCACCCGTCTTCGGTAGGCGAGACCTACGCGCAGCATTGCCGGTTCGCTTTTCATTTCGGCGCGCGGATGACGATGGGCGGACTCGCGGCGATGGTGCACGCGCTTTTTCCGTTTCTGTTCGTTACCACCGCCAGCCGTGCTCTGGACGAGTTGAATGCGCTGCGTGCCGGAGGCGCTCGTCCTCCGGTCGCGCCGGAGCGCTGACACCGTTCGCCGCAAAGGCGGGCGGAGTCCTCGACCACTCATGTCCATGCGAAGCGTCTGCCTGAGCTTTCATCTGAGCATCTGTTTCCTCTGAGGTGCCGGCCATGCCTTTCATTCGATTTTCCGACATGGAGCTTGCGGGAAAACGTGTGTTCATCCGCGCCGATCTGAATGTTCCGCAGGACGACAAGCGCGCCATTACCGATGACACACGCATCCGCGCGTCCGTTCCCTGCATCAGACAAGCGCTCGATGCCGACGCGCGGGTGATGGTGACGTCACACCTCGGTCGGCCCAAGGAAGGATTATGGACCGAAGAGGATTCGCTCGCGCCGATCGCAAGACGACTGTCGCAACTGCTGCACATGGAAGTGCCGCTGGTCCGGGACTGGGTCGACGGCGGCGCATGGCTGGAGGCGCTCGAGCCCGGCCATGTTGTGCTGCTGGAAAACTGCCGCTTCAACGCCGGTGAAAAAGAAAACAGCGACGTATTGGCGAAAAAAATGGCGGCGCTGTGCGACGTTTATGTCAACGACGCGTTCGGGACTGCGCATCGCGCGGAGGCCTCGACCCACGGCATGGCCAAATACGCGGCGGTCGCCTGCGCCGGCCCCTTGTTGACGGCCGAACTCAATGCGTTGGGAAAGGCGCTCGCGCATCCGAAACGGCCGCTGGTGGCCATCGTTGCCGGCTCCAAGGTATCGAGCAAGCTGTCGGTATTGACGCATCTCGTGACCGTGGTCGACACGCTCATTGTCGGCGGCGGCATCGCGAACACGTTTCTGCTCGCGGCGGGCTCTCGCATCGGCATCTCGCTCGCCGAACCCGGCCTCGTGGGCGAGGCACAGGGCATCCTCGAAGCATTTCCGGGCAAGGTTCCGATGCCGGTCGACGTCGTTGTGGCAAAGGAAATATCCGCAACTGCGACACCGGCACTGAAGGCGATCTCGGATATCGGCGTCGACGACATGATTCTGGACATCGGCCCGCAGACCGTGATTGCGCTAAAGGCGATCATAGCCAAGGCCGGAACGATCGTCTGGAACGGCCCCGTCGGCGTGTTCGAGATCGATGCCTTCGGCGAGGGCACCAAAGCGCTGGCGCTGGCGATTGCCGAATCGCCGGCATTTTCCATTGCCGGCGGCGGTGACACCCTGGCGGCGATCGCCAAATATGGGGTCCAGGACCGCATAGGTTACATTTCCACCGGCGGTGGTGCCTTTCTCGAATTCCTCGAAGGCAAGACGCTTCCCGCGATGGAGATTCTCGAAAAGCGGGCAGCCGTCTAAGAGCGCCCACGGGCGCCCGTCAAACGAGGAGCAGCATGCAGAGAACCACCAAGATTGTGGCGACGCTCGGGCCGGCAAGCAGCAGCCTCGATGTGCTGACGCGTATGCTCGCTGCCGGCGTCGATGTCATGCGCCTGAATTTCTCTCACGGCACCGCTGGCGATCACAAGCAACGCGCCACGCTGGTCCGCAACGCGGCGCATTCGATCGGCCGCGAGGTCGCGATCATGGCCGATCTGCAGGGGCCCAAGATCCGCGTCGGGAAGTTCGCCCTCGGCAAGGTCACGCTCAAGAGCGGCCAGACATTCGTGCTCGACGCCGACCGCGAGCTTGGCGACGAAGACGGTGTCGGCCTCGACTACAAGGAGCTGCCGCGCGACGTGGCGCCCGGCGCGGTGCTTCTGCTCGACGATGGGCTGATCCGGCTGCGCGTCGAATCCGTGCGCGGCAGCGAAATCGTGACGCGCGTGGAAGTCGGCGGCGTGTTGTCGAACAACAAGGGCATCAATCGTCAGGGCGGGGGCCTCACTGCTCCGGCGCTGACCCCCAAGGACATGGAGGACATGAAGACCGCGGTCGCGATCGACGCCGACTACCTGGCCGTCTCATTTCCGAAGAACAAGGAAGACATGTACATGGCGCGCCAGCTCTTGCGCGCCGCCGGCGGCAAGGCCCTGCTGATCGCCAAGATCGAGCGGGCTGAGGCGATCACCGCGCTCGAGGAGATCATCGACGCATCCGATGGCATCATGGTCGCGCGCGGCGATCTCGCGGTCGAAGTCGGCAATGCAACCGTTCCCGGGCTGCAAAAGCGCATGATCCGACTCGCACGCGAGCGCAACAAACTCACCATCACCGCCACGCAGATGATGGAGTCCATGATCTACAACCCGGTGCCGACCCGCGCGGAAGTGTCGGACGTGGCCAATGCGGTGCTCGACGGCACCGACGCGGTCATGCTTTCCGCGGAGACCGCCGCCGGGCGCTTCCCGGTGGAAACGATCGAAGCGATGAGCCAGATTTGCGCCGAGGCCGAGAAGTCCGACGAAGTCAAGCTCGACCGGGATTTTCTCAATCGCACCTTTACCCGCATCGACCAGTCGATCGCGATGGCCGCGCTCTTTACCGCTTTCCATCTCCAGGTCAAGGCCATTGCGTCGTTGACCCAGTCGGGTTCGACCGCGTTGTGGATGTCGCGGCACAATTGCGGCTGCCCGATCTTCGCACTGACACCTGAAGTCTCGTCGCAGCGAAAGATGGCACTCTACCGAAACGTGCAGCCGCTCTACCTTGAGCAGGGAGACGACCGTGAGGCGGTGCTGCGCGCCGCCGAGGATCTGCTCGTTACCCGCGGCCAGGTCCAGCACGGCGACCTCATCGTGCTCACCATAGGCGAGCCGATGGGCAAATCAGGCGGCACGAACGCGATGAAAATCATCCGGGTCGGCGATCACCGTTAGGCGAAGCGGTCGAGACCAAGATTCGCCTAGCGATCACCGCCAGCCGTGCCGCTGTCGTGGAAGACCGTGCGAATTGCAATTATCTAACCAGTTGGTTAACATCGAAAACATGAGCGAGACTCTCCCTGGCGCAGTTGCAACGCCTTCTGCGCTGCGACGCCACAAGCCCGTCGCGCCCGTGCGCGCAGCGCGGGATGCCAAGCGTACCGAAGCAAGCATTCTGGCGGCCGCAACCGAGGAGTTTGCCCGTCACGGCCTGGGCGGCGCGAGGGTCGACCGCATCGCCCTGCGCGCCCGATCCAACAAGCGAATGCTCTATTACTACTTCGGCAGCAAGGACGCTTTGTTCCTCGCCGTGCTCGAGAACGCATACGCAGGGATTCGACGGGCAGAGGAAGGCCTGAACCTGCTGAATACCGACCCCGTTGACGGCGTCCGCAGGCTGATCGAATTTACGTGGCAGTTCTTCGCCAATCACCCGGAGTTTCTCGCGTTGCTCAATAGCGAAAACCTGCACGAGGCACGGCACCTCAAGCGCTCCCGGCAGATTCGGGGAATGAATTCCCCGCTCATCGAAACGCTTGCGGTGCTGCTGCGCCGCGGCCAGCGGTCCGGTGAGTTCAGATCGAAGGTCGACCCGCTACAGCTCTATATCTCGATCGCCGGGCTGAGCTATTTTTACCTTTCCAACAGCCATACCTTGTCGACCGTATTCGGGCGCGATCTTTTTTCGGCGCCGCAACGCAAGGCGCGCCTCGAGCACATGGTAGCTCTCGTGCTGGGGTATTTGACCTTGCCGGGATAACCGGCACGGTCTGGGAGGAGTTGCAGCGATGTCCACCGTACACCTGTGGCCACGGCGCGTACTCGAATCGCAGCTCGCGCGCCCGCTGATTCTGATCGTCGCGATTTTCATCCTTTGGGACATCGTGATCAGAGTCTTCAGGATTCCGCCGTACCTCATTCCGGCGCCGTGGGACGTTGCCAGGATGCTCGTCGCCGAATGGCCGCGGCTCTGGCGCGAGAGCCTGTTCACAGGGTACGCGACCCTGGGCGGATTCGGGCTGTCGATTCTTTTCGGCATTCCGATCGCGATGCTGATCGCCTACTCGAGACTGGTCGAAAGCTACGTCTATCCGCTGCTGGTCTTCTCCCAGAGCGTCCCCAAGATCGCGATCGCACCGTTGTTCGTCGTCTGGTTCGGGTTCGGCATCTTTCCCAAGGTAATCTCGGCATTCCTGCTCGGATTTTTCCCGGTTGTCGTCGCTACCGTCATGGGCTTCAAGTCGATGGAGACCGACATGATCGATCTTGCCCGATCGATGCGCGCTTCCCGCTTGCAAATGTTTCTAAAGTTCAGCCTTCCACAGGCGCTGCCAAGCATCTTCAGCGGGCTGAAAGTTTCGGCGACGCTGGCCGTTGTCGGGGCGGTCGTCGGCGAATTCGTCGGCTCGAACTCGGGCATCGGCTATGTACTGCAGATCGCCAACGGCAACTTCGATCTGCCGCTGATGTTCGCCGCGCTGTTCGTGCTTTCGATGATGGGCGTGATTCTGTTCGCCATCGTCGACCTCGTCGAAAAGATAATGATCCCGTGGCACCAGTCCCGCCGTGCCGACGTAATGACAGTAGCCGCCTGACCCCGATTCTGTTTTTTGCCCGTCCCAAGGAGGAGTTCATGAAGGCACTTTTGCGAATTATTGCAACGGCCGTCGCCACGACGATGCTGGCCACCGGTATCGCCCAGGCCCAGCCCAGGGAAAAGGTTGTCCTGATGCTCAACTGGTATCTATACAGCGAGCATGCGCCGTTCTTCCTGGGCAAGGAACGCGGATTCTATGAACAAGAGGGCATCGATCTCGACATCCAGGAGGGACGGGGCTCCGGCGTGACGGTGCAGGCCGTCGCGGCCAACACCGCAACCTTCGGTTATGTCGACGTCCCGACCATGATCAAAGCCGCCGCGAAGGGCGCGCCGGTCAAGAGCGTGGGCGTCGCGCTGCAACTTTCGCCGATGTCGGTGATGGGATTTGCAGAAAAGAATATCCGTGCGCCCAAGGATATTGTCGGCAAGACCGTGGCGGTGACTCCCGGCGACTCGATGTCGCAGGTCTGGCCGCTGTTCCTGAAGAAGACCGGGCTCAAGGAAACCGATTTCAAGACCGTCGCCGGCGATGCCCAGACCAAGCTCAACGCGGTCATGACCGGGCAGGCCGATCTGCTCCTCGGCTACGTCATGGATCAGGCGATCAAGCTTCAGGATGCGACCAAGAAGCCGGTCTACCCAATTCGCTTTGCCGATTACGGTGTGAACATGATCAGCTCCGGCATTATCGTCAACAGCGAAACACTCAAGTCCAAGCCAGACATGGTCAAGCGGTTCCTGCGCGCCACGACCCGGGCACTCGAGGAATCGGAAAAGAATCCCGAAGCCGCAGTCGACGCGATGCTCAACGCCAACTCCAAGGCCGGCGTCCGCGAGACGCTGCTTATCGGCCTCAAACAGACGACGGCGCTCTATCACACCAAAGAGACGGCCAAGCAGCGTCCGCTCCGCGCCTCGATGTCCGATGTGAATGAGTCGCTCGATCTGCTTGTGCAGTACGGCGGCATGGACCCCGCAACCAGAGGCAAGGCCGAAGACTGGGTGGTGCTCGACTTTCTTCCCTGATCGGGCCAACGAGGGCTGATGGAAATTTCGACCATGCACATCGCTCCAGGCGATCCGACGCGCCCGCCGCTGATTCGCATGCTCGGCGTGGCAAAGGCCTACCGCAGCGCAGAGGGCGAAGTCGAGTCGCTCAAACCGCTGGAGTTCGACATTCGCGAGGGAGAATTCCTTTCGATTGTCGGACCCAGCGGTTGTGGCAAGAGTACGCTCCTGAAGCTCGTCGGGGGTCTCCTTCCCGCGACACAGGGCTCGATCGAGATCGCAGGGAAGCGCGTCGATGGTCCCGCGGGCAGCATCGGCATCGTGTTCCAGAGCCACGTGCTGCTGGCGTGGCGCACGGTTCTCGAAAACATCATGCTCCAGGTCGAGGTCCGCAAGCTGCCGCGCGACCGCGGCCTCGAGCACGCCCGCGAGTTGGTCGAGATGGTCGGGCTGCAAGGATTCGAGAACAAGTATCCGTGGCAACTCTCCGGTGGTATGCAGCAGCGCGCATCGATTTGCCGCGCACTGGTCCACGATCCGGCGATCCTGCTGATGGACGAACCGTTTGGCGCGCTGGATGCGATGACTCGCGAGAAAATGAATCTGGAGCTCCAGCGCATCTGGTCGGCGGCAAAGAAAACCGTGTTGCTCATCACGCACAGCATTCCCGAGTCGATTTTCCTGTCCGACCGGGTGTTGGTCATGAGCGAGCGTCCGGGTTCGATCGCTGCGATCTACGACGTGCCGCTGCCGCGCCCGCGCACGCTGGCGATGATGGGCGGGACCGAATTCGGCGCGCTCGCGCTGAAGATCCGGGCGCATTTCTACGCGCAGGGTTCGCTGGATGCGTAGCGGAATCTCTCGCCGATGGTTTCCATGAATGCACCGACTTTTCGCGTGATCGCGGTCGAGCTATACGAGCGGCCGGTCACGCTGCGCATCCCTTTCCGCTTCGGCGCGGCAACGGTGACGCACGCGCCGCAGGCCTTCGTACGCGCGCGCATCCGGCTCACGGACAGTGCGTCGGCCGGCGCCGAAGTTCATGGCGCCGCTGCGGAACTGATGATTCCCAAGTGGTTCGACAAGTCGCCTCGAAAATCGAACGCCGAAAACGTTTCGGATTTGCGCAAGGCGCTGAGCAACGCGGCGGACGCTTACACATCGGAATCGTCAGCGCGCACGGCGTTTGGCCACGCCGCGGCGCACTCCCACTCTCTGCTCGAAGCCGGCGAGGCAGCGGGACTCCATGCGCTTGCTGCCAATTACGGTCCGTCGCTCGTGGATCGGGCGATTCTCGATGCCCTGTGTCACGCGCTGGGAGTGTCGTTTAACGCCGCGATCCGCGCCAACGTGCCCGGCATCGATACCTCGTTGACCCCCGACCTTGCAGGCTTCGACCTCGGCCGTTTTCTAGGAGGGCTCGAGCCCGCCGGCCGTATCGCCGCGCGCCACACCGTGGGTATGCTCGATCCGATCGAGGCACATGACGCGGGCGACGGCGTCGGCGACGGCTTGCCGGAGACGCTCGAGCAAGTCATCGCTGCCTACGGGAACCGCTACTTCAAGCTCAAGCTCGGTGGAAATCCTGACGCGGACCTGCGCCGCCTGACCAGGATCGCCGTCATTCTCGACAGATTGCCGGAATACATCGTCACCCTGGACGGCAACGAGCAGTTCGCGGACGTGGCGACGGTCCTCGAATTCTGGCGCAAGGTCGCCGCTACGCGTTCGCTCGCCCGACTGGCTGCCGCAACGCTGTATCTGGAACAACCGCTGCCCCGTGCTCTGGCTCTGGAAACGGACGTATCGGAGGCCGCGCGCTCCAAGCCGCTTTTGATCGACGAGTCGGATGCAACGCTCGATGCATTTCCGGCGGCGCGCGCGCTCGGCTACTCGGGCGTTTCGAGCAAGAGTTGCAAGGGCCTTTACAAATCGCTTCTCAATGCAGCCCGATGCACGCTCTGGAACCGCTCGGCACCTCGGCGATATTTCCTGTCAGGCGAAGACTTGACGATGCAGGCGGGACTCGCAGTGCAACAAGACCTCGCACTGGCAAGCGTGCTCGGGCTGTCCCATGTCGAGCGCAACGGGCACCATTACGTCAACGGCTTCGCGGGCCAGGGCGCGGATCACGCTGAACAGCAACGCTTTCTCTCTGCGCATCCGGATCTGTACGAAACGAGCCACGGCTCGGTGCGCCTGGCGATCCGCGATGGATCGATTGCCTTGGTCTCACTCGATATTCCGGGGTTCGCCTCGGGTGCGGAGCCGACCTGGACGACGCTCGAGCCCATGCAGCACTCCACCGCCGCGCGTGAAGAAAGGATGTTGCAATGACGCGCTGGATCATTGTCTGCGCCTCCGCAATTCGCGCCGCCGGCATCAAGGCCGAATGATGGGGGTGAATAATCAGGTCGGTCTGATCGGTGTCGGCCTCGTCGGCAGCGCCTTGGCCGAACGATTAGCCGGCGCAGGCGTTGCGGTCACCGCGTACGACGTGAATCCTGCGTTTGGCCAGGCGATTCACGGACTCCCGGTCCGCGTTGCGGCGTCGGCGCGCGACGTGGCTAAGGCCACGGCCATCGTGTTGCTGGCGGCGGCTCGGCTCGGCTGCGTTCTTCCCTTGTCGGAGGCGCATGCGGCGCTGCTCGACGCTGCGATCGCCGCCGGAGACGGCGATCTCGACAGCGCGGCGATCGTCGAGGAACTTCGCCGGCGCCGCGTCGCACCCGCAAAGGATAGTTGACATGGGCATCATGCGGCCCGTCTTCATCATCAAGCGCCGACGTGCCGTTGCGCGCGACCCGTTCGGCGCGCTGCGTTTGCGAACCGACCGCGTGTCAGCCAATCAATCCTCATACCCAACGAATCGGTAGTCATGGCCACCGAACGACTCGGCATCATCATGAACGGCGTCACCGGACGGATGGGGACCAATCAGCACCTTGTCCGTTCGATCTGCGCCATACGCAACGACGGTGGAGTGCGCCTGGCCGACGGCCGCCGGGTGATGCCCGATCCCATTCTCGTCGGCCGCAATGCCGACAAGCTGGCAGAGCTCGCGGCGGCGAACGGCGTGACTCGCTGGAGCACGGATCTCAACGCCACACTCGCGAACAAAGACGATGCGCTCTACTTCGATTCCGCGTCGACCGGCTTGCGGCCCAGGCTCATCAAGCAGGCCATCGCCGCCGGCAAGCACATCTACACTGAAAAGCCGGTGGCGCCGACCGTTCGCGAAGCGATGGAGATCTACACCGAGGCGAAGGCCGCCGGCGTCAAGCACGGCGTCGTGCAGGACAAGCTCTGGCTGCCCGGCTTGCTGAAGATGAAGATGCTGGTCGACTCCGGATTTTTCGGCCGCATCCTGTCGGTGCAGGGTGAATTCGGGTACTGGGTGTTCGAAGGCGACTGGCAGCCGGCACAGCGCCCTTCGTGGAACTATCGCAAGGAAGAAGACGGCGGAATCATCGTCGACATGCTCTGCCATTGGCGCTATGTGCTCGACAATCTCTGGGGCGAGGTAAAAAGCGTTTCCTGTCTCGGCGCGACACACATTCCGAAGCGCTGGGACGAGCAGGGCCGCGAATACCAGGCGACTGCGGATGACGCCGCATACGCGACGTTCGAGCTCGCCGGCCCGCAGGGCCGGGTGATCGCGCAGATCAACAGCTCCTGGGAGACACGCGTGCGCCGCGACGACCTCGTCACCTTTCACGTCGACGGAACGCTGGGCTCGGCGGTCGCAGGGTTGACCGATTGCTGGACGCAGGCGCGCGTCAATACCCCCAAGCCGGTGTGGAACCCCGACGTGCCGCAAGCGATCGACTTTTTCGATACGTGGCAGAAGATCCCGACGAACCAAGTTTATGGCAATGCGTTCAGGGTCGAATGGGAATTGTTCATTCGCCATTTGTTCGACGACACGCCCTTCCCCTGGAACCTTCTCGAAGGCGCCAAGGGTGTTCAGCTCGCGGAGTTGGGCCTCAGGAGCTGGGCCGAGCGGCGATGGCTTGACGTTCCCGCCCTGGAGGCTTGAGGACGTGCCCCGGATTCGCCTGCCTCGCGCCGACGGCACCTCCCACGACTACACGCTGCGCGGACCCGGCAACTGGAAGCTGCCGGAGCCAGGCACGCGCTTCAACCGCGTCGCGTATTCGGCGGCGCACGTCGTGGCCGATCCTTTTTCATCCGCCGACCCGTGGCTGCAGCCGGCGATCGACTGGGACTCGACCCTTGCCTACAGAAGTTACCTTTGGTCGCTCGGCCTCGGCGTCGCCGAGGCGATGGACACCGCGCAACGCGGCATGGGTCTGGACTGGCCAACCTCGCTCGAACTGATCGATCGCTCGCTCTCGCTCGCTCGCGCGACGCCCGGGGCGCTGATCGCGAGTGGCGCGGGAACCGACCATCTCGAGCCGCGGCCCACCACGACCGTCGACGACGTCATCGCCGCGTACGAGCTGCAATGCGAAGCCATCGAAAGCCGCGGCGGCCGCATCATCCTCATGGCCAGCCGCGCGCTGGCGGCTTGCGCCAAGTCCCCCGACGATTACGCAAAAGTCTACGCGCGCATCCTGCAACAGGTGCGCGAACCGGTCATCATGCACTGGCTGGGCGACATGTTCGATCCTGCCCTCGCCGCTTACTGGGGACACGCCGATCCCGACCGCGCGATGGACGTGTGTCTCGACGTCATTGAGCGCTACGCCTCCAAGGTCGACGGCATCAAGATCTCGCTCCTCGACAAGGACAAGGAAATCGCCATGCGCAGGCGCTTGCCTTCCGGCGTGCGCATGTACACCGGCGACGATTTCAATTTCGCCGAGCTGATCGCGGGCGACGAGTCGGCATACTCGGACGCGCTCCTCGGCATCTTCGACGCGATCGCCCCGGCGGCGGCGGCGGCACTGGCCGCGCTCGGTATCGGAGATCGCGCCACGTTCGATGCCATTCTCGCGCCGACAGTACCGCTGTCGCGCCACATGTTCTGTGCGCCGACCCGGTTCTACAAGACCGGCGTGGTTTTTCTCGCCTGGCTGAACGGCAGGCAAAAGCATTTCGTCATGGTCGGCGGTCAGCAAAGTGCACGCAACCTGCTCCATTTCGTGGAGTTGTTCCGGCTTGCCGACGTTGCGGGTCTCCTTGCCGATCCCGAGCTCGCGAGCAAGAGAATGCGAACACTCTGCGCGCTACACGGTGTCGATGCATGAAATGCGCGCGTTCGAATTGAGTATCGAACTTCGTGACTGACTCGTTTTCGACTCCCGATCCCGGCCTGCTGTCGATCAATACGGCGACCGTACGCCAGCAATGGCGGCTGCCCGACATCATCAGCGGGTGCGCGGCACTCGGCATCCGCGGCATCGCGCCGTGGCGCGATCAGGTAGCCGAAGCGGGCCTCAAGGAAACCGCGCAGCGCATTCGCGACGCCGGCCTCTTCGTTTCCGGCTATTGCCGTGGAGGCATGTTTCCGGCCGTCGACGGCGCGGGTCGCCGCGCGGCGCGAGACGATAATCGCCGGGCGGTCGACGAAGCGCTTGCCGTCGGCGCGAGGTGCCTTGTCCTGGTGGTTGGCGGACTGCCGAAAGATGGCGAGGGCCGCATCGCGTCAAAGGATCTGGCGGGCGCGCGCTCGATGGTCCGAGACGGCCTGGGCGATTTGCTCGAATACGCGCGGTCGGCCGGCATGCCGCTCGCGATCGAGCCTCTGCATCCGATGTACGCAGCGGATCGCGCCTGTATTAACACCATGTCTCAGGCCAACGATCTGTGCGACGAGCTGGGCGACGACGGCCTTGGCATCGCCGTCGACGTCTACCATGTGTGGTGGGATCCGCAGCTCGAGCTCGAGATCGAGCGCGCGGGTGACAAGCGCCTGCTCGCGTTCCACTATTGCGACTGGCTGGTCCCCACGCGCGACCTGCTGCTCGATCGGGGCATGATGGGCGACGGCGTCATCGAACTGCCGCTGATCCGATCATGGATGGAGCGCGCCGGCTACCGCGGTGCGCA
>JADGRP010000233.1 GCA_017880805.1 Burkholderiales bacterium
GCCGACGGCCACGCCGAGTGTGCGCCAGTCAGAGCTGACGTCGAATGCGCCGGCGTTGGGGATGAAGAGTTTCGCAAGCGTTGCGCCGCCCAACTGCGCGACTGCGACTCCGGCAGCGCACCCAAGCAGGGCGAGCACCAGGCTCTCGGTGAGCGCCTGCGCGAGGAGCCTGCGCCGCGAAACACCGAGCGCAAGTCGAAGCGCGATTTCACGGCGGCGACGCAGCGCACGGGCAAGAAACAGATTCGCGACGTTCGCGCACGCGATGAGCAGAACGATCGCCGCCACGCCGGTGACCGCGAGCAGCGTGCGCGCCTCGAGGCCCGCGTCGGGACCGGCGGCCGTCTTCAGCGAGCCGACGATCGCGCGCGGAGCGCTGCGTTCCACCTGTACAAAGTCGGGATGAACCGCGCGCGCGGCGACGCGACTCTGCAGAAATGCGTTCGTGGCATCGATCGAGGCCGCGCCGATCGACACGCCGGGCTTGCGGCGCACCATCACGTTCGCCCAGTCCCAATTGTATTTCCAATAGAAGTCACGATTGCTGCCGCCGCCGAGACCGGCGCCGAAGGTCGTGATCGGCACGAACAGCCCGGGAGCAGGTCCATCGGAGACGCCGGTGAAGCCTGCAGGAGCGACACCGATGATGGTGCACGACATGTTTCCCACTTCGAGCTGCTCGCCGAGCACGTTGCGGCCACCGAAGTGTGATTGCCAGAACCCGTAGCTCAGGACGGTGACATTTGCTCCCGACGGGATCGTGTCCTCCGCAGCGCCGAAGTACCTGCCGAGCGCGGGTGGTGCATCGAAGAATCCGAAATAGCTCGCGCTCACGGCGGCGATCGGCTGTTCGGCGGTCGCTTCGCCGACGCCGACGGCGAGTATCTCCGGGTCGAACGCCGCGAAGTCCGAGAAGGACGACGTCCATTTTGCGAAGTCGAGATAGCGCGTGTACGGCATCGAAACGGATGTCGTCGTCCGGCTCCTATATGTGCCTTGGAGATAGAGGCGCTGGACCGATGCCGGGTCGCGCAGGTATGGAAACGGTCGGAACATCAACCGGTCTATCACGCCGAACATCGCGGCGTTCGCGCCGATGCCGAGGCCGAGCGTGACGATGACTGCCGCGGTGAATCCGGGCGCACGGCGCAGGCCGCGGAACGTGTAGCGAAGATCCTGCTGGAGCACCTCGAGCCATGCAAAGCCCCATTCGTCGCGCGCTCGTTCGCGGACCGAAGTGACGTTGCCGAGGCGGCGGTGCGCCGCGTGCGCGGCGTCATCGGCGGCCGTGCCCGCGAGACGCTCGTCGCGCTCCAGCATGCTCTTGTGGAATGCGATCTCGTCACTGAGCTCGCTCTCCAGCTCATTGCGCCGGAAGAGATCGAGAAGTCGCGTGAATAGTGCGCGCATGATCGACTCCTAGTTGGTCTTCATGACGAGGCCGATCGCCGCGACGAGCTCAGCGAATACGGAGTGCTGTTCGCCGAGCTGCTTCTTGCCCGTTGCCGTGATCGTGTAGTAGCGTGCGCGCTGGTTGTTGGGCGTCTGGCCCCATTCGGCCTTGATCCACCCGCGCTGGCGCATGCGCTGCAGGGCCGGGTAGAGCGATCCCTCTTCTATTTGAAGGACGTCGCGGGACAACCGTTTGATATGCTGCGCGATCCCGTAGCCGTGCATGGGCTGTGCGGTGAGCGTCTTCAGCACCATCATTTCCAGGGTGCCGGGGAGGAGGTCGCGCTTGGACGGCGGCATGGTGAGGGGTGAGGAGTGCGGCATTACAGGCCAGTGCAAGGCAATCAAAGAGTGCGGCATTACAGACCTGTGCAAGTCGCCCAAGGGATAGACAACCTATGTCCTCGAAACGTTTGCACGGCAGGCGAAACGGGCGCGGCGTGGCCTCGTGCGAGGCCGCCGAAACCGCGCGGCCCGGGAGCCGTAGGGTCAGCGTCGGTCTGCTCACGTTGACGGCCACATCTTGACAGTCAAGATGAACGTCGCATAGCGTACGGCACCATCCCGCCAAGGAATCCCAGTGGAAGAGCAGACGACCGACGTCATTCAGGGCACGCTCGACATGCTCATCTTGAAGACGCTCAGTCTCGAGCCGATGCACGGGTTCGGGATTGCGCGCCGGATCGAGCAGATCTCGCGAGGCGTGTTCAAGGTGAATCCGGGGTCGCTGCTGACGGCGTTCCAGCGCCTCGAGCGCGCGGGGCTGCTCGATTCCGAGTGGCGACAGACGGAGAACTCGCGGCGTGCGAAGTTCTACGCGTTCACGCGCGCCGGGCGAAAGCACCTCGAACTCGAAACCGCCGACTGGACCCGCCGGGTGACCGCCGTCGCGCGCCTGCTCAAGGCCGAGGGCTGACGATGTCCGTCTGGCGCCAGCTGACGCGGGGAATTCGTGCGCTCACCGGCCGCGCCGCAGCGGACCGCGACGTGTCGGACGAGCTCGAGCACTACCTCGAGCAGTCCACCGCGGCGCACGTCGCGCGCGGGCTTGCGCCCGGCGAGGCCCGCCGCGCCGCGCTGCTCGAAGTCGGGAACCGAACCATGGTGACCGAGGCCGTGCGCGGCAACGGATGGGAGGCCGCCGTCGAGTCGTTCGTCACGGACCTGCGCTACGCGTTCCGCATGCTGCGCAAGAGTCCGGTCTTCAGCCTCGTCACGATTTTCGTGATCTCGCTCGGCACCGGCGCGGTCACGACGATCTTCAGCGCCACCAACGCGATGCTGCTGCGGCCACTGCCCGGCGCGCGCGACGCGAGCCGGCTGTTCAGCATCGACCGCAAGCATCGCAACGGAAAGGAAGGGATGTCGGCGTCCTATCCCTACTATGCGCAGCTCCGCGATCAGACCCATTCGTTCGAGGGCGTGGCGGCGTGGAACGACATCGCGCTGAGCGTGACCGTCGGCGGCGCGGGAACCAAGGCGTACGGCAACATCGTCACCGGCAATTATTTCA
>JADGRP010000234.1 GCA_017880805.1 Burkholderiales bacterium
GCGCCAAGAATAACATCGAACCCCGCAGCAAGCACTCCGGTCAGCGTGATAACGAAGCACCAAGAAAAAGGGCAGGCTCCTGTCGTCGCGCCTGCCCTCCTTGAGTCAACCAGACGGTTGGTTTACAGACCGTTCTTCGCGCGCAGGTCTTTCAGGTAGGTTTCCACGACCTTCCCTTGCATTCGCTGCGCCAATTGTGGCTTCACTTCGTCATAGGGCGGAACCTTGGCATCGCGAACGTCGTCGAGCTGAATGACGTGCCAACCGAATTGCGACTGCACCGGCGTGGTCGTGAACTTGCCTTTTTGCAGCGCGACCATGGCGTCCGAAAATGGCTTGACGAAGTTTGCGGGTGCATTCCAGTCGAGGTCGCCGCCGTTGATCTTCGAGCCGGTATCCTTGGAGCGCTCGGCAAGCTTTTCGAACTTCTCGCCCTTTTGGAGCGCGGCGATGATTTCCTTGGCTTCGTCTTCCTTGTCGACCAGGATGTGCCGCACCTTGTATTCCTTGTCGCCGATCTGGCCCTTGATCACGTCATATTCCTTGCGCATCTGATCTTCCGGAATCGGATGTGCCTTCAGGTATTCGGCCATAAACGCTCGGACCAGCACCGTCTGCGATGTGAGATCCATCTCGGTCTTGACGGCAGGGGTCTTGTCGAGACCCTCCTTCTTTGCTTCACGCACCAGGAGCTCGCGTGTGTTCAGCTCGTCACGCACGGCGGTTCGCATCTCCGGTGAATCCGGCTGGCCCTGCGAAGTGCGCTGCTTGAGCATGAAGTCGAAGTACGCCGCCGAGTACAGGTCCTTGCCCTTGGCGGCCGCATCGGCGCGGGCAGGAGCCGCTTTGCTCTTGGCATCCTGGGCCAACGCCATTGGAGCCGAAAGCAGCGCGGCGGTTGCCACGAGTGCTGCGAAAATTCGGGGGATCTTATGCATAAATGACAGTCCTTATCGTAGGTGAAGCTGTTTAGGAAAATTCTTCAGGCGCGAGCGCCTTGATCGAAAGGGCGTGAATCGGATGCGGCAACAGGTCGCTGACCCGCGCCAATACCTTCTTATGGCGCTCCAGGCGCGATATGCCGGTGAACGCGTTCGACACGATGAGCAGTGAAAAGTGCCCTCCACCGGCGGCCGCGCCCGCGTGCCCGACATGGTCCGCGCTGTCATCGTGAATCTCCAGTGCGCTGGGAACGAGATCCTGCAGCCGACTCCGCAGCGTCGACGCGAGATCGCTCAGTTCGCTCATTGCTCCGGTCACGACTGTTCCGGGAGATACCGGGCCACCGACGCGACGGTACCTACCGCGGCCAACATGAAGAGGCCGATGCCGCCCCAAACCTTGAAGTTCACCCAGGTGTCGAGCGTGAAATGCGCCGCCACGTACAGGTTAAGCGCGCCCATGGCGGCGAGAAAGGCCACCCATCCCCACGTGATTCTCGCCCAGACCGCATCCGGCAGCGTCAGGTCCTTCAGCAGCGCCGAAATGAGATTGCGTCGAAACACCAGACGGCCAACGAGCAGGGTTGCCGCGAAAAGCCAGTACAGGACGGTCGGTTTCCACTTGATGTAGGTTTCGTCGTGCAATAGCAGCGTTGCGCCGCCGAAGACCCCGATGATCGCCAGGCTCACCCAGTGGACGGCTGCGACACGTCCCCTGCGCCAGCGAAAATAGGCAATCTGGACCACCGACGCGGCAATCGCGACCCCGGTCGCCACATAGATCCCGGACAGCTTGAACGCGACGAAGAACAGGATCAGCGGAAAATAATCGGCAAGAAACTGCATAACCTATTATTTTACATCGGATTCCACCCATTTTTCAAGCGATTGTCCACGTTCGCAGGACCGCCCACTTTGGGCGCGCGCTAAGTGGCCTTTTGGGCGATCAGTTTGCGAAAGCGCGGCCAGTCGAACGCCCGGCCGGGATCGGTCTTGCGCTCCGGCGCGATATCCCGATGGCCGGCAATGTCCTTGAGGGGATAGTGCCGGCGCAGCGCACGCGTCAGGCGTGCCAGGGTCCGGTATTGAATGTCTTCATACGGCAGATCGTCGGTCCCCTCCAGCTCGACCCCGATCGAGAAGTCGTTGCAGTTGCGGCGCGCCCGCCAGGACGAATCGCCCGCATGCCAGGCGCGGAGCGCGCAAGGCACGAACTGTGCGAGCGCACCCTCGCGACGGATCAGAAAATGCGCGGAGACGCGCAAATCCGCGACCGACGCGAAATAGGGATGCGCCTTCGGGTCGAGACGGTTGGTGAACAGCTCCACGATCCAGGGCCCCCCGAACTGGCCCGGAGGAAGCGAGATGTTGTGAATGACCAGCAAGCTGATACGCGTGTCAGCCGGTCGCGCGTCACAATTGGGCGACGGCACTTGCGCCGCTGCCCGGACCACGCCGGCACGATCGACGTGGAGGCGGAGAGGCGGAGCGGTCACCGCAAGGACTGCCGTCACGTGATCCTCAGCAACATGGCGAACCGTGGCACGGGCCTCGCTTTCAGCGCCAATCGACGGCGCCAAACCGCTCGTGTCCGAGGAACGTGTAGAAGATGCCGATCGTTCCCCTCGTCTGCGAGCTGTCGCCGACGTCCGGAAAAAACGTATCGCGGCGGTTCAGCAGGTACCTGAGTGCGACGCCGTGCCGCTGGTAAACGCGCACGGTGAACGAGGCGTCCAGTCGGGTGATGTTATCGTGCCCGCCCCGCGACGGGGTGCCGACGCGACTGACGAAGTACTCGCGTCCGGTCAGATCAAGCGAAGCCCGTTCGCCGAGAATCAAACGCAAGGCCACGAGCGCCTGCGGGGCGAGCCCATAATGATAGTCATTTTCCGCGATGCTTCGGGTCGTCCCGACTGCGGCATAGCCGACGCCACTCAATGCGGTGCCCTGCACCGCGATCGAATCGGAAAGCCACAATTGCCCGGTCGTGCCGAGCGATAGCGCGGTGCTCGACACGCGAAAGGTTTGCGGGGCGATATAGTCGTAACTGCCGTAGAGGCCCCACACTCCCCGATAATTTGCGCCTGATTCATAATCCTTTCCGATAAGCAGCCCGCGAGTCATGAGGTTCTCCGCGCCGTTGGCGCTCGACGCGGTGGCCTGGAAGGTGAAGTAATCGAACGGGCGCGCATACGTGTAGCCGGGCTTTCCTGGCAAGCCGTACTCCATGGAGTAGTCGACGAGCGCCTCATTGCGCTTGAGCTTGGTGGTCGAGGTGCCGGCTTCGTTCTGCGCGCTGCCGCTGAAGCCGATCTGCAGTCGGCTGTAGTAGACCGGGTCGTGGCTCGCGAAGACCGTTTTGAAGCGATCGCCAAAGGCCAGCCGGTTAAAGCCTGTCGCCGGAGATACCGCCGCTGCACCGAGCTCGCGCCAGAGCGGCGGAATATTATCGTGCTCGAGCACCAGATTCGAGATCCGGAAAAGCACTTCGCCCAAGAAGGTTCCGCCAATACCGCTCGCTACCTGATCGTTACGGGACGGCGGCGTGTTCTCGCCCGCAATCTCCCACAATGCGCTGCCTGCGAATGTGTACGCAAGCGACTCCCAGTAACTGAGGCCCGCTGATCTCGCGAAACTGTGATACATCGAACCCTGATACGGGTGGCCTAGCTGATTGGTCCTGAATGGGTCGCTGTCGACGACCCAGCTGCTGTGCAGGTTGTGCCTGATCGTCGAGAGATTGCTCTTGTAATCGCCGCTGTCGCCGGAGTGGCGATTGATTTCGTTCAAAAGCACCTCGAAGCCGATGATCTCGAGCGCGGGAATAACATAGCTTTTGCGCGCGTCGACGTCGGAGGAGAAATCGGGTTTCGCTGCCTCCGAGGAGCGCATTGGTGAATCGTTGGCCAGTGCTGCCCACAGCGTCGGCAGATCGGCGGAGGTGGGCGGGTCTGCCAACGCCGCAGAAGCCACTGCGAGGCCCACAGCGAAACCCGTGCCGCAAAGCGCGACCGATAGCCGTTTGCGGCACCGAGCGGTAGCGTCGGCTGACGGTCTGGACTTCATTTGTCGCAGCGTACCTCCGCGCATGTCGGTTGCATAGTGCTGGTGCTGCTGTACTGTTGCTTTTTCTATAGGACACGAACTACATTTCACGAGGCCAGTCACTTCGTCTTCTGGCCATGCGGCGAATTGCTGCGCATCGCCGAAGGCGCTCGTTACGGCTTGGCGCGCGTGAAAGCATGAGGCACACTCCATCGGTCTACGACGTTGCCGTGCGTCGCCCGCAACGTGCCTACGCAGGCTGGTTCATCGCAAACATCCGCATCAGGAGAGTCGATTCATGGAGGCGATCGAAGCACTTACGAGCCGGGTTTCGGGCAGCAAGCTCGTCGAGCCGGCACCCAACGAACTCGAGCTTCACTCGCTGCTTTCCGCAGCCACGCGCGCACCGGACCACGGGAGGCTACGACCGTGGCGATTTATCGTGCTGCGCGGTGACGCGCTGCGACGACTTGGCGATTTGATGGCCGACACCTACCGTCGCCGTGATCCCGAAGCGACGCCCGCGCAGTTGGACAAGGAAAGAGGCAAGCCATTGCGCGCGCCATTAATCGTGGTCGTCGCGGCGAAAGTCAACGTGCAGTCGCACATTCCCGCCATCGAGCAAATCCTTTCGGCGGGAGCGGCGGCCGAGAATATGATGGTCGGCGCGTTTGCGCTCGGGTACGGGTGCGCATGGAAAACGGGCGACGCGGCCTACGATCCCGACATCAAGACTGCGCTCGGCCTGGCTCCAACCGATGCCATCGTCGGGTTCATGTATCTGGGAACCAACGCGACACCGCCGGAGCCTGCGCCAACGGTCGATATCGACGAGTTCGTCCGGGAGTGGCCGGCGTAGCCGCTGCGCGCCCCCAAGGATTGAGCGAGATGCGAGACTACTTGATACCGAGCCTTTCCATGCGATAACGCATCGCCCGAAACGTTATTCCCAGCAGCTTGGCCGCAGCAGTGCGGTTGTAACGCGTCTTCTCCAGCGCCTCGTTGATGGCGACACGCTCGACGCGATCCAGATAATCCTGCAGCGGCCACTTGTCTCCCGTGGGGAGCGAGGCATCACCTTCTTCGGGCGGCGGCGTGAGATGCAGATCCTCGGCTGAAATCTTGAGCGCATCGGCCGCGAGCGACAAACCGCGCTCGAGAATGTTTTCCAGCTCGCGGACGTTGCCCGGGAAAGGGTAGGCTTCCAGCGCGGTTGCGGCCTGCAGGTCGAGCTTCGCCGGCATGCCGCGGGCAAGCTTTTTGAGTATCGCGTCGGCGATCATCGGTATGTCTTCGCGCATCTCACGCAGGCTCGGCATCGCAAGCTCGATGACGTGCAGGCGGTAGAACAAATCCTGGCGGAACTCCCCGGCGTCGACCAGCGCAGGCAGCTTCTTGTGCGTGGCGCTGATGATGCGCACATCGACCGGCTCTTCCGTCGTCGCGCCGACCTTGCGCACTTTCTTCTCCTGGATCGCGCGCAGCAGCTTCACCTGCATCGGCAGCGGCAGGTCCGCGACCTCGTCCAGGAACAGCGTGCCGTTGTGCGCGGCCTGGAAAAATCCGTCGCGGTCGCCCTCGGCGCCGGTGAACGCGCCCTTCTTGTAGCCGAAGAATTCGCTTTCCATTAGGTTCTCGGGAATCGCGCCGCAGTTCACTGGAACGAAGGGCTGCTCGCTCCGCGGTCCACCCAGGTGAATCATCCGCGCGGCGAGCTCCTTGCCGCTGCCCGACTCACCGGTGATGAACACCGGTGCCTGGCTGCGCGAGAGCCGGTCGATCATCGACCGCACCAGCATGATGGCCGGCGATTCGCCGAGCAACTGGTACGACGACGGCGCAGAGGGCTTTTCCGGAACCTTGAGCGCTTGCTTGACCAGCGCTCGTAACTGCTCAAGCGCCACCGGTTTCGCGAGATAGTCGAAGGCGCCGGCTTTCAGCGCGGCGACGGCGTTCTCGGCGCTGCCGAACGCGGTGATCACGGCGACTGGAACGTCGAGACCCTTGTTGGTGATGTGCTCGACAACGGTGAGGCCCTCGCCGTCGGGAAGGCGCATGTCGGTAAGGCACAGGTCGAATGCCTGCGTGTCGAGCAGTCGGGTCGCCTCGCCGACGGTTTGCGCCCGCGTTGTATCGAGGCCCATTCGAGAGAGCGTCAGCTCGAGCAGTTCGAGCAAATCGGGCTCGTCGTCGACGACGAGTACCTTCGGCTGTCCACGGTCGCGTGCCTTGCGAATCATCTGGCCTCCCTATTGCTTCCGCGCCGCCGGATCGGCCGCGGCGCGCTTGAGCGTGATGCGAAAGTTCGCACCCGGACCCTTCGGCAGCAATTCGAGCGCCGCGCCGTTGGCGTCGGCGAGTTCTCTTGCGATATACAGGCCGAGGCCGGTGCCGCCCGGCCGTGTAGTGAAGAACGGCTCGAAAATCTGCCCCCGAAGCTCCGCCGGTATGCCCGGTCCGTCGTCTGACAGCTCGCATATTACGGCATCGCCCATGTATCCGGGACGTCCCACGACACGGATGCTGGCGTTTTTTTTCTGGCAATGCTGCCACGCGTTTCGCACCAGGTTCCAGACGATTTGATTCAGGTGCCCGCGATCGAAGATCACTACCAGTTCCGGCGGGCACTGAATCGACACGCCTCCGGGCGCGATTCCCTCCGCCTGGACGATTTCCTCGACCAGTGAATGCAGGAACTCGCCAAGCGGAATGATTTCAGGCTGCTGGCGGTCGCGACGATTGAGCTGCAGTACTTCGCCCACGATGCGATCGATGCGCTTGGCGTTGGTCCGTATCATCGTCAGCAGGCGTTGGCCCTCGGGCGCGACCGAGCCGTCCTCTTCCAGGAGTTGCGCCGCCTGATTGATCGCGGATAGCGGATTGCGCACTTCGTGGGCGATGCTCGCCGTCAGCCGTCCCATTGCCGCAAGCTTGATTTGCTGTGCCTCGCTTTGTGCGCGGCCCAGGTCCTCCAAATAGATCAGCGTTCCGCCGTTCAGCCCCGAGCCGATGCGGACCAGCCGCACGCGAAGCAGCCGCTGCGTCGATTCGACCTTGAACGCCGGTAGCGGCTCGGCAAAATCTTCCTGCCAGCGGCGCCAGTAATCGTGCAGGGTCGAGCTGAACTCTGCAAGGCGCATGCCGCCGCGCATGCGGCCAAAGCCGCCGAGCAAGCGCGTCACCTGCGCGTTGTGGCCTCGAACAACGCCATTCAGGTCGACGACGAGCACGCCATCCTGCATGTCCTGAATGATGAGGCGGTTGACCTGTTCGAGATTGGCGACGTCGATCCCGCGCTGCGCGGCCAGGTCTTCGCTGGCCTTGGTGTAGGTGCCAAGCGCGAGCGCGACGCCGACGGTCGCGAAATAGCCGAATCCGACGAGCCCCGTCTGCAGAATCTGCGTTGGCGATATCAGGCCGTCGATCAAGCGCCAGCTGTCGAGCGCGATCAGCACCGAGCTGGCCAGCGCAGCGTGGAAAAACGCGATCTGCGAGCGCATAAGCCAGCCGCTGGCGGCGAGCTGCGGAAAGAGCAGAATCGACAGCGGGCCGCCAGCGTTGCCGCCGGCGTACATCAGCAACGCGATAAACGCGACGTCCCCGACCAATAGCGAGAGCAACAAGGCGGGCAGCGGCAGACCCATCGAATCGCGCTGTACCCACCCGAAGGTCAGGATGCCGTATGCGAAGTACAGGCCCGCGGCGGTAACGAACGCGTTGGGCGCGCCGATTCCGACCGCGCGAAGGTCGAGAAACAGCGCCGTGCCGAGAAGCAGCACTCCACAGACCGCGCGATACAAGCCGACGATCCAGAGAATCCGCCTACCGGATTCGGTGATCATCGCCGGCAGCGGCGGTGGCTCGAACGGCGGGATCGCCGGGTGCGGCTGCATGTCGACGCTCATCGCGTGGCGCACTCTCTGTCGGCACACGTGTAGCCGCCCGCGATCGGGCTCGCATCGCTGCGTGGCAGGAAGACGCCGCAGCGCGTGCAGCGAACCATCGGCTGCGCGGGAATCTCAGCCGGGGCGGCGCCGGCCGCGCCGCGGGTCCTCGATCGTGCCTTGCGCGCATTGATCATCCGCAGCGCAAGCAGCACCACGAATATCAATACGAGCCAGGCTACGATTTTCGCCATCACACCACTTTGCCAGGATTGAGAATTCCGTGCGGGTCGAGCGCCTGCTTCAGACGGCGCATCAACTCCAGCTCGATCGGCATCTTGTAGCGCTCCATCTCGGCGCGCTTCATCTGGCCAACACCGTGCTCTGCGCTGAAACTGCCGCCGAACGAGGCTACCAGGTCGTAAACGATCCGGTTGGCGCGCGAGGACTGGTCGAGAAATGTCGAGCCAGTTGAGCCGGCCGGCGCGGACAAGTTGTAATGCAGGTTTCCGTCGCCCAGATGGCCGAAGACGACATAGCGCACACCGGGCAACTCGGCGTCGAGGGCGTCCTTGCTGCGCGACAGGAACGCAGTCATGCGCGACACGGGCACGCTGATGTCGTGCTTGATATTCGGACCCTCACGCTTTTGCGCTTCGGGAATATGTTCGCGCAGATTCCAGAGATCGGCGGCCTGGGTTTCGGATTGTGCAATGACCACGTCGCGGGCCAGCTCGTCGCTTAGACAATTGCTCAACGCCGATTCGACCTGCGCCAGCAAGGGCGAATTCGCGGACGCATCGTCGGCCTGTAACAGGACATACCACTCGTGTCCGGGGAGCGGGTCGGGCAGCGCCGGAAAGTGCGCTCGCGTCAGCGCCACGCAATCGGCGGAAATGAGCTCGAAACCGGTAAGGCGATCGCCCAGCGCCTGATGCACGACGCCGAGCAGGCGGACGGCCGCAGCCACGCCTTCGACCGCGACCCACGCCGTGGCCGACGTTCGCGGCCGCGGAAAAAGTTTGAGCACCGCGGCAGTGATGATTCCGAGAGTGCCTTCGCTGCCCAGAAAAAGCTGCTTCAAGTCGTAGCCCGTGTTGTCTTTGCGAAGGCCGCGCAGGCCGTCCCACACCCTTCCATCCGCCAGGACGATCTCTAGGCCGAGCACGAGATCGCGCGCATTTCCGTAGCGCAACACCGCCGTTCCGCCGGCATTGGTCGAAAGGTTGCCGCCGATCGCGCAGGTCCCTTCGGCCGCCAGCGAAAGCGGAAACAGAAGGCCGGCTTCTGCCGCCGCGTGTTGTACGGCTGCGAGCGGCACGCCTGCCTCGACGGTCATGGTGGCGTTTTCGGTGTCGATGTCCCGTACCCGGTTGAGGCGCGAGAGCTGCATGACGATTTCATCTCCATCGGCATGAGGCGTCGCGCCGCCGCACAGACTGGTATTGCCACCCTGAGGAACGATCGGCACGCCATGTTCCGCGCAAACACGCGCGACCGCAGCGACTTCTGCCGTCGATCCCGGCTTGACAACCGCTCGTGCTTCTCCGCGATAACGCTCGCGCCAGTCAGTCAGATACGGAGCGACGTCGGCGGCGGCAGTGATGACATTAAGATCGCCGACGATCGCCTGCAATGAACTCATGAACGGAGCAGCCGATTCGGCCATTGGAGCATAATAGCGGAAAACGCAGGACGACCGTACCTGCGCGGCAAGGAGAGACCCGCATGCCCGCCACGTCATCGAAACCGTTTACGCCGCAGGAGGCGCTCGAGTTCATGCAGCGCATGTGGAATCCGTTCGGCATGCCGGTGCCCGGTTTCACGCCTCCCGGCGCGACGGCCGCAAGCATGCCGTTTCCGAATCCGGCGACCATGTTCGCAACGCTGGATCCCGCCGAGATCGACAGGAAGATCGCCGAGCTGCGGGTGATCGAAAACTGGCTTTCGATGAGCCAGAATTTCATGCAAATGAGCATCAAGACGCTGGAGCTCCAAAAGGCCTCGCTCGAAGCGATGCGCGCGGGCGTCGGAGCAACGGAGCCGGCGCGAAAAAAGAATCGAACCAACAAAGACGGAGATTAGATTGGCGCTAACCCTTTATTACGGCTCGGGCTCCCCATATGCCTGGCGCGTGCAACTGGCGCTGGAGCACAAGGCGCTGCCCTACGAGCTCAAGGTGCTGTCGTTTTCGGCAGGCGATACCAAAAAACCGGGATTCCTGGCGCTCAATCCGCGCCATCAAGTTCCCGTGCTGGTCGACGGCGACTTTTCGCTCTACGAGTCCAACGCCATTGTCGAGTACATCGACGAGGCTTACGCCGGGCGCGGAGCGCCGCTCTTTCCGGGCGACGTAAGAACGCGGGCTGTTATTCGGCGCCTGATTCTGGAAGTGGACAATTATTACGGCCCGACGTCTGAAAAACTGCTCGAACAGGCGTTCTGGAAAAAGCCCGAGGAACGCGATGCGAAGGCAATTGCCGAATCGCGCGAAGCGATTGTCGGCGAACTCGGCAACTTCGCAAAAGCGACACGCGACGATTATCTCGCGGGGCCGCTGTCGGCCGCGGACTTCGCTCTGTATCCGATGGTCGCATTATTGAAACGCGCGCAGATGAAGTTGTCCGACCTCGATGCTGACGGAATGCTGCCGACGGCGATCAAAGGGTGGAAGGCAAGAATCGAAGCGCTGCCGTTTTTCGACAAGACCATTCCGCCGCATTGGAAGGCGTCGTAGTTCGATTCGCCCGCGCGCTCGATATCACTCAGGGCAGCATTCTTGAGGGTTGTGTAGATCCGTTACGCCCGAATTCTTAGTTCGTCATTCCCGCGAAAGCGGGAATCCATTGACTGTTTCACCGTTGCAAAATGGATCCCCGCTTTCGCGGGGATGACACGAGTTTTGTCGAGCTGTCGCTCATTTCGAGAATCCTCACAAGGGACTCACCATGCGCCTGATGACCACCGCCTTTGCCGATGGACAGCGCATTCCGGGCGACTTCGCATTCTGCGTTGCGGATCCCGGCGCGCATGTCAGGCCATCCGCGAACCTCAATCCGGATTTCGCGTGGAGCGATTTGCCGCCGGAGACAAGATCGCTGGTGTTGATTTGCCACGACCCCGATGTGCCCTCCCGCGGCGATGACGTCAACAGGGAAGGGTGTTCGGTGTCGGCTTCGTTGCCGCGCGTCGACTTCTTCCACTGGGTGCTGATCGACCTTCCGCCAAACACGATGCCGATTTCGCGGGGCGAATTTTCCAAGGGCATCACGCCGCGCGGCAAGGCGGGCCCCGATGCGGCGCGCGGCGCTCGGCACGGTCTCAACGACTACACGGGCTGGTTTGCCGCGGACAAGGACATGGGCGGCAACTACTTCGGCTACGACGGTCCCTGTCCGCCGTGGAACGACGAGCTCGTCCATCACTATGTGTTCACGCTGTACGCGGTCGAAGTGCCGCGCCTTGCAGTCGTCGGCAACTTCACCGGCCCGGACGCGCTAGTGGCCCTTGCTGGCCGCGTCTTGGCGCAGGCGTCTCTGACGGGCGTCTATGCGCTCAATCCGGCACTGTCGATTTAACGCGTTTTCGCGGGTACGACAATATTGAGCGTCCGGGCGCCACGTATTTTCGGAAAGTCCATTTATCGAACTCTCGCCAAGCCACGCCCTTCGGCGAGCTCGAGGACCAATGACACGGCCGATGAATTCATGCAGCTTTTTTTGGTCCCAACGCAGGCGCAGGTAATCTTGCCCGCTTCCGGAACGCGCAGTTCGATGCGCTTCACCTGCAGAGCCGCCGGGTGCCGGACGATCGCGAAAGGGAGAAGTTATACGCGACGATGACCGCGATGCTCGCCGCCTACTCGCCGTGGTGTACGAATGCCTTCCGCATCAGCAATACCGTTGTGGCACCTCGGATACGGGGATACAAGAAAAACGTTCACTACCTGATTGCGCCTTGGCAGTATCTGGACATTGAAATTGCGGCGCAGAAGCTGCCGCGGCCGTGACCATGTGCGCTCACGTTCTCTGTCCCGAAAGCCAAGCTATCGGCAGAAACTCCGCAAGACCAGGGCCGCGATTAGGCCGTCACTATTGGGCCGAGCCGGACTTGGGCGACGCTTTTATCTCATGCGCCTTTGCCAACGCATCCTTGCAGGCAGGGGATACTTTGGCTTCGTTCTGCTTCAGGCAACCGGCGATGCGGCCGCCTCCAGGTTGAACGCCAGAACACAACGTCGCCACGTCGGCCTTGCAGATTGCCCGCGGGCCGGTGCTCGAAGGCTGGTCGGCGGCAAATGCGACGGTTGCGGACAGAGCCAGGGCAGACAGAACCAATTGAGAAGTTCTCATCGGGGAACGCCTTAACGGTATGTAACCCACAGATTAACGTCCGATCGGCCGCTCCGGCGACAGCGGAAATGTAACGATTGGTGTCGCTTCCGGCAATCTATCCTTTGTTCGCGGCTCTGCGTGAGCGCTTTTTCAGGGGCAGACGGCTTGCGCAATGATGCCGTCTGGGACATTACTCCATACTACGTCAGGTGACGGTTGGTTAGCCATTTGGGAAAGGGTTCCCACGCGGGCGGGATGCCGGCAGGCATGAGTTCTTCTCGCGACATCAGCCGGGCACGGTGTGGCTCTCGCAATTCGTAGTTCCCGCCTAGTTCAGGTTGAAGCGCTCGCGCATCTGCGGCACCACATCCCACCAGCTCAAATCGCTCGAACTGCCGCCACGGATCCGCTCGATGCGCGCATTCCAATTGCAACCTGCTGTGTCTGGATCCTGTCGCCACAGCACCACGTGGAAGTCTTTGACGTTTCCGTATTTGGCAACCTGTTCTTGTACTTGCACGTCGAGCGCGCTTATATCGATTAGTGAACGTTCCATGAACGACTCCAATGATTGCTGGCAAGGCAGATATTCTGATTCACGACCAAACGTTACTGCTTCTTCAGACGCTTTGGTATCAGCGCCATCTAGTTTCCGTGTAAGCGGCACGCCTACGCCGGACCAGGCACCGGGCGTACTGACTAATAGACTCTGTGTCCGAAAGAGTACACTGTGCTCCGCCACGCCGACATATTTGGGACGGTAGACATGAAATCCGACGTAGAGCTTATTGCGAAGGCCGAAGCTGTCTTGGATCGGACGCTGGCGTATCAGGCAGCGCAGGCGATTCACGAACTCAAGGCAAACCTGGGCATCGACATTCAGCAAATCAATCTCGCGGTCAGTCCCATGCCGCATGACACGGGAGTCTTCCGGGTTGTATGCACGATCGTGAGCTTGACTGCGGCAGAGCCGATCGAAATCGAATTGACCATTCGGGTTCCGCACGATGCCGTGGGAACAAACCGCGGGACGCCGAGCCCATAGAGTCTTATGCGATCTCACCACCACGGTGGTGTCCAAAGACCGGACCGATCGTCGCTACGTGGCAAACCGATGGCAATGGCGAAGTATGGATCTGCCTGTGGGCGGCCCCTTGTTCGCTCGCGTCGTTGCCAGGCGCAAATTACCAGCCCTATGCCTTACGGTCTCGTGGTCCGAGGAAGTACCACAGGATCAAGCCCAGCAGCGGCAGCAGCACAACCGCGATTGTCCAAATCAATTTCTTCTCGTTGGAAACGGAGCTTTGGAGAATATTGATAATCGCCCAGATATCACCAGCGAGTATCAGCACGCCCAAGAGGCTGTTGTATCCGAAATTCATCACTTTGGTTGCTCCCGTTTTGTGCCGAAGCCATCGATGCGTGATGGCTCATGCAGTGTATCTGATCGTTCGGTTGCCTAGAAACCACTGACAATCATCGTCTGACCGCACTTTACTCCTGCTAGAATTTGTCTGTCCCGCCTCCTGCATCGCGTAAAAGATGCCAAAAGCGCTTTTCGCAGCCATGGCCGCATTTGTTTCGATTAGCGGCCTCAGCATTTCGTCGCACGCGCAGGCACCGGCCTCGACTAACGGGGAATATGCACCGCCTCCGCTGCGCATTGCGGACGGCTCGCGGCCCACGCGCTACGAATTGACGCTGACCGTAATCCCGGGCGAAGCGAAGGCGTCCGGCGAGATTATGATCGACGTGGAATTGGAGCGGCCGCATCCGGTCTTATGGCTGAACGCCGATGCGGTCGCCGTAACGCGCGCTTCAGTGAGCGCTGCCGGGACCGAGATCACGGTGCTCTCGGGGAGTCAGCAATTCGTTGGACTCGCGTTCAAGCCGGCATTGCCTGCCGGGCGCCACCGCCTGACCCTCGCATTCGAGGCAGAGCAAGCTCGCAATTCGACGCGGGGGATTTTTGCTCTGAGGGACGGCGACGATTGGTACGCGATGACCCAATTCGAGGCTGTCTCCGCGCGGCGGGCCTTCCCATGCTTCGACGAGCCCGGTTTCAAGGTGCCGTGGCAATTGACGCTGCGTGTGCCGAGGCCGCTCGTCGCGGTCTCGAACACGCCGGTCACGTCCGAAACCGATGCAGGCGATGGGATGAAGGCGGTGCGCTTCGCCGAGACCCGTCCACTGCCTTCGTATCTCGTCGCATTCGCCGTGGGTCCTTGGCAAACCGTGGACCTCGGGCGCGTCGGAATGAACCCGACGCCGATGCGCATTATCGTGCCGCGGGGACGTGTCGCCGACGCTGCATTTGTTTCCCGCGCGTATCCGAAGATCTTTGAGCGGCTGGAGCGCTGGTTCGGCATCGCCTATCCATACGAAAAGCTCGACCAGATCGCTATCCCGCTGACGGTCGGGTTTGCGATGGAGAATGTGGGGCTGATCACCTATGGCGCCCCGAATCTGCTCGCCAAGGCGGATGCCGCGACGCCGCGGTTCCGGCACGGCAGTGCGAGCGTTGGCGCGCACGAAATGGCGCATCAGTGGTTCGGCAATCTGGTGACGGCGGCATGGTGGGACGATATCTGGCTGAACGAGGCGTTCGCGACCTGGTTCGCCGAGAAGATGGTGGATGAGTGGCAGCCGAACTACGAGCGCGGCGCCGGGCGAAGCGCGGAGCGCGCCCAGGCGATCGACGAGGACATGCTGGCGTCGGCGCGGCGGATTCGCGAGCCGATCGCATCGCGCGGCGACATCTTCAACGCATTCGACTCGATCACCTACCAGAAGGGGGCGACGGTGATCGGCATGTTCGAGGGCTGGATCGGCGAAGCGCCGTTCCGCCGCGGCGTGCGAAGGTATCTCGAGTCGCGCCGCGACGGCAACGCAACCGTCGATGATTTCCTCGGAGCGCTGGGGACCGGAAGCAAGCGGCCGGTCGCTTCGGCGTTCTCGACGTTTCTCGATCAGAACGGCGTCCCGCAAGTGGAGGTCAAGCTGCAATGCGCAGCCGGCGGCGCGAAGCTCGTGTTGTCGCAACATCGCCTCGCACCGCTTGGCGTGGCGGAGGGCGCCGATCAGCGCTGGCAGATTCCGGTGTGCGCGCGTTATGGAAAAGGCGCAACGACGCGGCAATCGTGCATGCTGCTGGCGGAGAAGTCGGCGACGCTTGCGCTGCAGGGAAGCTGCCCAACGTTCGTATTCGCCAACGCCGGCGGCCGCGGCTACTACGTCGCCGACTATCGCGACGGAATGCTTGCACGGCTTGCCGCTGATCGGAACGCCCTTTTGCCGTCGGAGTACGCGAGCCTGCTGTACGACATGCGCGCCCTCGTCCGCGCTGGATCGCTGAGTGGCGCGCAGGCGCTGGAATGGGTGCGCGCCGCCGGCAGTTCACGCGACCGTCATGTGGTCGAGGCGGCGATCGAGCTCGCTACCTTTGTCAGGGACACGCTGGTCGGTGACGCCGAGCGTGTGCGGTTCGCGGCGTTCGCGCATCAGGTCTTCGGCGATCGCGCGCGGACACTGGGGTACGCCTCGCACCGGAACGAAAGTGACGACGACCAACTCCTGCGCCGGACGGTCGTTCGCTTCGTCGCACGCGAAGACCCGAAGCTCGCCGCGGAGGCCCGCCGGCTCGCCGTTGCGTGGACTCGCGACCGCAAGCTCATCGATCCTGGGATGGTCGATTCTGTGCTGCTTATCGCGGCGCAAACCGGAGACGCAACGACGTTCGATGCGCTGCTCGCCGAAGCAAAGGCGACGTCGGACGGTCTCGATCGGCGCAACCTGATGGTCGCGCTTTTTGCGTTCACCGATCCAACGCTGGCGCGGCGGGGCTTAAGCGTAATGCTCGATCCCGCGTTTGACGTCCGCGAGTCCGGAACCGCATTACGGATCAGCAGCAAAGCGATTCCGCCCCGACGCGACACCCAAGATTTTATCGCAGCGAACTTTGATGCGATGGTGAAACGAGTGTCAAGTGACACGCCGGGCTCCTGGCCTTCCTATGCCGCGGGTTTGTGCAGCGAAAGCGATCGAGCGGACGTCGAGGCGTTCTGGCGCGACCGGATCGCGAATTATGTGGGTGGAGAGCGAACGCTGAAGCAGGCGCTGGAGCAGATCCAGTTGTGCGCGGAGCTGCGGGCGACGCAGGAGCAGGCTGTCGCGGCGTTTCTTGCGAAGCGCTGAGTCGATCCAGTCAAACAGCCATCAGATCGGGAGCCTTTGCCATGTTCCGAATCTTCTTTCTTTTCGCCACGTGGTTCGCCCTTACGAGCGTCGACGCGGCCGAGTATCCCGCACCGGCGCAGGGCGATTTCGTCGTCCAGAATTTCCTCTTCGCATCGGGCGAAAAGTTACCGGAACTTCGCCTTCATTACCGCACGCTCGGCACGCCAGAACGCGATGCGCAGGGGTTTGTGCGCAACGCGGTCCTCATCCTGCATGGAACGGGTGGAAGCGGCGCGCAGTTCATTCGACCCGAATTCGCAAGCGCGTTGTTCGGTGCCGGGCAACCGCTCGATGCGGGTCGCTATTTCATCATTCTTCCCGACGGCATCGGGCACGGGCAGTCGAGCAAGCCGAGCGAGGGCCTGCACGCGACATTTCCCCATTACGGCTACATCGACATGGTCGAAGCGCAATATCGATTGGTCACCGACGGTCTGGGGGTCAATCATTTGCGCCTCGTCATGGGAACTTCGATGGGCGGCATGCAAACGTGGCAGTGGGGTGAGCGCCATCCCGGCTTCATGGACGCGCTGATGCCACTTGCGAGCTTGCCGACCCAAATTTCCGGTCGCAACCGCGTCTGGCGCCGCGTCATCATCGATACGATACGCAACGACCCGGATTGGCGCAGTGGCAACTATGCATCGCAGCCGCCGAGCCTCCGTACGGCGGTCGAAATGCTGTATTTCATGTCCAGCAATCCGCCGCTGCGCCAGCAACAGATGCCCACGCTCGCGGAGAGCGATTCGGCGTTGGACTCGGCAGTCGAATCGTTGATGAAGACGAGCGATGCAAACGATACGCTGTACCAGTTCGAGGCCTCGCGTGACTACGACCCGGGTCCCGATCTGGAAAAAATTCGCGTGCCGCTGATGGCAGTCAATTCCGCCGACGACCTCATCAACCCTCCTGAACTTGGCATTCTGGAGCGCGAGATCAAACGTGTCCCGAATGGACAGGCGATCATCCTGCCCTCGAGTCCGGAGACGCGCGGCCACGGCACGCATACCGTCGCGACGGTATGGAAGCAATATCTCGAGGAGCTGCTGGCGTCGTCCGGATTCGCGTCTGCAGCGCCCAAGAATTAGGACCCAGCATGAACCGAAGACAAGCCCTCATGGCACTCCTGGCTGGCCTGTGTACCGCGCGTAGTGGTTATGCCCAGTCCTACCCGACCAAGCCCATTCGGGTCATCGTCGGCTACTCCGCAGGCGGGGCGGTCGACATCATCGCGCGGGCCGTATCTCAGCCGCTCGCCGCGAGCCTCGGTCAGCCGGTCGTCGTGGAGAACAAGCCCGGGGCTGGCACCAACCTCGCCATTCGTACGCTCATTGATAGTCCCGCCGACGGCTACACGGTGATGCTCGCCGCCAACGCGCTGGCCGCCAACGTTTCACTATACGAGCCGCCGCCCTACGACCTGGCGCGGGACATTACACCGATCGCCCTGGTCGGGCGGGTGCCGGTGGTGATCGCAGTCAGTGCACAATCGGAATTCAAGACGATCAGCCAGTTCATCGCTGCCGCGAGGGCGCGGCCGAAGGCGTTGAACTATGCCTCACCGGGCAACGGCTCGACCCCGCATCTGGCGGTCGAACTGTTCGAGCGCGCTGCCGGCATCTCCCTCACGCACATTCCGTACAAAGGCGGCTCGCAGGCTATCACCGACGTTCTCGGCGGACACGTGGAAGCTGTGGCTGTCAACGCGCTGGAGGTGCAGCCACTCGTGCGCAGTGGCAAGCTGCGCGTGCTGGCGGCAATGACGCCGGTGCGGTCGACAATTTTTCCGGACGTACCGACAGTTGCCGAATCTGGCTTCCCCGGCTTCGAGGCATCCGTCTGGTACGGCTTCGTCGGCCCCGCCGCATTGCCGGCGCCGGTCGTGGCGCGTCTACACGGCGAGATCGTGCGCGCATTGGCCAGTGCCGAGGTGAAAGAACGGCTCGCTGCCGCGGGCGGTGAGGTGCTGCTCGAAACTAGCGAGCAATTCGGCGCGTTGCTCAATACCGAGCGTGCGCGCTATGAGCGCTTGATTCGCGAGGCGAAGATCCAGCCCGATTGAGAGACCACGCAGATTCAGGACCCAGGACCGTGTTCGCGATTCGCATCTTTGCGTTGGCGGCCGTCGCCGCCTCGCTCGCCGCCTGTGCGAGCCTGTCGGACATGCCCAGCGCGCAGGTTCGGCAAGCGCTGGCGCCCACCGGCAAGTTGCGCGTTGGGGTCTACCCGGGCAGCCCCACCTCGCTGGTAAAGGACGCCGCTTCAGGCGAGGCCTGCGGGGTGACCGTGGACATCGGCAAGGAGCTCGCCAGACGGCTCGGGGTGCCCTACGAGCAGGTGGAATTCCCGCGCGTGGCCGCGGTGCTGGAAGCGATGAGGACCGAGCAAGTCGACTTCACCGTCACCAACGCCTCGCCGGCGCGCGCCATCGACGTGAACTTCACTGCGCCGCTGCTTGAGCTGGAACTGGGCTACCTCGTCATGCCGGGCTCGCCCGTCGCGTCGATCGCCGATGTCGACAAGCCGGGCATCAAGGTCGGCGTCAGCCAGGGGAGTACTTCGTTGACCACTTTGTCACGCGAGTTCAAGAACGCAATCGTGGTGCAGGCGCCGACGCTGCAGGTTGCGGCGGAAATGCTGTCCAAGGGCGAGCTCGACACGTTCGCCACCAACAAGGCAATCCTTTTTGAGATGTCCGAAAAGTCGCCTGGTGCGAAGGTGCTCGATGGTCGTTGGGGAGAGGAGCATCTGGCCATTGCGATCCCCAAGGGACATGACGCGGGGATGGAATACATGCGAAAGTTCGCCGCTAGCGTGAAGGCCGATGGCTTGGTCCGCCGCTCTGCCGAGCGTGCAGGTCTGCGCGGCACGACGAACTAGGCAATCGCGTCGGCGAATCGCGTCGGGGTCGGCCAGGCAGCAACGCGTGGCTGCGGAAAGCCGCGATCGGCCATTAGCTGTTACCCCAAGACTGGGCCGGGTCGGATCGCAGTTGCGATACAAGGAAATGGCCATGCGAGCGGTTATCTCCCCTCGAACGCGCACAGCGCGTGCGAGGCGATGCCAGTGTTGCCCAGGCGCCGTCGTCCCCCGAAATCGGGTAAATCGATTACGAAGCAGCACTCGACGACTTCGCCGCCGGCGAGCTCGACCAGTCTGGAGGCGGCTTCCGCGGTGCCGCCCGTTGCGATCAGGTCATCGACGATAACGACCTTCTCGCCCTTGCAGATCGCGTCGACGTGCATTTCCATGCGCGCCGTGCCGTATTCCAGATCGTAGCCCATCTCGATCGTATCGGCGGGCAGCTTGCCCTGCTTGCGGATCGGCACGAATCCTTTGCCGAGCCTGTACGCAAGCGCCGAGCCGAAGATGAAGCCGCGCGACTCGATACCGACGACCTTTTCGAACAACCGACTCTCGTAACGGCTGGCCATTTCATCGATTGACAATCGGAACCCGACCGGATCCAGCAGCAGCGGGGTTATGTCGCGAAACATGATCCCGTGTTTGGGATAATCGGGGATCGTTCGTATCCGTGACTTGATTGCGTCTTGTTTGGAATCTTCGGACGCATCATGTGACAAGGGGTTCGTAGTCATTTAGGAAGTTCCAAGGCTCAGGCGTCGACCAATGTTTGCCAACGTTTTCCAGCAGCGCTTTTATCAATTTCGGCGTGGGCCTCTGTTGCGAGAGGTTGTGTGCCGAACCGCGCACGCGCCAGCTTTCATGAGTATATTTCTTGTTTGGTCCATTAAGGGTCTCGTCGTACCTAATCTCGGCCTCACTAATTTTGGCCGAGTATCCATTCACCGTGTTTCGGTCTGCATCGACGTGTTGAATCATCTTTCGCTGCAGCGGCACTCCAACGAGTTAGAACGTGCAGACCAAGTCGAATTGCTCCGCCATTGCTGACAGCGGCAGCAGCAATGCGAGCAGCGCAAGGCAATTTCGCACGGCGCCCCTTGAGGGCGCCCTCGACACGAATCGAATGTGTGACCTACCCCATAGCAGGGTAGGGGTATCACTCTTGGAACAGAGGAAAAGCGCGGTTTTAGCGCGGTCTTGTAAAGCCCGGAAGGGGCAACCGGGTAAGATTACGCCGCTGCCCTCGTAGCTCAGTGGATAGAGCGCGCCCCTCCTAAGGGTGAGGTCGCACGTTCGATTCGTGCCGGGGGCGCCAAATTCGAGATGGAGGGAGGATGACAACACCTTTGGATTTTGCGGCGCTTGTAGCCATTGCGAAGCTGGCCGTAGCTGGGGGTCGAAGAAGCGGCACCGACAATGCGAAGTTGCGGGCTGCGGCGCGCCAAACTTGACGTCGGCGCTGATGCCAAACGCACCCTTGCTGGTGCGATGGAAGTCTAGGAACGTGCGTGCCTCCTGGTTCTTCGGTTGTAGTACCAGGTGAAGAACACGTTGCGCAGGTGGAACTTGAAGAATGCGAACCGCAGCCCGATGGGCATGTGATCGTGGTCGACATTGTATGTGTTCATCGTGTGCTCCATGCGTTGACTACTAAGTCGGCTTCGGTTTTGTGATGGGAGTTCCCCGGGCGTCGCTTTGTGACGAGTGGCGTCAGCGGGGGTAACTCACACGGTAGAAAACCGCTGCCTAAGGAACCTACCCGCAAGGGATGTGCCAAAGGCAGCGGACGCCCGACGCGCATCCAAAGCGTCAAGCTAACCAGAGTCTCGCCTGCGACACGCGACGGGCCGCAGTTGGCCGCACTGAGACACGCGCGACCGGTTGAGATCGATACGCTTTGGCCATGCGCGCTGCTCCAAAACAACGGAATGGACCACTCCGTACGCAGTCGGTATGAGTCTCCCAGACTGGAAGTATTCATGCGTTAGGATTTCTCGGGTCAAACTGAGCGGTTGCACATGAACCCTCTCGCAATTTCCTACGATACCAAGGCAAGTCGTGCGGGATATGCATTGCGCGCCTGGCTCATCGCGGTAATACCGTCACTTCTCTATTTCTTTGCACTTGTACTTATCGGGGCCGATTCACTGCGTCCGCCCGCGCAGGTGCTCGATGCCACAATTGCGGGCTATAGCATTCTGGTTGCCCCACTGCTGGAGACGGCGCTCATGTTTCCCTTGGCGTCCCTGCTCAAGCGGATGATTCCGCAGCAGGGGCAGGTCCAGATCGTCCTGTTAGCGGCAATCTGTGCGCTGGCTCACAAGATCGGTGGTGGTTGGCAGCAGGTATTTGCGAGTTTTTGGCCGTTCCTGATCTATTCCGTAACGCTGACTACGTGGCTGAAGCGATCCAATAGAGCCGCGTTCGTGCTTACCGCACTCATACACGCGCTCTACAACGCGACTTTTTTCGGCGTGGGCGCTCTTGGCGTCCTTCTGACGGTTTCTGCATGATGAACCATCGAAGCCTGGATCTTGCTGGGTGCGGCACTTCGCCGCGCACGATGACTCGCCGCTGGGCGTCGACCCCGATTCGAGGCGCGCGTACAATGCCAACGCGCGGAGACCAACCTTCCATCGCGCCCC
>JADGRP010000235.1 GCA_017880805.1 Burkholderiales bacterium
CGTCGCGCAGCCGAAGAAACTTGTCGTCGTCGCTGCCGGTGTTCGGCAGGCGGAAGGTGATCGAGCGTGTGCGGCCCTCGGCGGCATCGAGAAACAGAAAGCGCAGGTAGCTCGCGGCGAACGATTTGCGGTTGTCCAGAACCGTCTTCCGTTCCTCGCCGGTAACGAGGCGGACGCCGATTTTTTCGTTCACTCCCGCCGCGACGCAGTAAACGTTGGCGGCGATGCTGTCGCTCTTTGCCGGCGCATCCAGGCCGAGCACGAAGATCTGGTTTTCGTCGATGCGGCTGCCTTCGTACGGAAGGCTTCGGATCACCGCCGGGCCGCCGGTGGTGAACGCGAATCGTTGCCCACTCTCCAGCGTCTTGCCGTCGAGCGCCGTGATCCCGGACTTGAGCGTAAAGCCGCAGCGCACGCCGGCGGGCAGGTCGCGATCGAAGTCGTACACCCAGTTCCTGGTGTCGGCCCAGCGGCCTTTGCCTTTTTCGGCGCAGTCGACATCGAACGGGTCGAGCTCGCGCGGGTCGCCGAAAGGCACCATCGCCTGCGCGAAGCGCGCGTTGACCTGGCGCACGCCCTTGACCTCTCCCTGCGGCGAAAAGAATTCAACCGGCTGCGCGCAGAGCGATAACGTCCACACGGCAAAGAGCGACACCGGTACTTTCAAGGCCCAGGCTTTCATGCAAACTCCCATGTGTCTGGACGGGGACCAGACCAGCGCAGACTCGATTACAGCGGACCCATGTGGCGAGCACGCGGCAGCAAAGCGGCAAGTCGGCGAAGGATTATGGCGGGACAGTGGCGCGAGGTGTTGCAAGGGCCCTTCAATCGTTCCGCGCCGGCCTCATCCGCGTTGCAGAAAGCGCGAAAGCCGCGCGATGCCTTCGGCGAGGCGATCTTCGGTTGCGGCAAAGCACCAGCGGACAAAACCTTCGCCTTCCGGACCGAAAGCACTGCCGGGCGCGAGTCCCAGCTTGGCTTCGCGCACCAGCTGCTTGCAGAAGGCCAAGCTGTCCGTGACGCCCTGGACACGGAAGAATGCATACATTGCGCCGGCCGGCAGCGCGGTCTCGACGCGCGGCACGCGGCTCAACGCAAGCGTGAGCTCATCGCGCGCCTTGCGAAAACGTGACACCGTGTGCGCCACCGTGGGCTCGCCACGCTCGATCGCGACCACGCCGGCGCGCTGCACGAAAACGGGCGAGCACGACGTGTTGTATTCGATCAGCTTGCCCAGATCGGCCATCAGCGCGGGCGGCGCGACGATCCACCCGAGGCGCCATCCCGTCATCAGCCACGCCTTGGAAAAGCTGTTGGTGCTGACCAGGCGGTCGTCCGCGGTGGCGATGTCGAGAAACGAGGGCGCGCAGTTGGCTGCGTGCGCGCGTCCCTCGGCGCCCGCGTAGTACAAGCGCTCGTAGACGTCGTCGGCGACGATCCAGATGCCGTGCTTGCGGCAGTGGTCCAGGATGGTCCGCTGCTCGTCGGCGCGCAGTGTCCAACCGGTCGGATTGTTGGGTGAGTTGATCACGACGGCACATGTGCCGGGTGTGAGCGCGTCGAGCAATCGAGCGACGTCGAGCGTCCAGCCACCGCGGTCGAATCGAAGCGCGACACGCACTACTTCCGCGCCGAGTATCTTCGGAATTTCGGTCAGGTTCGGCCACAGTGGCGTGACGCAGACCACGCGGTCGCCGGGGCTCACCAGCGCTTGAGCGGTGAGCATGAGCGCGGACATGCCCGACGCGGTCACCGCGATCCGGTCGGCGCTGAGCGGACGGTGCAGCCGCGAAAGGTAACTGGCCAGCGCGCCGCGCAATTCCGGAATGCCGAAATTCTGCGTGTAGAAGGTCTCGCCGGCGGCGATCGCGGCGATCCCGGTGTCGCGAATATAGCCGGGCGTGACTTCGTCGGGTTCGCCGAACCAGAACGCCAGAATGTCGGGATCACCCATGCCCGCGTTGGCCACTTCGCGGATCTGCGAGGCGACCAGCGAACGCACGGTGCTGCGCGCAGTGGGATCCGGGGTTGCGGAAGGAGCGGTCATCGTAAGGATGGGTCGCAACAATCGAACGCCTTTATACTTGGCCGGTTGGCGCACTGCAACCGAAGATTGCGACGCGCTCGTTGTTTCGTCACGGTTTCATCGCTGCCATGAAAGTCTACGGGATCGTCAACTGCAATACCGTAAAATCGGCGCGCGCGTGGCTCGATACGCACGGGCACCGCTACGAATTCCTCGACTACAAGAAGACTCCCCCGACGCCGGAGCTGCTCGCGCGCTGGTGTATCGCGTTCGGATGGGAAAATGTGCTCAATCGTCGCGGCACGACCTGGCGCATGCTCGACTCGAAGGTTCAGAAGGGGATCGGAGACGAGAAGAGCGCTATCGCGCTGATGCTGGCCAAGCCGTCGATTATCAAGCGGCCGATTGTCGATTCGGGGAAAACGTTGCTGCTTGGATTCGACGAGACGGAATTCGCCAGCAAACTACGCTTGTGAATTGCCAACGCGATGGCGTCACGCCCGAATTCTCAGTGCCGTCATCCCCGCGAAGGCGGGGATCCATTTTGACCTTCGAGACGCAATGGATTCCCGCCCCCGTTTAAAGCATTCGAGGGCAGGCTTTCCGCGGGAATGACGACCGTAAATATTGCGGCGCCAGCAGAGCCCGGGCAGACCTACCATTGCCCAAAGAAGACGCCGGCCCTCTTGTGCGCCGCAGTCGCGGCTTCGACTTCCTCGTCGGTCACCGTCACGCGCCGCTTCAATCGCATGAACCAGGCGAGCAGGCGTTCGTGCATATCGCGTCGTATGCCTTCGAAATCGGGATTGCGGCCGAGATCGCAATACTCGTCCGGGTCGGCGTCGAGATCGAACAATTGCGGCGCGAAGCCCTGCCAGTGGACATATTTCCAGCGGTCGGTGCGAACCATCCACGCCTTGCACTCGTCCGGCTTGCGGCCGAGGATCCGGCGCGCCTCGCGGTAGCCGTAGTCGAGCTCGGAGAACACGCAGTCGCGCCATTCGGAAACCTTGGCGGCGCGCGTCAGTGCCAGCAGTGAACGGCCTTCGATGCGCTCGGCGGCGCTCGGCAGCCCGAGCGCTTCAAGAAACGTCGGCACAATGTCGACGCCTTCGGCAAAGCGCGTCTCGGCGTGACCGCGCGTCGCGTCGGCAGCGGGATCGGGATCGTAGACGATCAAGGGTACGCGTTGCACCGTGTCGTAGAAGTGCTCCTTTTCTCCGAGCCAGTGATCGCCCAGAAAATCGCCGTGATCGGCGGTGAATACGATCAGCGTATCTTTCCAGCGGCCCAACCGCTCGAGCGCCTCCCAGACGCGGCCGAGATGATCGTCGATCTGCTGCACCAGCCCTTGATAGGTGGGCCGCACGGTCTGCCATGTTTCGTCGCGCATGAAGTTCGCGCATTCCTCCTGCTGGCGATAGGCGGCAAGCACTGGGTGCGCGTCATCCAGCTCGCGCGAGTCGCGCTTCACCGGAAGGCACTGCTCGAGCGAATAGCGCGCGTGATAGGGCGCAGGCGCCATGTACGGCCAGTGCGGCTTGACGTACGACAGGTGCAGCGCCCACGGCTCATCGCCGCGCGCGCGCATGAACTCGATTGCGCGGTCGGTCGTGTACGCGGTTTCCGAATGCTCTTCCGCGACGCGGGCCGGCAGA
>JADGRP010000236.1 GCA_017880805.1 Burkholderiales bacterium
CGTGGCAGCGTTGTTGGCGTCACCGCTGTAGTTGGCGATCCAGCGGTAGGTGCCGGCCAATGTCGGCGTGAAGTTTCCGGATCCGAAAGTTCCGTTGCCGGCGACCGGAATCGTCGACGTAAAGATGATCGCGCCGGTGCAAGTCGCGTCGTTGGGACCGTACAGCCGGAACAGGATCGATCCGGTCGGATTGACCCCGCCAGCCAGGACCGCGCTGTCGCTGATCGCTGCGCCCAGTTGAACGCCCGCCGAGGCCGTTGTGGCCACGGTCGGCGTGGCTTGGGTCACTACGACGCTTTCATTCGCTGCGTTACACGCGTTGGCCGTAGCAGCGTTGTTGGCGTCACCGCTGTAGTTGGCGATCCAGCGGTAGGTGCCGGCCAATGTCGGCGTGAAGTTTCCGGATCCGAAGGTTCCGTTGCCGGCGACCGGAATCGTCGACGTGAAGATGATCGCGCCGGTGCAAGTCGCGTCGTTGGGGCCGTACAACCGGAACAGGATCGATCCGGTCGGATTGACCCCGCCAGCCAGGACCGCGCTGTCGCTGATCGCTGCGCCGAGCTGCACTCCTGCGGAGGCGGTCGTGACCACGGTCGGCGCGGCCTGGGTCACTACGACATTCTCGTTGGCGGCATTGCACGTGTTCGCGGTGGCGGTGTTGTTGACGTCACCACTATAGTTGGCGATCCAGCGGTATGTCCCCGCTGCGGTCGGCGTGAACGATCCGGAAACATAATTTCCGTTGCCGGCGACCGGAACCGTGGCCGTGAAGACCACCGCCCCGGTGCACGTCGCGTCGTTGGGCCCGAACAGGTTGAAGGTGATCGTACCTGTCGGAGCGGTGCCGCCGCTCAATGTGGCCGTGTCGCTGATCGACGCGCCAAGCGTCACGGCTGCTGAAGCTTGCGTCGTGAGCGCCGTTGTAAGCTTGGCAACAACCACGTTCTCGTTCGCGGCGTTGCACGCGTTCGCTGTCGCCGTGTTATTGACATCGCCACTGTAGTTGGCGATCCAGCGATAAGTGCCGGCGGTCGTGGGCGTGAAACTGGCGGAAACATAGTTGCCGTTGCCGTTGACCGGAACCGTCGACGTGAAGACGATTGCGCCGGTACAGGTCGCGTCATTGGGACCGTACAAATTGAAGGTCATCGTCCCTGTCGGATTGGCGCCACCGCTCAATGTGGCTGTATCGCTGATCGACGCTCCGAGCGTCACGGCAGCTGACGCCTGCGTCGTAACCGTTGTCACGTTCTGAGTGACGATAACGTTCTCGTTCGCCGCGTTGCATGTGTTCGTCGTCGCGTTGTTGTTGCCGTCGCCGCTGTAGTTGGCGATCCAACGGTAGGTGCCTGGCACTGACGGCGTGAAAGGCCCGGACGCGTAAACGCCGTTGCCGGCGACCGCAATCGTCGACGTGAAGATCACCGCGCCGGAGCAGGCCGCATCGTTGGGACCGTACAAATTGAAGGTGATCGTGCCGGTCGGATTGGTCCCGCCGCTCAAGGTCGCGGAGTCGCTGATCGGGCCGCCGAGCGTCACGCTGGCCGAGGCTGTAGTGGTCACTGCCGGCGTTGTCTTGTTAACGACAACGCTCTCGTTCGCGGCGTTGCATGCGTTGAGCGTGGCCGTATTGCCCGCGTCGCCGCTGTAATTGGCGATCCAGCGGTACGTGCCCGCCGTCGTGGGCGTGAATGACGCGGACAGATAGCTGCCGTTCCCGGCGACCGCAATCGTCGACGAGAAAATCACCGCGCCAGAGCAGATCGCATCGTTGGGACCGAATAAGTTGAAGGTGATCGAGCCGGTCGGATTGAATCCACCGCTCAGGACCGCGGTGTCGTGAATTGCGCCTCCGAGCACCACTGCAGCGGACGCCGTAGTGACCACGGCGGGCGTCGCCTGCGTCACCACCACATTTTCATTCGCGGCGTTGCACAGATTTGTGACCGGGCTGTTGTTGGCGTCACCGGTGTAGTTCGCGATCCACCGATAGGCACCCACCACGCCGGGAGTGAACAGCGCCGACGTATAATTGCCGTTGCCATTGACCGGAACGGTCGACGTGAAAATCGCCGGCGACGCGCACGTCGTGTCGTTGGGGCCGTACAACGAGAACGTGATGCTTCCCGTCGGGTTGACGCCGCCGCTCAAGGTCGCCGTGTCGCTGATCGTGCCACCGAGCGTTATGTTCGCTGACGACTGCGTTGTGAGGGCCGGCTGCGCCGCGGTTACGCACAAAGTGTCGATTGCCGTGTTGCCGGGGCCCTGATCGGAGTTGACCACGCTGGATACATTGTTGTAGCAATTCACCAGCGCGGACGTAACGTCGACGCTGATCGTGCAACTGCTGTTTCCCGGAATGGTGACGCCGAACAAGCCAATCGTATTTCCACCGGCCACCCCGCCCGACACGGTTCCGCCGCAGGTATTGACGACATTGGGCGGAGTTGCGTTGAAAAGGAACGCAGGATAGGTGTCGGTAAAGCTGACGTTGGTGACCGACGCGACGTTGGCGTTGGATAGCGTGAATGTCAGGGTCGACACGCCGCCCGCCACGATCGGGTTCGGGCTGAAACTCTTCGCAATGGTCGGAGTGCTCGCGTTCGGGACCGGATCGGAGCTGAAATTGCCCGATGCGACCGAGGTAAAGCTGTTCAGGAAGGTGCCGGCGGCGCCGCTCGGACCGGAAAGGCCGAGCGGTGGATTGATCTGGGTCAGTGCGATCGCGAGGTCGCGCGCGATCGTGTTGGAAAAATTGAGAAAATCCGATACGAAGACGACCGATTCGCCCGTGCTCGTCGCGGCATTCAAGCTGCCCGACGTACTCCCGTTGAGGCCGTCGAGCGTCGCGCTGTTGGTCACTTGCAGCAAAACGGTTTTGGTACCGAAACCTTCTGCCGCAGGCGTGTCACGGGTAATCGTGATGGTGGTGGCAATCACCGGGAAAGGCTGCGCCACGGAGCCGCCAGTTAACGTCGCTGGAGCGGTGGTCGTCTCGACAATCGTGATGTGGGCCGACTGAATACCCTGCAGATCCGCCGGCAATCCGGGAATATTGAGATAACTGAAAAAGATCGGGCTGGTCGCGTTGAAGGTCGCGTCGGTCGGCGAACTGTTGACGAAGACGAAATCCGCACCGCCCACCCGCTCGAAGAACGTGGCAAAGGTGGTGATCGCCGCGTGCGAGCTCGATACCATCCCGAACATGGCGAAGGCCGCGATGATTCCGCGCGTGCTATTTCGCAGGTTAGCTTTGCGCGCGACGTGGGCGTGTTCGGAGGATGGCGCCCTTAACTTGGCTAGAACGATGCGAAGGCGGGCGGACGCTCCACATACACTGGAGGAAATCGACGCGAACACGCTTGTCATTCTGATACTCCCTGGCGAAAACCGACCTGCCGATCTGCAAATGCTCGCGGTTTCACACTAATTGTGAAATTTCGCTTTGTTTTTCTTCTTTCGCCATTTTTGCATTTGCCGCAGGAGATCATACCCGGGATGTACGATGCGGTCACCAAGAGAATTGAACGTCATTCTTGTCACTGTACCGGACCGTCCGGCGCTATGTAGGCAAGCTTACATATTATTTTCATCCAAAATACGCAGTTTGCAGCGATTCACACCCATATTGACGCGTTTTTAACCGGTTGCTCTGTGTTCGGCGACGGTCGAGAGCCAGCAACGCCGACGCCGGCGCGTTACGTGGGGCGCGGCAATTTGCAACGGCTGCGGCGATACCCACGTCAGGCAACGCGTGGTGTGGTCAGGCGCGCGCCGCGCGCAGATTGTAGCGGCCGCGCAAGAGCAGAATAGCCTCGCGCAGCAGCGGCGCGCCGTGCCGATTCAGACCTTTGCGGGTCACTTTGATGTCCCAGTTGCAACCCGTCTCGTCCGGCAGATGGACGACGATGCCGACCGCAAATCCGGCGCACTCGGGAATCCTCGAGAGTTCGGCGTTCGCAATTTCCTTGAGCTTTTCGTAATCCGCCAAAGTTCTCGCCATGGTTGCACCTAGGGTCGGCACTGCAGGTCTCAACACGAAGCGGGCCGTTAGGTCCGGTCATTTGACCGCTCGTCCCGTTCCAGAAACATAGATCATGGCACGACATCGAAACGTACGCCCTGTGCCAGCGGAAGTTCGCCCGAATAATTCACCGTATTGGTCGCGCGGCGCATGTAGGATTTCCACGCGTCCGAGCCGGACTCACGTCCACCGCCGGTCTCCTTCTCACCCCCGAAGGCGCCGCCGATCTCCGCTCCGGACGTCCCGATATTGACGTTCGCGATACCGCAATCGGAACCTGTCGCAGAAATGAATAGCTCCGCTTCGCGCAGGTCGGTTGTAAAGATAGATGACGAAAGCCCCTGAGGCACGGCGTTGTTGATTGCTATCGCGTCGGCCAGTGCACGATACTTCATAACGTACAAAATTGGAGCGAAGGTCTCCTGTCGCACGATCGCGGTCTGCTCCGGCATCTCGACCAAGGCTGGCTTTACGTAGTGGGCGTGGGGAAACCGATCTTCCAGCACGCGCTCGCCGCCGAATACTCTGCCGCCCTCCGACCGCGCCTGCGCCAGGGCTGCCTGCATCGCCTCGAACGCGTGTGCGTCGATCAACGGTCCGAGCAGCGTGCCCTCTTCGAGCGGTGGGCCGATTTTCACGCTACCGTAGGCGTGCTGCAGACGTTGCACCAGGCGATCATGCACGGCTTCGTGCACGATGAGACGGCGCGCCGTCGTGCAGCGCTGCCCGGTTGTGCCGGCCGCGGAGAACACCACTGCGCGCACGGTCAAATCGAGGTCGGCGGACGGCCCGACGGTGATGCCATTGTTGCCGCCCAGCTCGAGAAGGCAGCGGCCGAAGCGAGCGGCCACGCTCGCTCCGATGTCGCGCCCCATGCGCGTGCTTCCGGTGGCGGAGAGTAGCGCTACCCGCGGGTGGACGACCATCGCCCTCCCGACGTCGCGGCCACCGACGGCAAGTTGCAACAGGTCAGCGGTTCGCATCGGGTCCCCGAACCGGCGGCAGGCGCGTTCGAACACCGCTTGCACCGCCAGCGCGCATAGCGGTGCCTTCTCGGACGGTTTCCAGACGACCGGATCGCCGCAGACGAGCGCTAAAGCGGCGTTCCATGCCGCTACCGCGACTGGGAAGTTGAATGCGGTGATGACGCCGACGACACCGAGTGGATGCCAGGTCTCCATCATTCGGTGCCCAGGGCGTTCCGACGCGATAGTCAGCCCGTAGAGCTGGCGCGACAGTCCGACCGCGAAGTCGCATATGTCGATCATCTCCTGGACTTCCCCCAGCGCTTCGGAGCGAATCTTCCCGACTTCGAGCGACACGAGATGGGCAAGCGGCTCCTTGCTGGCCCGCAACTCTTCGCCAAAAACGCGCACCAGTTCTCCACGCCTCGGCGGTGGCACCAGGCGCCACCGCCGGTAGGCGGCATGCGCACGGTCGACGATGGGCGACACATCTGCCGGCAGCGTCTCCGGGACCCGACCGAGGATCGCACCGTCGCCAGGAGACGTGACGGTCAAATTGCCCCCTTGGTACGCCGTGGCGGGCGGACCGAGCGATTGCAACAGCGTTTCGACGTTCATGGCGGCTCCTCGCGATGGCCGATGAATGGTGGCTGGTTCAGCCGATCGATTCGACTTGCCGCGACTGCTGATAGGCGCTACCGAAGCGGTTGGCGAGAAAATCGGGAAGGTCGACCTGCTCCTGCCGAATGAAACCGCGGCGCGGCAGTTTGCCTTCGCGGAACAGATCGACAGCCGCGCACACGCCGGCGGCGGTCGTGATTTGAATCGCGCTCAAAGGCGCCCCTTCCGTTCGATCGGCAAAGATCTTGCGGGCAAATACTTCCTGCACCAACCGGTCGCCGCGCATGCCGCTGACGGTGACGAATACAAGTACCAGGTCCTGCATCGTGGTCGGCACCGAGCGCCGCAGCATGGCCTTCAAGGTCTCCTGATCGGATTTTAGCTGCAGTTCTTCCAGCAGCATGCTCATCAGATCGCGGTGGCCCGGATAGCGCACCGACTTGTAATCGAGGGTCCGCACGCGGCCAGCGAGCGTATCGCAAAGCGTGCCAAGTCCGCCGGAAGTGTTGAAGGCTTCGTATTCGACGCCGTCCAGCGAGAAGTGCTCCAGGCCTTCAAGCGCCAGCATTTCGATGCGCCGCCCGTCGCGGATGGCATCGCACGGATGAACGTATTCGTTGATGAGGCCGTCCACGCTCCACGTCAGGTTGTATTTCAGCGCGTTGGTCGGGAAGGCCGGCAGTGCGCCCACCCGCATCTTGATCTCGTGCAGCACGTCGAAGCGCTTCGCGAGATGGTTCGCGACGATGCCGATGAAACCGGGCGCCAGGCCACACTGCGGCATGAACGCGGTGGCAGCGCCTTCGGCCATTCGCTGGATTTCGCGCGTCGCGGTGACGTCTTCGGTGAGGTCGAAGTAGTGGCAGCCGGCGGCTGAGGCCTGCGCTGCCGCCAAGGTTGCCAAGTGGTAGGGCAGCGCGTTGATCACCGCATCGTGTCCGGCAAGCGTGGCCCGCAGCGCCTGGGCGTCCTCGGTGTCGACCTGGACAGTATCCACGGGGAGGCCCGCGAGCTTCGACAGCGCAGCTTCGCTGCGATCCACGACTTTAACAATGAAGTCGCCCGACCGGGACAACAGGCCCGCGATGGTTTCCCCGATGTGACCGGCGCCCAATAGAACGACGCGCATTTCGAACCCTCGTGTCACCTATGACTCAGTCGGTAACTGTAGAGGTGGCGCACGACGAATGAAACAGAGAGTTTGACGAAAAGTGTGATTTGGTTGACGATATGACACCTTTTGTTGACGATGTGACCAAACTCGATACCGTGGCACGATCGACGACAACTGAACGATAGACCGATGGAATCCCCCAGGACTGTCGACACCGGCCCTCTGCGACGCGACAAGCTCGACCGCGAGCTGTTGGCGTTGCTGCAGGCGAATGCACGCGAATCGACGGCCAACCTGGCGCGCAAGCTCGGTGTCGCGCGTACGACGGTCGTCGCCAGACTCAGCCGGCTCGAGCACGACGGCGTCGTGGTCGGATACACCGTGCGACTGCGCCAGGACATCGCCGACAAGGGTTTGCAGGCCATTGTCGGCATCACTGTCCGGCCTCGCTCCGGCCGCGAAGTAGTGCGTCAACTGTCCCGCATGCCGGAATTGCGTCAGCTCAGCACAGTCAGTGGCGAATTCGACTTTGTAGCGCAGATTCGCGCCGAGTCGGCGGTGAGATTGGACGCTCTGCTCGATGAGATAGGGGATGTCGAGGGCGTCCTGAAGACAACGACCTCGGTGGTGCTCGCGCGCAAGATCGAACGGACTTGAGACGCTTCCGAGAATCACATTCTCCTCGGTTCAGAGGACGCACGCGGAACAGACCGTGTCGACCGGCCGCTGCTCCCTGGACAGAACGCACTACATCTTCAAGGGACTCTCTTGGGCTCGATCGCGCCCGCAGGCTTTGCCTGCAAGATCGCGGTCCAGCTCGTATCGCTTTGGTTGGCGACCCCGGAGTCGGCGTTCGTCACGCTCTCGCGCAGCAGCTTCGCGGTCGCGGCAGCGGGCAATGGGCGGCCGAGCAGGAAGCCCTGGACCGTCGTGCAGCCCAGGCTCAGCAGGAGGTCGATCTGCGCCTGCGTTTCCACGCCTTCGGCCACCACCGCCAGCTTCAGGCTTTGCGCCATCGCAATGATCGCGCGAGTGATCGCCACGTCTCCCTCGTTACCCGCGTCGCGGATAAACGATTGGTCAAGCTTGAGCTTGTCCAATGGCAGGCGCCTCAGGTACGACAGCGATGAGTAACCGGTGCCGAAATCGTCGATGGCGATCTTGACGCCCTTCGCGCGCAGCGCCGTCAGCGTCTTGAGCGCCGCATCAGAATCGACCAGCAGCATCGATTCGGTGACCTCGAGCTCCAGATAGTCGAGCGGCACGCCGACCACGCGCGCGATTTCCTCGACACGCTCGGCGAGCGCGGGATCGCTGAACTGCACGCTAGAAAGGTTGACGGCGATCGTGACCGCGGGAAGACCTTGCGCCAGCCAGGCATTGTGCTGGATCAGCGCTGCGACAAGGACCCATTCCCAGATCGCCATGATCTGCCCGGCTTCTTCCGCGACGCCGATGAAGTGGGCCGGTCCGAGCATTCCGAGCGTCGGATGATTCCAGCGTATCAGCGCCTCGACGCCGACGATTTTGCCTGTGAGTACTTCTATCTGCGGCTGGTAGTAAAGTTCGAATTGCTCGCCTTCGAGCGCCTTGCGCAGGTCATGCTCGAGCGAAAGCCGCTGCGCAGAGGCCTCGCGCATGGAGTCATGATAGAAGAAGAAGCGGCCGCAACCTTGCGCCTTCGCGTGGTACATGGCGACGTCCGCATTCTTGAGCAGTGTGTCGATATCGTCGCCGTCGCGCGGATACAGAACGATGCCGATCGACGCCGAAACAAATACCTCGTGCGTGCCCAGAACGATCGGCTGCGCGAGCATCGCCAGCAAGCGAGTCGCCGCTCGCGCCGCATCCTGCTCGCTGGCGACGCCATTGAGGAGCACGATGAATTCGTCGCCGCCATGGCGGCACACGTCTCGTTCCACCGCCTCAGCATGCGTCGGCACGGCCATATCCTCCGGACGAAGGCCACGCATGAGCCGCTGCGCGATGACACGAAGAAGGTCGTCGCCAACCGCGTGTCCCAGCGTATCGTTGATGCGCTTGAACTGGTCGAGGTCGAGGAACATGATCGCGAACGCCGAACCGTCGCGCTTGGCGGTCGCCAGCGTCTCGGCGAGCTTTTCGTGAAAGCGGGAGCGGTTGGGGAGCTCCGTGACCACGTCGAAGTAAGCGAGGCGATGCATTTGCTGGATCGTTCGGGTGCGCTCGGTGGCATCCTGGATCGTTCCGACGAGACCGAGGACGCTGCCGGTGGCACTCAGCAATGCTTCGCCGAGCACGTGCACATGGCGTAGCTCCGCGTCCTGTCCGAGGACGCGCACGTCGAGTCCTTGCAATACGCTGCCGCGTGCAAGCTGGATGAGCCAGCGGGCAAATGCCCTGCGATCTTCGTTGTGAACGAGATTCCGGATCGCGGTCGGGCTCGGACTGAACTGCGTCGGATTCACGGAGAGAATCCGGAACACCTCACCCGAGCAGACGACGCTGTTGCTTGCCCGCTCCCACTCCCAGCTTCCGATGCGGGCGATGCGTTGCGAGCGCGTCAATTGCTGTGCCAGGTTGCGGCTGGCGGCATTTTCATCTTCGGCGATCTTGTACGCGGCTTTGAGCCTTTGCTCACGGCGCGCGACGCGGCGGTACATGTTGTCGAGCCCGCGCTGCAGGCCGTCCAGACCGGTCGACCTCGCATCGGTAATTGGCGTCGCTTCCTCGCCGCTCGCGCCAAAACGCGTCAACGTTGCCCGTAATCCCGCAACCGAGCGCGCCATGCGATGGCCGATGACGGCAAGCGCCGTGCTCGACATTCCTAGCGCAGCGAGTCCGTACGCGAATGCACTTATCCAGCCGCCGATGAGCAAGGGCAGGAGCAGCGCGTGCGTAAGCGCGACCGCGATGATCGCCTGCCCCGTAAAACTGTACAGGAACGCCGCCCGCACCTTGCCCAACCGCCTGCCTGCCGACGGTTGAAAACGGGGCTTGGAGCCTATCTTTTGTTCCTGGCCCAATGGCGCCTCTCTGCCTGCAGACCCGCCGATCGCGAAAGATTTCGCGGGAATGGACGCGCTGATATCCGCAAAGCGTGCTGCGTAGCGGCTAGAACGCAATGATCATGCCAGTTGTCGCGCCCGGGAACCCGGGGTCCCGACGTAGTGCAAGGCAACGCCACGGGTCACTCTTGGCCGATGTGCGCCAGCCAATGGCGCCGAGTGCCCATGAAAAGCCACTGCGGATTGCGCGGCCATCGGAGGCATGGAGCCCGGACAATGCCCATCGGCGACACAAGCCGTGAAACCGGTTGCCGTTCGCTGTCCCCAACTGCGTTGCGATAGCAAATGAACCGGGATTTGGCGAAGGTCGAATATCTGCTATCGTCCCGAAACGCTTGCGTATTTCGCACACGCACATACGGATCCCCGAATCACGACCATGGACAAGCAAGCCACCCTGCCGCGCCGCCAGAACGCCCTCGGCGTTCACTCGGTCAACCGTTTCGCGTTCAGCGTGCCGGACCTCGCGCCGGCCGAGCGGTTCTATAGCGCATTCGGGCTCGAAGTCCGCCGCGACGGCGACCGCCTCGATGTGTACACCCACGGTCATTCTCACCGCTGGGGAAGCGTCCACGCCGACGGCAAGCCCAAGAGGCTCCAATACCTGAGCTTCGGCGCTTACGAAGACGATTTCGAAGCGCTCGGCCGCCGCATCGAGGCGCGTGGCGCCTGCGAGCCGCATCCGCTTTCCGACGGCGATGGCATCTGGACCCGCGATCCCGACGGCACGCCGATACAGGTCGTCGTCGCGCCGAAAGTGTCGCCTTCGGTCAAGTCGCAGCCCGCCGCATCGTCCCCGACCGCGGCAGGCAAAGGCGCCGCGCCCAGCCGCAGCAGCGCCGCGCCGGTGCGACCCCGGCATCTGTCGCACGTGCTTCTGTTCACGCCGGATGTGCTTCGCCAGACCGCTTTCTATGCGGACGTTCTGGGCTTGCGCCTGTCGGACCGGTCGGCCGACATCATCGCCTTCATGCATGGCGCGCACTCGAGCGATCATCACCTTGTCGCGTTCGCGAAGTCGAACGCACCGGGTTTCCATCATTCGAGCTGGGATGTGGGAAGCCTCGATGAGGTCGGACTGGGGGCGGAACAGATGAAGGCGCAGGGCTACACCAAAGGCTGGGGTGTCGGGCGGCACGTCCTGGGCTCGAACTATTTCTATTACGCGCAGGACCCGTGGGGTAGCTGGGCGGAGTTCTCGTACGGCATCGACTTCGTACCCGTCGACGTGGAATGGCCCGCGGCCGACCATCCGGCCGAGGACTCGTTCTACGTCTGGGGACCGACGGTTCCCGACGACTTCGTCGTCAATTACGAGCAGCCGGCGCACACTTAAGCGTTGTCTGTTCCATTCCATCCAGGAAAGCGATGCGCTTCGTAGCGTTCAAGCGGGATGGCGGTTCGCCTGGCCTGGGGCTGCGCATGGACCAGGAGCTGGTCGACCTGACCGCGCTGGGACTGCCAGTGACACTCAAAGAGCTGCTGCAGGCCCCCGGCGGCCTCGACGCGGCACGATCGGCGGCAGCGCGCGCGAAATCGCGACGTCCGCTCGCGGACATTACCTATTTGCCGCCGATCGGCGATCCCGCCAAGGCGATCGCCGTCGGCCTCAACTACGTCGATCACGCCGCGGAATCGCCGTACAAGGATGCGCCGAAATACCCGGTCCTGTTCCATCGCTACCCGCAATCGTGGGTGGCGCACGGCGCGCCGCTGGTGCGGCCGCACGTGTCGGAAAGCTTCGATTACGAAGGCGAAGTGGTCGTCGTGATCGGCAAACCCGGACGTTACGTCGCGAAAGAGCGTGCCCTCGACCATGTGGCCGGCTATTCGATCTTCAACGACGGCTCGATTCGCGATTACCAGTTCAAGTCGACGCAGTGGATGATGGGTAAGAACTTCGACGCCACCGGGGCCTTCGGTCCCGAGTTCGTGACCGCCGACGAGCTGCCCGCTGGCGCGAGCGGGCTGCAACTGCGCACCCGCCTCAACGGGCAGGAACTGCAGAATGCCAACACGCGCGACATGATCTTCGACGTAGCAACCTTGGTGAACGTCTGTTCGGACGCGATGACGCTTTTCCCCGGCGATATCATCATCAGCGGCACGCCGGCGGGCGTCGGCTTCGCGCGCAAGCCGCCGGTATGGATGAAACCCGGCGACGTGTGCGAAGTGGAAGTCGAAGGCATCGGCGTGTTGCGCAACGGCGTCGTGGACGAAACACGCTGACAACGACGAACCACAACAAGGAGGAGCAGTCGATGACCACAGTACAACGTATGTCCTGCTGGGCCGGCACGGCGATCTGCACGTTGCTGGTCGCAACATCGCCCGCCTGGGCGCAAGGCGCACAACCGCCGATCCGCATCGGCAGCACGCTGGCGCTCACCGGGCCGCTCGCGGCGACGAGCCTCGTGCACAAGGTCGTCGGCGAGATCTACGTCGAGCAACTCAACAAGCGCGGGGGATTGCTCGGGCGGCAGGTCGAATGGATCGTCAAGGACGACCAATCGAAGCCCGATCTCGCGCGCACACTCTACGAGCAACTCCTCACGGTGGACAAGGTCGACTTGCTTATGGGTCCGTACGCGACCGGTGCGATCCTCTCCGCGATGGGCGTCGCGCAGCGCTACAACAAGGTGCTCGTGCATCACACCTTCGGCATTCCGTCGCTTGCGAAGTACGATATGCAGTTCCCCGCATGGTCGCTCGGACCGGATCCGGCGACGACGGTTCCGACGACGGTCTTCAATGCGCTGGCCGCGTCTCCCAAGCCGCCGAAGACGATCGCGGTGGTGACGAGCAAGTTCCCTTCCGTCCACTTCATGTCACTCGGTGCGCGCGAGGTCGCCAAGAAGCGCGGGCTCACCGAAGTGCTGTTTCTCGAATGGGATTTCGGCAACCTCGATTACGGCCCGATTGCGGCGCGCATCAAGGACGCCAAGCCGGATTTCATCTGGGTGGGCGCCATCGGACTCGAGGGCAATCAGTTGCTCGAGGCAATGAGCAAGATCGACTACACGCCGCAGGAGCACTTCTACATGTATCCGGCGCCGGGCCCGATGTCGAAGTCGCCGCTCGCAAAAAATGCGCTGTCGATGACGGTATTCGAGGAGCACCCGCCGTTCAGCAACGCGCCGGGCGCGGCGGAGTTCATCGCGCTCTATCATGAGCGTGCCGCGAAGGCGGGCATTCCGGATACGTCGGTCGAAGTCCAGGCCGCCGCATCCTACACCGCGTGGCAGATCCTCGAAGCCGGCGTGCGCGGCGCCAACAGCCTCGACGACAAGGCGATCGCCGCGTGGATCAAGAAGAACGGCGTCGACACCATCCAGGGCAAGCTGCGCTTCGACGGCCCGAGCAATTACGGCGACGACCTGATGCGCGTCAAGCAGGTGCAGAACGGGCGCTGGGTCACCGTGTATCCCAAGGAGTACGCCGCACAAGGCGCGACGCTGCAAGTGCAATGACGCGACTCGCGCCGGGCCAAGATGCGCGCGCGATGGCGCGCACGTTGCGTTGCAGCGCCCCGCTCCCCGGGGCGCTGCGTCCGGCATGACGTTCCCGAGTGTCACGCTGCTCGCGCAATCCGCCCTGTCGGGCGTGTTCATCGGCAGCCTGTACGGCCTGCTGGGTCTGGGAATCGGCCTGTCGTGGGGGCTGCTGCACATCATCAACCTCGCCCACTTCGGCTTCGCTTTCCTCGCTGCGTACCTGTGCTATCAACTGGCGAGCGTAGGCGGCATGGATCCGCTGCTTACGCTGGCGCTCATCGTTCCCCTGTTCTTCCTGCTCGGCGTGGCCGTGCAGTGGCTGCTCGCGCGTTTCTCGGTGTCGCCGCTCAACTCGCTGCTGGCGACGTTCGGCCTGACCGCGATCATCGAAGCCGGCATCCAGTCCGAATGGACCGCCGACTTCCGCAAGCTCGAGTCAGTCTATGCAGGACAGAAATTTCGCATCGGCGAGTTGTTCGTACCAGTACCGGAATTGCTTACGCTTTCGTTCGCGCTGGCGCTCAGCTTCGGGATATGGGCGGCAATGCGCTATACGGATCTGGGCCGCGCCATGCGTGCGCTGGCCGAGGACGCACCGGTCGCGGCGGCGTTCGGCATCAATCGCCGCGCACACGGACTCATGCTGGCGGGCATCTGCGGAGCACTCGCAGGTGTCGCGGGTGTATGTCTCGCCTTGAGCTTCACGCTCACGCCCTCGCAGATCTACGCGTGGGTCGGCGTCGTGTTCGCGGCCGTGATGCTCGGCGGACTCGGCTCCGCGCTCGGACCGCTTACCGCCGGCATCATCATCGGCGTCAGCGAAGCGGTGACGATGGCGTTCGCATCGCCGTCGTGGGCGCCCATCGTCTCTTTCACGCTGCTGATCGCACTATTGCTGCTGCGTCCGGGACGATCCTGAAGCTCGACCGTACGCTTGTCGCGATCGTCGCCGCCGGCGTGGCGCTCGCCGCGGTCCCGTTCCTGCATCTGCCGGCGTTCTACGAGTCTTTCCTGTATCTCGTGCTGCATTGGATCGTGCTGGCCACGTCGTGGAACATCCTGTCGGGCTATTCCGGCTACTTTTCGTTCGGCCACGGCGCCTTTTACGGCACCGGCGTCTACACGACTGCCGTGCTCGCGGGCAAGTACGACGTCCCGTTCCTCTGGACGCTACCAGCGGCCGCGCTGCTCGCCGCGCTGCTCGGCACGGCGCTGGGCGCCGTCGTGTTTCGCGTGCGGCGTGTCCGTGGCGAGGTGTTCGCGCTGCTGACGCTTGCCGTCACTTTCGTGCTTGCAACGATCGTGCTCAACACGCCGATCGATGGCGGCCCGGGCGTCTACCTCTCCGCCGTCACCGTTCCGGCACTGGCGCCAACGGCCTCCGGCGCGTTCTACGTGATGGCGCTTGCGCTGGCGGTCGTCACGCTGATGATTGCGCGCGCGATCCCGCAGGCGCGCCTCGGCATGGGTCTGTTCGCGATTCACGACGACGAGGACGCGGCGGAAGTGATGGGCGTTCCGACCTATCGCTACAAGCTCGTCGCCCTTGGCATTTCGTGCGCTCTTGCCGGCGCGGCCGGCGGCATCCAGGCGCTGTTCGTGTCGTACGTCACCGCGGACAGCACCTTCAACATCACCGTTCCGTTGACCGTCATCCTGATGAGCGTGCTGGGCGGCACGCGCCATTGGGCAGGACCGGCGCTTGGCGCCACCGCCATTACGCTGCTGCTCTATGCGTCGACAGCCGCGGATCAGGCGGTGACGGGAAAAGCGGCCAGCGGCGCCATTCTGCTCGCGGCGGTACTCTTTATGCCCAATGGCATTCTCGAATTGCTGCGCGCCAAGCTCACGAGACACGGCCGGCCCATTGCGATACCGTCGACGTCGGAGGTACCGCGACCCACGCCGCAAGCCGCGCGCGACGGCGTCGAGGCCGTCATCACGGCGTCGGATCCAGAAGCCACCTTCGCGCATGAAAGCGAAGCGCGCGACTATCTCCGAATTGCACGCGCCGACTATCAGGCACCGACAACCGCGCATACTGGCGAAGCGATGCTGATGGTGCGCGCGCTGCGCAAGTCGTTCAAGGGGGTGCACGCACTCGACGGCGTCGATCTCGACGTGCACGATGGTGAGATCCTGGGCATCCTCGGACCCAATGGCTCCGGCAAGTCGACGCTGATCAATGTCGTGAGCGGTCATTACCGCGCCGACGCAGGGAGCGTGCGTTTCTTCGGCCGTGAGCTCGCCGATTTTC
>JADGRP010000237.1 GCA_017880805.1 Burkholderiales bacterium
ATCGGCTCGCTGACAGCAGATCTCGATTTCAATTTCGTCAATGACGGCATCGACCACGAGGATGCAGACCATCTCCGGTGGAGAAGGTGACTCCGTCGCTTGGCCACCCGATTTGCGTTTTGACATAAAATACCCTCCATCGGTTTCATCCGAGGAGGGCTGACGGTTAACGTGCGACCTGTTTCGTTGCCGAAGTGGCCGCATCCCCTTACGGGAACCACCTTGCCCAGGTTTGGCAGGTTGGTGAGGGCGTCAGCCCTACTCTTGATGCAAAAACAATATAAGAATTTTATCGACGAAAGTCGAGGGCCCCGCGTGCAGGCTTAGCTGAATGCCTAACGCCGTCTAAACGCGGTCAAGCAAAGCATCACATCGCATAAGGTAAAGCCGAAAATCATAAGTCATAAGTCGGTGGTACCTGATCGACCGCATCGTCACTGCAGATAATGCAAAAAGCGACACGCCTACGGAAGGGAACACCTATTCCCAGAGGCACCGTCACCGCCCAACTCAATGCGAATCCTGCGCGTGTTGCTAACTCTGACCGCATCGACGCGGAAATCGACATCATGGATTGGCTGGGTGGTGCTCGCTCAATCCGCGCGACCGAGCAGGTTGTCGGTCTTGGCAAATATGGGAAGACGTTGACCGTGCTGACCTGCCCCTCGGTTCAGGACGAGACCTATCAAGAAGAAGACGACGGCGACGACGATGAGAGGCTAAACGAGCGCTGGACGCCACGGTTCCACCGATGGCCAATACCGCGCAGACAAATTTCATCCTACCATCGGCTGCGTTGTTCCCTCAAAGGGCCGCGCGCATCTCGACCCTCACGCCCTGCGCGCTTGTGCGCGATTTTCGCTGAAGAACGCGACCAGTTCTTCAGACGGCATCGGCGCGGCGAAATAGAAGCCCTGCACCTCGTCGCACCCTTCGGTACGCAGAAGCGCGAGCTGTTCGGCCGATTCTACGCCTTCCGCGACGATCTCGAGCCCGAGACTGTGGCCGAGGCTCACGATCGCTCGGACGATCGCTGCGTCGCTCGGGTTGATTGTGAGATCGCGGATGAAACACTGATCGATCTTCAGCCGGTCGACTGTAAAATTCTTGATGTAGGTGAGAGACGAATAGCGTGTGCCGAAATCGTCGATGGAGATGCCGACACCGAGGTCGCGCAGCTGCTGCAAATCCCTGGCGACCGCCTCGGCATCATGCATGACGATGCCTTCAGTCAGCTCTAGATCGAGCAGCCACGGATCGAGCCCGGTGTCGGCAAGCACCTTAGTCACCAGCAGCGGGACGTTCTGCTTGAAGAACTGGATCGACGACAAGTTGACGCCGACGCGGATCGGCGGATGCCCACGCTGCTGCCACGACTTTGCCTGGCGGCAGGCTTCGCGAAGCACCCATTCGTTGATCGGAATGATCAGTCCGTTTTCCTCCGCCCGCGCCAGGAACTCGCTCGGTCCGACGAGGCCGTGCCCGGGACGCTGCCAGCGTAGCAGCGCTTCCGCGCCGGTAATCTGGCCGGTCCTGAGCGCGATTTGCGGCTGGTAGTGCAAGACGAATTGCTCCTTAGCGATCGCCTCGTGCAAATCGGAGTCGAGGATCAGGCTCGCACGCGCCCGCCGATTCATGTCCGAGGCGTAGAATCGGAAGACTTTTCCGCCATCGTGCGTCGCTCGATACAGTGCGAGGTCGCTATTGCGCAGGAGCTCTTGCGCGTCGGCGCCGTCGGTCGGGTGAATGGCGATGCCGATGCTCGCGCTCGAAGTCACCCTCTCGCCCGCGTGCGACCATGGTGCGCCGATGGCCTCGATGATGCGGGTGGCCATGTCGGCCGCATCCTCGTTTCGCATAATGTGCGTCTGCAGGATCGCGAACTCGTCGCCACCGAAGCGAGCGATTGTATCGTTTTCGCGCACGAGCAAACGCAGCCGGCTGGCGACCTCTATGAGGAACTGATCGCCGACTTGGTGGCCTAGCCCGTCGTTGATGTCTTTGAAGCCGTCGAGATCGACGAGGTGGAGAGCGAAGCGACGATCGCCGCGGCGCGAGCGAGCAATCTCGCGGCGCAGGCGGTCGGACAACAGCGCGCGATTTGGAAGGCCGGTCAATACGTCGTGGTGCGCCATGTAAAAAAGGTGATTTTCGGCGCGCTTGCGGTCTGTGATGTCGAGCGAAGAGGTCAGCACGCCGACCACGGCGTTGAAGCGGTTGCGCAGCGGCGTTTTTGTCGTCAGGAAGACGCGCTTTGTCCCGATAAAGTCGACAATCTCCTCCTCGAAGCTCGGCAGCGCGGCTTTTGTGCTGATGACCTTGCGGTCGAGCGTCTTGCTGCGCTTCCCATGGTCCTCGCCGAACACCGCCTGCATATCGAGCCCGACCGCTTCGGCCGGAACGATGCCGGCAAGCGCCGCTTGGAACTCATTGATGAATAGGATGCGTCCATCGCTGTCGGTGGCGCTGATCATCGCCGGAACGGTATCGACGACCTGGGCGAGCCGTTCGCTTGAATCGCGCAGTGCCTCTTCGCGAGAGCGCTCGGAGTCCTTGAGTTCTCGCGCGAGGCTGTCGGCGCGGGTGGCGAGCTGGATTTGCTGCTTGCGCAGCTTAAGTAGGTTGCGGGCGCGCGTGACGAACTCTTGATGGTCGATCGGACTGTTAAGGAAATCGGTAGCGCCGGCCTCAAGCGCGCGCAGCCGAAATTCGCGCTCCTCGTAGATCGTTATGACGATGACGGGAATCTCGGCGCCATTGGGTTGCGTACGAAACCGGCGGATGAATTCCGCGCCGTCCATCACTGGCATCTTGAAGTCTGTGACGATCAGATCGGGCGTGTTGTGTTCGAGCCAGGCGAGGGTTTCTGCTGGATCGCCGAAGCTGCGTACCGTCACGCCAGATTCGATCGAAGCCGCAAGCTCCGCGAAAACCTTGCGGTTGGTGGCTACGTCGTCGAGGATAACAACGAGTGGCATGCAGGTGTTGCTTCGGCTTCGAGCAAAAATACCCTTCGCAATAGCTGATCCTGCAAAAGGAGTTATTAATAACTGGGATGCCATTGCCTATAATCTTCGTGAAAAAGCGTTTACCAGTGCGCAGCCACACCCATCTGGAAATACTGTCTGAAAAAACGTATGAGCGGCGCGGATTTGCGCGCGCGATCGTTTTGAGAGGATTAACGGTCTATTGACCTTACAAAATTATGTACTGGTCCTATGCAGATATAAAAATTAGTTGGCGTCTTGTCTGCCATGCAGGCTATGCGTAAAAACAAACGGAATTCGCTCTAGTCGCGCCAGAAATCCTTGAAGCGCGTTGGCGACAGTTCGGTATAGCGCACGGTGTGCTGGATATTCTTGTGCCCAAGGTAGTCCTGGATTGATCGCGTATCGTGCCCATCGCCTGCTAGCTTATAGCCGGCAGCATGGCGCAGCATGTGCGCATGCACTTGGAACGGCAGCCCTGCTTTCTGGCCGGCGCGCTTCACCATCCAATTAAAGCTATCCGTCGTG
>JADGRP010000238.1 GCA_017880805.1 Burkholderiales bacterium
ACCTTCGGCAACGAGACCTACCAGTACTATGAGACGATTTCCGGCGGCGCAGGCGCGGGACCCGATTTCGACGGCGCCAGCGTGGTGCAGACGCACATGACCAATTCGCGGCTCACCGATCCGGAGGTTCTGGAGTGGCGTTTTCCCGTGCGTCTGGAGGAATTCCGGATACGCCGCGGCAGTGGCGGCGCCGGCCGGCATCGCGGCGGCGACGGCGGCGAACGGCGCGTTCGCTTTCTCGAACGCATGACCGCGGTGATGCTTGCCAACCATCGCCGCGTGCCGCCGTTTGGCGTGGCCGGCGGCTCGCCGGGTGAAGTCGGCCGCAACTGGGTGGAACGCGTCGACGGCACGCGCGAGACTTTCGGCGCGACATTCAAGGTCGAGATGAACGAAGGCGACGTGTTCGTCATCCAGACGCCTGGCGGGGGCGGCTTCGGAGCGGCATGAAACCCGGGATTGCGTCAGCGCCGGCTTTTGTCGGCACCACGATGCCGGCGCGAGCGCCGGCGACCAGCGCATAATATCGGCATCCACATTCTGGAGCACGCCATGAGCAACTCAGTGACCAAATCCATCTACGACATTCCGGTGACCGACATTCACGGCAAGGAACAAAAGCTCGACAAGTACAAGGACAAGGTGCTGCTGATCGTGAATACGGCGAGCAAATGCGGTTTCACGCCGCAATACAAAGGTCTCGAGGCTGTGTACAAGAAAATGCACGCGCGCGGGCTCGACGTGCTCGGCTTTCCCTGCAACCAGTTCGGCGCGCAGGAACCCGGCAGCGAAGACGAAATCGAGTCGTTCTGCGAAGTCAACTACGGAGTCACGTTCCCGCTGTTCGCCAAGGTGGATGTCAATGGCGGCGACGCAGCTCCGTTGTTCCAGTATCTGAAGAAGGCCAGGCCGGGCGTGCTCGGATCCGAGGCGATCAAATGGAACTTCACCAAGTTCCTGGTCGACCGCCATGGCAACGTCATCGAGCGTTACGCGCCCAACGTCGAGCCCGAAGCGATTACCGGCGACATCGAAAAATTGTTGTGAGACACGCGATGCGATACGTAATCGCGGTCGTTCTGGCGTTCGCTGCCGCGCCCGGCGCCACCAGCGTGGCCGCCGCGGATCTCAACAAGACGCTGCATGTATCGTTTCCGATCGCGGAGACTGGCTTCGATCCACAGCCCGTCGGCGACGTGTACTCGCAATACGTCAATCGCGTGATTTTCGATCCGCTTTATCGCTACGACTATCTTGCGCGGCCCTACAAGATCGTTCCCAACACCGCGACCGCGATGCCGGAAATATCGTCCGATGGCAAGACGTGGATCATGCACGTCAGGCCCGGCATCTACTTCTCCGACGACCCCGCCTTCAACGGAAAGAAACGCGAACTCACCGCGGCCGACTACGTCTTCTCATGGAAGCGGGTCATCGATCCCAAAGTGCGCGCGAACAACGTCGCAGTCTTCGACGGCAAGCTGGTCGGCGCCGACAAGGTCGTTGCCGCGGCGAAGGTTTCCGGCAAGTTCGACTACGACGCGCCCATCGAAGGCTTGCAGGCCATCGATCGCTATACGATTCAGGTCAAGCTCAACTTCCCGACCTACGAGCTGCAATCGGACCTGACGACCTCACCGACGGCCGCCGTGGCCCGCGAGGTGATCGAGAAATACGGCGACGAAAGCGGTTGGGCTATGGCGAATCCGGTCGGCACCGGCCCGTACCGGCTCAAGGAGTGGCAGCGCACGCAGCGGGTCGTTCTCGAAGCCAATCCGGGCTTTCGCGACGAAGCGTTTCCGGAGAGCTCGAAGCCCGAGGATCGCGCGATCATGAAAGAGATGCGCGGCAAGAAGATCCCGGCGATCGGACGCATCGATATCAGCATCATTGAGGAATCGAACCCACGGATGCTCGCGTTCCGAAGCCGCGAGCTCGACTATTTGCAGGTGCCGATCGATCTCGTCAGTACCGTGCTCGGACCGGACAACAAGCTCAAACCCGAGTTTGCGACACAAGGCATCGTGCTCGCGCGCGGCGTGCAGCCGGCGGTGGGCTATACGTACTTCAATATGGAAGATCCGGTCGTCGGCGGCTACACCAAGGAGAAGATCGCGCTGCGCCGCGCGCTCGGCATGGCGTACAACGTCGACGAAGAGATCCGGATCATCCGCCAGGGTCAGGGCGAGCCCGCCACGCAGCCGATCCCGCCCAACACGTCCGGCTACGACGCGACGCTCAAGGCCAATGTCAAGTACGACCCCACGGGCGCCAAGGCGCTGCTCGACAAGTTCGGTTATATCGACCGCGACCACGACGGCTGGCGCGACCTTCCGGACGGAAAGCCGCTCAAGATCATGATGGGGGCAGACCCGTCCGCGTTGACACGCCAGTACGTCGAGCTGTGGCAGCGCAGCATGACCGCGATCGGCGTCCGCATTGAATTCGTGGTGCAGAAGTGGCCCGACCTGCTGAAGATGGGACGCTATGGCCAGCTGCAGATGTGGTTCCTCGGCAATATCAATACGACACCCGAAGGCTTCGGCTTCATGTCGCTTCTCTACGGCCCGCACTCCGGTATCGACAACCTGTCCCGTTTCAATTTGCCTGAATTCAACAAGCTCTACGAGCAGGCTCAGCAGATGCCCGAAAGCCCCGAACGCGCACGCTTGTTTCGCCGCATGTCCGAGCTCGTCAATGCGTACGCTCCATGGATGTACAACGCGTACCGTTACGAGAACATTCTGGTGCAGCCCTGGGTGCAAGGCTTCAAGCACACGGTGTACGAGCAGCATCCGTGGCTTTATTACGACATCGACCTGGCACGGCGCAACGCCGCCGGAAAATAAGCCGCTGACCATGACGATGTCGCTGCGATGGCGCGCCAGTCGGGGCGCAACAATGGCGGCGGTGATCATGGCGACGTGCGCGGCGATTTTCGCCGCGACGCCGGTCGGTGCGGCCGACATGTCGAAGACAATCCGCACCGCCTTCATCGTGGCCGAGACGGGGTTCGATCCGGCGGCCTCCAGCGACATCTATTCAGACAGCGTGCAGCGGGCGATTTTCGATTCGCTCTACGCGTTCGACTACCTCGCGCGGCCTTATCGGCGGACGATGCGGACCGCGGTGGCGATGCCGGAAGTCACCGACGAGGGCCGGACGTGGACCATGCGCGTCAGGCCCGGCATTTATTTTGCCGACGATCCGGCATTCAAGGGCAAGAAACGCGAGCTCGTCGCCGCCGACTATGTCTATTCATGGAAACGGCTGCTCGACCCGCGCGTGCGCTCGCCGTTCGCCTGGTACCTGCAGGGCAAGGTCGTCGGCGCCGATGCCGTGATCGACGCAGCGAAACAGAGCGGCCGCTTCGACTATGACGCGCCCATCGCAGGGCTTCAGGCGATCGATCGCTATACGCTGCGGCTGAAGCTCAGGGAGCCGGACTACATCATGGCGGGTTACATGACGCAGTCGCCGATGGTCGCAGTCGCGCGCGAAGTGATCGAAGCGTACGCGGATGCGAGCGGCTGGGCGATGGCCAATCCGGTCGGAACCGGTCCGTACATGCTCAAGTCCTGGCGTCGCGGCGCGCAGATCGTGCTCGAGGCCAATCCGAACTACCGCGACGAAGTCTTTCCCGACAGCAACGATCCAGCGGACAAGGCGCTGGTGGCGAAGATGCGCGGCAAGAAGCTGCCGATCGTCGGACACATCGAGATTTCAATCATGGAAGAATCGAATCCGCGGCTCCTGGCCTTCAACAGCGGCGCGCTCGATTACGTCAACGTTCCGTCCGATCTTTCCGACCACGTGCTCGACGCCTCGGGACGGCTCAAGCCCGAATATGCCGATCGTGGCTCGATTCTCGCGCGAATCACCCAGCCCGCGCTCCAGTACGCGTACTTCAACATGGAAGACCCGGTGCTCGGCGGGTACACCAAGGACCGCATCGCTTTGCGGCGCGCGATCGCGATCGGCTTCAATACGCCGGCGCTCATCAGCGTCGTCTACCAGGGTCAGGCGATCCCTGCGACGCAGCCGATTCCGCCGAATCTGCCCGGGCACGACGAGAGCTGGAACGTCGGCGTCAAATACGACCCGCAGGCGGCCAACGCGCTGCTGGACAAGTTCGGCTACGTCGAGCGCGACAGCGAGGGTTTTCGCAAGCGGCCGAACGGCGCGCCACTTACGCTGACCATGGCGTCCGCGACTTCGGCGCGTGACCGCGAGTTCGACGAGCTATGGCAGAAGAGCATGAAGGCGATCGGCATCCGCCTCGACTTCCTGAAGCAGAAATGGCCGGACCTGATCCAGATGGGCAAGCACGGCAAGCTGCAGATGTGGCGCATCGGCTGGATTACCGCCTACGGCGAGGGCGACGCATTCGCGCAGTTGCTGTACGGCAAGAACATCGAGCAGACCAACTATGCGCGCTTCGCGCTTCCGGAATACGACGATCTGTATCGCGCGTCGCGACGTCTGCCGGACAGCCCCGAACGCAACAAGATTTATCGCAGGATGTCGGAGCTTGTCGCCGCGTACAACCCGTGGTGGCTCGGTGTTTACACCATTGAGAACACGCTGCTGCAGCCATGGGTGCAGGGCTACAAGAAGCACGCCTACTGGGA
>JADGRP010000239.1 GCA_017880805.1 Burkholderiales bacterium
GAATGCGGTTGGCAAGTCCGGCAACGGCGTTGGAGTCGTGAATGGCAAGCGGCCGGCCGCACGCGACGCCCATCAGCGCGCCCGGAAACGACGCAAATCCGCCCAGTCCCAGCACCACGTCCGGCGCGCGGCGGCGAATCACCCGCAGGCTCTGCCAGAACGCAAGCAGCATCGAGAATGGACCCAGCAACAGGCGCTTCGGTCCCTTGCCGCGCACGCCGGCAAAGCGGATGCCTTCGAAGTCGACGCCGTGCTGCGGCACCAGCTGCGCCTCCATGCCTCCGCGCGTGCCGAGCCAGAACACTTGACACCCTCTGGCGACGAGTCGGGCGGCGACGGCCAAACCCGGGAAGATGTGTCCGCCGGTTCCGCCGGTGGTGATCATCACGGTGGCGCTCATACCGTGAATCCCCGCAACAGCCGGCGATTTTCGAAATCGACGCGCATCAGGATCGCGACCGCGAGGCAGTTGGCAACGATGCCGCTGCCGCCAAACGACAACAGCGGCAACGTCAATCCCTTTGTGGGCAGCACGCCCATGTTCACGCCGACGTTGATAAAGGTCTGCACGCCGAGCCAGATGCCAATTCCGTGGGCCACCAGCGCCGAAAAAGGCTGCTCCAGTCGGGCAGCCTGTCGCCCGATCGCGTACGCACGCACCAGCAGCCATGCAAACAGAACGACGACCAGCATCACGCCCGCGAAACCGAGCTCCTCTGCCACCACTGCGAGCAGGAAGTCGGTGTGGGCTTCGGGAAGGTAGAGCAGTTTTTCGACGCTGGCGCCCAAGCCGACGCCGAACCATTCGCCTCGACCAAATGCGATCAGCGAATGCGTGAGCTGATAGCCCTTGCCCAGCGGATCCGACCACGGGTCAAGAAAAACGGTAAAGCGCTGCAGCCGATACGGCGCGAAACGGATCATCATCCACAGCGCGATCGGCAGCAAAAAGCCGAGCCCGATCAGGAGACGCCAGTCGAGTCCGCCGAGAAACAGGATGCCGAACGCGATGGCGACGATGACCACACAGGCGCCGAAATCAGGTTCGTGCAGTAGCAGCGCACCGATCGCAATCATCACTGCCAGCAACGGCAGAAAACCTTTAAGCAGGGTTTGCCGAAGCGGTTGCTCGGCGTGCAAAAACGACGCCTTGCGCACCGCGTAGCTTGCGGCATACAGCACGACAAAGAGCTTCATCAGCTCCGACGGCTGCAGATTGACAACGTAAAGCGACAGCCAGCGTTTGCTTCCGTTCACCTGCTTTCCCAGAACGGGAACGAGCACCGCCACCAGAAGCATCGCACCGAGAATGAAGAGATACGGCGCGGCGCGCTGCCAGCCTTTAAGCGGAACCTGAAAGGCAACGAGCGCAGACAACAGGCCGACGACCACGAACACCGCGTGCCGGGCGAGGAAATACCATGGCCGATAACCGGTATGCGCCGACGCCTCGGCCATCGCGATCGATGCTGAATACACCATCACCAGCCCGATCGCGAGCAGCAGCAAGGAGGCCCACGCCAGCGTCACGTCGTAGTCGAGCATGGCGCGGCTCTCGCGCGGAAGCGCGCCAAGCGTAGAGAACCGCGGCAATGTCGACAGGAGGCCGTCTCTAGGCATGCGCAAGCTCCATGACGTGCGCCGCCACGGCAGCCTTGAACCGATCGCCGCGATCGAGATAATCGCGGAACATGTCGAGGCTGGCGCATGCCGGCGATAACAGAACCGCGTCGCCGGACTGCGCACGCGCGATCGCGCGAGCCACCGCGACTTCAAGCGCCGGCGCAAACTCGATCGCCGGGGCCACGCCTGACAATGCGGCCGCAATGGACGGTGCGTCGCGTCCCAGCAGCACTACTGCCCGGCAGTGACGTTCGACGCTCGATCGGAGCGGCAGAAAATCCTGTCCCTTGCCGTCGCCGCCGGCGATCAACACCGACGGACGGCCGATGCCTTCCAACGCCGCCAGGGTCGCCGCGACCGTCGTACCCTTGGAGTCGTTGACGAACAGAACTCCGCCAATATCGGCAACACGTTCCATCCGATGCGGCAGCCCTTGAAACGCGGTGAGCGCCGCCAGCACCGCCGCATCGATCTTGCCGACCGTGGAGGTGAGCGCAAGCGCCGCCAACGCGTTCAGCGCGTTGTGATGGCCGACCAGCGCGAGCTCGCCGGTCGCAACCAGCAACGCGTCGCCGCGTGCCAGCCAGGACGAATCGGAGCCGCTCTTTTCGACCAGACCCCAGTCGTTCCCGGTTGCGGGCGCACCGGCACCGAAGGTTTGCACCGTCCGACCGGGAATGCGCATCGCGAGCGACCGCGGATCGTCGCGATTGAGCACTTGCTCCCCGCCGCCGATGAAAATGCGCTCCTTCGCGGCTGCGTAGCCGTCGATCCCGGAATAGCGATCGAGGTGATTCTCGGTGACATTGAGCATCGCCGCCGCGGCGGGCCGCAGGCTTGCGGTGGTTTCCAGCTGGAAACTCGACAGTTCGACCACGAAGACGTCCGGCCACGTCGTGTCGTGCTCGTGCTCCGCGAGCGCATCGAGCACCGGCTCGCCGATGTTGCCAACGATTGCGACGCTGAGACCGGCGGCACGAACGAGCTCGCCGGTCAGCGCCGAAACGGTCGTTTTTCCATTCGACCCGGTGACGGCCAGCACCCGCTGACCCGGCGGCAACGCGCGGGCAAAGAGCTCGATGTCGCCGACCAGCTCGACACCACGCGCGACTGCGGCCTCGATCGACGCAAGCGCTTTGGCGATACCCGGACTGATTACCACCAGATCGGCACGAGCGAACGTGTCGTCGGTAAACGGTCCCTTGAGAATCGGCACCCGGGGCAGCTCGGCGGCGAGCTGTGCCGCCCGCGGCGGATCGGTGCGCGTGTCGGCAACGGTGACATGCGCGCCGCGGCGCGCGGCCCAGCGCGCCGCCGAGAGACCCGTGAGCCCGAGGCCGAGTACGACGACATTCCGATTGCGCAAGGTTGTTGTCATCTCAGCTTCAGGGACGCAAGACCGAACAGCACCAGCAGCATGGTGACGATCCAGAACCTCACGACCACCTGATTCTCCTTCCACCCCTTGAGCTCGTAATGGTGATGGAGCGGCGCCATGCGAAAGACGCGTCGGCCGGTAAGCTTGAATGACACGACCTGAATCACCACCGACAGTGTCTCGATCACGAACACGCCGCCCATGATGAACAGGACGATTTCCTGACGCACGATGACGGCGATCGCACCCAGCGCCGCACCCAAGCCCAATGCGCCGACGTCCCCCATGAACACTTCCGCCGGGTAGGCGTTGAACCACAGGAAGCCCAGGCCCGCGCCGGCGATCGCCGCGCAGAACACCGTCAGCTCGCCCGCGCCCGGAATATGCGGCAGGAAAAGATACGAGGAAAAGTCGGCGCGCCCGGTGACGTAGGCGAAGATGCCGAGCGCCGCCCCGACCATCACCGTCGGCATGATCGCCAATCCATCGAGCCCGTCGGTGAGATTGACCGCGTTGCTCGAACCGACGATGACGCAATAGGACAAAACGATAAAGCCCCAGACGCCAAGCGGATACGAGACGGTCTTGAAAAAGGGGACGATCAGATCGGCTTTGGGGGGCAGGTCCAGATTGAAACCGCTCGACAGCCAGGCGAAGAAGAGCTGCGGGACCTGTGCCGTCGAAGGCGACGAGACCGAAAACGCCAGATACACCGCCGCCACGAGCCCGATCACCGACTGCCAGAACAACTTCGCTCGCGCGGAAAGCCCCTTCGGATTGCGGTGTACGACTTTGCGATAATCGTCGATCCATCCGATCGCGCCGAAGCCGATCGTTACCAGCAGCACCACCCATACAAAGCGGTTGCGAAGATCCGCCCAGAGTAGCGTCGTGATCCCGATCGACACCAGAATCAGCGCGCCGCCCATGGTCGGCGTTCCGGCCTTGGTCAGGTGCGTCTGCGGGCCATCCTCGCGAACCGATTGGCCGATCTTGTATTGCGCGAGCTTGCGGATCATCTTCGGCCCGACCAGAAACGAAATCATCAGCGCGGTCATCGTCGCAAGCACCGCGCGCAATGTGATGTAACCGAATACGTTGAATGTTCGAACGTCGGACGCGATCCAGTTGGCGAGCGCGAGCAGCATCAGCGGGCACCTGCCGTCAGTTCGTTCAGTTCCACGAGTCGCTCGACCACGCGCTCCATTGCCATGAAGCGCGAGCCCTTGACGAGCACGGTCGTTCCGCGGTGTGGCCCGGCGCTCAGCTCGCGGACGAGCGCATCCTGATCGACATAGTGCTTGCCGCCCGGGCCAAACGCCGCGACCGCGTGCATCGCCAGTTCTCCGACCGTCAGCAGGCGATTGACGCCGGCGGCGCGCGCGTACTCGCCGATTTCGCGATGAAACGCCGGGCCCCGGTCGCCGACCTCGCCCATGTCGCCCAGCACCAGCCATTTCGCGCCCGCCGCGTGCGCAAGCACGGCAATCGCCGCTTTGACCGAATCAGGATTGGCGTTGTAGGTGTCGTCGATGATCGTCGAGCCATCGACGCCGATACGCGCCTGCAAGCGGCCGCGGATCGATCGAAAATCGGTCAATGCCGCGATAGCGGCGTCGACGCTTGCGCCAGCCGCTGTGGCCGCGGCAATGGCCGCCAGCGCGTTGGAAACGTTGTGTCGACCGGGAACGTTCAGCTCGAACGAAGCGGCGCC
>JADGRP010000240.1 GCA_017880805.1 Burkholderiales bacterium
TGCGGATAGGCGCCTTTCATCGCGACAAGTCGGCCTCCGGGTGCGACCAGGCGCCGCGCGACCGTGGCGAACGTCGCCAGATCGGAAAAGGCGCGCGCGATGACGACGTCGAACAGAAGATAGGCCACGTAGTCCTGGACGCGCACAGCGCACACCTCGACATTGGCGAGATTCAGTTCAATGGCCGCCTGCCGCAAGAACGCCGCCTTCTTCTGGTTGCTGTCGAGCAGCACGATGCGCCAATCCGGCCGGGCGATCGCCAGCGGAATGCCGGGCAGGCCTCCGCCGCTGCCAATGTCGAGCACGCGTAAGCGCGCTTGCTTGGGCAGATGCGCGAGCACTGCCAGCGAGTCGAGCAAATGATGGGTGACCATTTGCGCCGGATCGCGGATCGCAGTGAGGTTGTGCGTGCGATTCCATTTGTCGAGCAAGGCAATGTATTGCGACAGCCTTGCCCGCGCCGCGATATCCGCGTCCAGCTCGAGCGCGGAAAGCCCTGCGACCAAGGCCGCCGTCATGCCGAAATTCTTCGGGCGTCTTGCGCCTGCGGTCGAAAGCCGCGCTTGAGATGCACCAGCAACAAGCTGATCGCGGCGGGAGTGATACCGGAAATGCGCATTGCCTGACCGATCGTCTCCGGCCGATGCTGGTTGAGCTTCTGTTGAACTTCGGACGACAGCCCACGCACGGTGCGGTAATCGAGATCGCCAGGCAGTTTTTGCGCCTCCTGCAACGCACTGCGCGCGATCTCGTCGTGCTGGCGTTCGATATACCCGGCGTACTTGGTCGCGATCTCGACCTGCTCCGCAACGCGAATGTCCGTTACCGCTGCTCCCGCGCCCGGCAAGGTCATGAGATCGGCATAAGTCACGCCGGGCCTCCTCAGAAGCTCGACCAGCGCGCAGTCTCGCTCCAAGGGCTGACCGAGAACACGTTCGGCTTCAGCGCGGCCAACCACTTTCGGATTGACCCAGCAGGATTTGACCCGTTCCAGTTCCTTCCCGACCGCATCGCGGTGGCGGCGAAACGCGTCCCAGCGAGTATCGTCCACGACGCCGAGCGCGCGGCCGGCTTCGGTCAGGCGGAGATCGGCATTGTCCTCGCGCAACTGCAATCGGTACTCGGCGCGGCTGGTAAACATGCGGTACGGCTCGGTGACCCCGCGCGTGACGAGGTCGTCGACCAGCACGCCGAGGTAGGCCTGATCGCGACGCGGACACCATCCGTCTTCACCGATCGCGTACCGCCCCGCGTTGATGCCCGCGAGTATCCCCTGCGCGGCAGCTTCCTCGTAGCCGGTCGTGCCGTTGATCTGCCCCGCGAAAAAGAGGCCGCGTATCGCCTTCGTCTCGAGTGTCGATTTGAGCGCCCTCGGATCGAAAAAATCGTATTCGATAGCGTAGCCCGGGCGCACCAGGTGCGCGCGCTCCAGTCCCTTGATCGAACGCACCATGGCCAGTTGCACGTCAAACGGCAGGCTGGTCGAAATACCGTTGGGGTAGATTTCGTCCGTTTCCAGGCCCTCCGGCTCGAGGAATACCTGGTGGCTGACCCGATCGGCAAAGCGCGTGACTTTGTCCTCGATCGACGGGCAGTAACGCGGTCCCACGCCTTCGATCACGCCGGTGAACATCGGCGAGCGATCGAGGCCACCGCGAATAATCTCGTGGGTTTGCAGGTTGGTGTGGGTAATCCAGCACGGCAATTGGCGCGGGTGCATCTGTCTCGATCCGAGCGTCGAAAATACCGGCGCCGGGTCGTCGCCGGGCTGCATCGTGAGCGAGCCAAAATCGATGGTCCGGCCGTCCAGCCTCGGCGGCGTCCCGGTCTTGAGCCTGCCGACGGGCAGCGCCAGTTCTCGCAAACGAGCAGCCAGAGTGTTTGACGGCGGGTCGCCGGCGCGTCCCGCCTGGTGGTGTTTGAGCCCAACATGAATCAAGCCGGACAGAAATGTGCCGGTCGTCAGCACCACCGCTTCAGCGTCGAAGCGTATGCCGCCTTGGGTTACCACGCCGCTGACGCTGCCCGCAGTAACCAGGACGTCGTCCACCGGTTGCTGAAACAGCGCCAGATTGGGTTGGTGCTCGAGCATCGAGCGGATCGCCTGGCGATACAGAACGCGGTCTGCCTGAGCGCGGGTCGCGCGCACTGCCGGGCCTTTGCTGGCGTTGAGGATCCGAAACTGGATGCCCGCCCTGTCGGCAGCCAGAGCCATGGCGCCGCCCAGCGCATCGACTTCCTTGACCAGGTGCCCCTTGCCGATACCGCCTATCGAGGGATTGCACGACATCTGGCCCAGCGTCTCGATGCTGTGGGTAAGCAGCAGGGTGCGTCGGCCCATACGCGCGGCAGCGAGCGCGGCCTCGGTCCCGGCGTGGCCGCCGCCCACGACGATTACCTCGAAGCGTTCCGGAAACAGCATGTTTTTAAACGATATTTTAAGATCAAAAGCAGTGCTACATGATAGACCAAAGCCCGATATTGCGAAAGCAGCGGGTCGAAGGCTGTTCCACGTGGAACCGCGATTTGAGGTTTCACGTGGAACAATAGCGGGACCATGACCCTTCTGTAGCTACACTGTCCGCGGACCAGTCGACGCGCGCACGGCGAGCTTAACGGGCAATTCAGCATGGATTGGAACGCGGCCCTCTAAGCGGGCAAGCAAGTATTCCGCCGCCGCGATGCCGGCGCCGCGCGCAGGAATGCGCACACTCGTCAGCATTGGCGTGACGCAGCGGGCCAAGGGCGAATCGCCGAAACCCACGACCGAAAGCCGGCCAGGGACTTCGATACCATGACAGGCACACGCGTGCATTACTGCCAGCGCGATGGCGTCGCTACTGCAGATCACCGCGGTCGGGGAATTTGGCAGCGTAAACCATTTCAAGATCCCTTCGGCGACTGACCCCTCGCCTATGTTCAGCCGTTCCAGCGTGAATCCGGCCGAAACATAGTCGGCGCGGAGGGCATCGCCCAGGAGCGCGCCGATGGCCGAGTGCGATTCGGTCACGACGGCCAAGCACCGATGACCGAGTTGCCCCAGAAAATCGGCGATCAGCTTACCCGCGCGGCCGTGGTCAAATCCTGAGTTTGCAGCGAAGCCCGTGTCATCGGTCCGATCCATGTTGACACACGGTAAGCTCTGCATCCCCCGCACTGCATCAAGCTCGGTCGGGATGGCCACCCCAAGAAAAACAAGTGCCTCGACCCCCCGACCAAACAGCGCCTGAGCGTGGGCTAGCGGCGTTCCGTCCTTTCCGCAACTTGCCAGCAGCAGAGCCCAGCCGGCGTCGGCAAGGCGCGCATCGAGCGCGGAGAGTGCGAGCGCCGTTCCTGGCTCGTCGAGGTCTCCTGTAATGACGCCAATCAATCCGGATCGGCGGCGAACCAATGCTCGCGCTGCGATGTTGGCAACATATCCAAGCATGTTGGCTGCCTCGGAAACCCTCACCCTGAGTTGCTCGCTGACCGCCTCCGGCCGGGTGAGGGCCCGAGAGGCAGACGCGGTCGACACTGCCGCCGCTCGCGCCACATCGACCAGCGTCGCCTGGGCCCCGTGGGGCCTCCGTCGGCGTTTTCCGATTTCGATTATTTGGGCCCCCTCATCGTGGATCGCTTGGCGCAGCGTTGCGCGATCAATGGCAGATGCGCACCATCCGGCCGCCGTGGCGACCCCTTTCCTGGATGGCGCCTCCGAAATGCCTGCAAACGTTTACAGCAAGCGATTACATTTGCTCCAGCTTAATGCCGTGTTGAGTCACATGCAAGCGGTGGCGCCAACATGACCCGCATCGTCTGCCTTGGCCATGCCGCGTTCGACAGATCTTTCGCGTCTCTTCGATCCCGTCAGTGCCGACTAAAGTGCTCGCCCCCGGATATCTCGAGACCGGCGGCGGAATGACGGCGGACACGCTTGCGGCGGGAGATACTTTTCGCGGCGCGTTCGCACTTTGCATTGGCGCCGGCAGCAACGTTGCCGATGCGACGCGATTCGCGAATGCGGCTGCAGCGCTCAAATGCATGCGCCTGGGGGCAGACTCGGCGCACCGAGCCGCGCGGAGGTGGAGGCGTTGCTGCGTGAATGCTCTTCAGCTTCGGCGCGCGACTACCGCGCAACGGGGAGCTGCGGCGCCCACGACGTCAAAGCGACGACGGCTGACCAGCGAGCCGCGCCCCGAGCTCGCAGCGTTGTGCCGCAAACACCTGCGGTTGCTTCGTTCCGAGCTTGGCAAAAAGTTCGTCGTGCGCTGCGAGCTCGCTCTGCCAACGCGCGTTGTCGAGGCGCATGACCGTCGCAAATCGCTCCGGTCCGAACTCGAGACCTCGCCAATCCAGATCGGTGTACTCGGGCTGCAGCCCCAAGGGGGTCTGCACCGCATGCGCCTTCCCGACGCAACGCTCGACGATCCATTTGAGCACGCGCATGTTCTGACCAAAGCCCGGCCACGCAAACTTTCCGTTGTCGTCGGTGCGAAACCAGTTGACGTTGAATATTCGAGGCGGATGCGTGACCGTTTTCGCCATCGCGAGCCAATGCGCAAAATAATCGCCGATGTGATAGCCGCAAAACGGCAGCATGGCGAAGGGGTCGCGGCGCACTTCGCCCACCTTGCCCGTGGCGGCGGCGGTGGTCTCGGATCTCATCGTCGCCGCCTTGTAAACGCCGTCTTCCCAATTCGTGGCCTCGACGACCAGCGGCACGGTGTCGCTGCGCCTCGCGCCGAAGATGAACGCGGAAATCGGCACTCCCGCCGGGTTGTCCCATTCGGGATCGAGCGACGGACACTGCTTCGCCGAGACGGTGAAACGCGCGTTGGGATGCGCGGCCTTGCGCCCGCCTTCGCGCGCAAGCGCCGGCGTCCACGACTCTCCGCGCCAATCCGTGAGATGCGCGGGAGGCTCGTGCGTCATCCCCTCCCACCACACATCGCCATCGTCGGTAAGGGCAACGTTGGTGAAGATGACGTTGCGCTTCAGCATCTCCATCGCGTTTGGATTCGACTCGAATGAAGTTCCAGGCGCGACGCCAAAATACCCGGCTTCCGGATTGATGGCGTGAAAGTAACCGTCCGCGTGGGGCTTAATCCACGCGATATCGTCGCCGATGGTCGTCACCTTCCAGCCGTCGAGACCCTGCGGCGGAATGAGCATCGCAAAATTGGTCTTGCCGCAGGCGCTCGGAAATGCAGCCGTGACGTAGGTCTTGCGCCCTTCGGGTGACGTCACACCGAGAATCAGCATGTGCTCGGCAAGCCAGCCTTGGTCGCGCCCCATTACCGATGCGATACGCAATGCAAAGCATTTCTTGCCCAGCAGTGCGTTACCGCCATAACCCGAGCCGTAGCTCCAGATCTCGAGCGTTTCCGGGAAATGCACGATGTATTTTTGCTTGGCGTTACACGGCCATGCGACGTCCTTTTCGCCCTCCGAGAGCGGTGCCCCGACCGAGTGCACGCACGGAACGAACACACCGTCGCTTCCAAGCGCGTCGTAGACCGCGCGTCCCATGCGAGTCATCAACCTCATGCTGGCGACGACGTAGGGGCTGTCGGTCAGTTCCACGCCAATATGCGCAATTGGGCTCCCCAGCGGGCCCATGGAAAATGGAACTACATAGAGGGTTCGTCCGCGCATGCATCCTTCGAAAAGCCGCTCGAGCGTCTTGCGCATCTCCGCGGGTGCGACCCAGTTGTTCGTCGGCCCGGCGTCGTCTTCGCGGTTGCTGCAGATAAATGTGCGGTCTTCGACGCGGGCTACATCGGACGGGTCCGATCGCGCCAGATAACTGTTCGGACGCTTCTCCGCATTCAGCTTCAGCAGCGTCCCGCTGCTGATCATGCCCGCACACAGGCGGTTGTATTCGGCTTCCGAGCCATCGCACCAAACAACGTTTGCGGGTGCGGCGCGCCGCGCGAAGTCGCCAACCCAGTGGAGAAGCCGCTGATGCCGAACGTACGACGGGGCGTTGACGTCAGGACCTGCGGAAACTGCAAATGCTGGAATAGGATCGGGGTGATTCATGAGGACGTCTGAAAATCCGATGCGTTACGCACACAATGCCGCGCCAACGCAGGCCGGTCGCTGTCGTGAGAAGGGCAGCAACTTTAGCACGCGGAGAAGACCCGCGTTAAGCGCGCATCACCGCCAATCTGGTCAGGCCACTGGGCCGCGCGACGCGCGAGTGCGTTCACGCCGGCGCCGATGGTGACGCAGCCATGCGAACAGCGGCCCGGTGCACGTGAGCAGGAACAACACCCGGGTGACGTGAAATGACGTCACCATCGGCACTCCCAGCTCGAGCACTTTGGCGGTGACCGCCATCTCCGCGATCCCGCCGGGTGCGGTCGCAAGGACCAGCGTCGCCGGATGTATTCCAGTGAGGCGCGCCATGAACAGTGCGAACAGGACGGATATGCCCATCGCAATTACCACCGTCACGACGACGGCGGCCACAAAGCGCGGCGCTCGTGCAAGAAAGCTGCGATTGAATCGCGAACCTAGCGCGCAACCGAGAAGCAATTGCGCGCCGTTGAGCATCGCCCGAGGCATCGCCGACGTGCTGACGCCGGCGATTGTCAGTGGAATCGCGATGACGAGCGCGCCCAGTACGAAAGCATTCGGAACGTTCAAGCGGGCCAGCAACAGGCCTGCGGCCCCCGTTACTGACAGCAACGCCACCAGCGCAGGCCAACGAACTTCGCCGCCCGCGGCCAAAAAAGGGTCGGCTCCGTGCAAACCCAGCGCCGCGAACAGCGAAGGAATGGTAACGACGACAAGCAAAATTCGAAACGACTGCGCCGCCGCGACTTGGTCTACTCGAGCGCCGAATCGCTCGCCCAACACCGCCATCTCCGCCGCGCCTCCGGGGACGCTCGCGAAAACCGCGGTCGTTCGATCCGTGCCTCCGAGGACCGACAAAATGAAACCGCAAAGATATCCCACTGCGATCGCAAATATCGCGCCCAGGATGAGCAACCAGACGAAACCGCCGACGCGCTGTGCGACCAGCGGAGAAAAGTACAAACCCAAAGCGGTGCCGATGATCCATTGGGCGACCTGCCGTCCGCCCGGCATGGCGCCCACCGGCCAGCCCGCCACGCGCGTACCCGCCACCGCAAGCAGGGGCCCGATCATCCATGGCAGAGGCGCGTGCAAAGCGTCGCAGGCGAGCGCCGCAGCGAGCGCCACCGCGAGGCCGCCGGCCGCTGGAATGAGAGAGCGCGCTAGCGTCTTCATTGCGGTGCCGGAAAGAAGGCACGTCTGGCATCGAAACCCGAGTGGCTCGGCAATACTTGAATCCGGACCGAGCGCCCTCTTCGCCGACGCGGCAGACTGACAATGTCCATACCGAAGTGTCGCGTCCTAAACCTTTTCCGGCAACGCATGTCAAGTTCTATACGGCCTCGTTCGGCGCTACCATCGACGCTTGCGGACCGGCGCCGCGCACGCCCGAAGGAATGGCGCGCCGACGACACCGGGACACGCTCCGAAACCTTACGAACCAGGCCGCGATCATGCGCGAAACTTATTTGTCCCACCTGCGGCAAATCGTGGATCAAGTCCGAGCCGCCGGTTTTTACAAGGCGGAACGCATCATCGAGAGCCCGCAGGCGCCGGAAATACGAGTGAACGGCACCGACGGCGTGCTGAATTTCTGCGCCAATAATTATCTCGGCCTCGCCGACGATCCGCGCGTGGTGAAGGCGGCGCAACAGGCGCTCGACCAGTGGGGGTTCGGCATGGCGTCGGTGCGCTTCATCTGCGGAACACAGACCGTGCATAAAGAGCTCGAGGCGGCGTTGAGCAAGTTCTTGCGGACGGATGACAGCATTCTCTATTCGAGTTGCTTTGACGCCAACGGCGGCCTTTTCGAGACGCTGCTGGGCGAGGAAGACGCGGTCATCAGCGATGAATTAAACCACGCAAGCATTGTCGACGGCGTCCGGCTTTGCAAGGCGAAGCGCTATCGCTACCGCAACAGCGACATGCGCGATCTCGAGGCCAGGCTGCAGGAGGCCGATGCGGCAGGCGCGCGTTTCAAGCTGATCGCTACCGACGGCGTTTTTTCCATGGATGGGATCATCGCCGATCTGCGCTCGATTTGCGCGCTTGCGGACCGTTACGGCGCGCTGGTGATGGTCGACGACTCGCACGCAGTGGGTTTCGTGGGCGACGGCGGCCGCGGCACGCCGGAATACTGCGGTGTCGAGGCTCAGGTAGACATCGTCACCGGCACGCTGGGCAAGGCGCTGGGCGGTGCGGCGGGAGGCTATACTGCAGGGCGGAAGGAAATCATCGAGTTGCTGCGTCAGCGCTCGCGCCCTTATCTTTTTTCCAACACCATGCCGCCGAGCATCGCCGCGGCCACACTCAAGGTGCTGGAACTATTGGGCAGTGAAGAAGGTCGCGCGATGAGAGAGCGCGTGCATCAGAACGGGGAGCACTTTCGCGAAGCGCTGACCAAGCTGGGCTTCGATCTGGTGCCGGGGCACCACCCGATCATTCCCGTCATGTTCGGAGAGGCCGAGCTCGCTACGCGCGCTGCGGACGAACTCCTTAGAGAAGGTGTCTACGTGATCGGGTTTTCGTACCCGGTCGTACCCAAGGGCAAGGCGCGCCTGCGCACCCAGATGAGCGCCGCGCACACGCCGGCGCAGATCGAACGCGCAGCCACCGCGTTTGCCAAGGTTGGCAAGGCGCTCGGCGTCATTCACTAACGGATCCATCGCCATGGAAGACACGATGAAGGCACTTGCCAAGCTGACACCCGGCCCGGGGTTGAAGCTGGTCCAGGTGAACAAACCCGAAGTCGGGCACAACGACGTCCTTATTCGTGTGCGCAAGACCGCCATCTGCGGCACTGACGTGCACATCTGGAAATGGGACGAGTGGGCGCAGAAGACGATTCCAGTGCCGATGCACGTCGGCCACGAATACGTCGGGCGGATTGTGGAAATGGGACAGGAGGTGCGCGGATTCAAGATCGGCGACCGCGTTTCCGGCGAAGGGCACATCACCTGCGGCTTTTGTCGCAATTGCCGCGCGGGACGGCGGCATCTGTGTCGAAACACCGTTGGCGTCGGCGTCAACCGCGAGGGTGCCTTCGCCGAGTATCTTGTGATCCCGGCCTTCAATGCATTCAAGATTCCCGACGATATTTCGGATGATCTGGCGTCGATCTTCGATCCCTTCGGCAACGCAACGCATACGGCGCTGTCGTTCAATCTGGTTGGCGAGGACGTTCTGATCACCGGCGCCGGTCCGATTGGCATCATGGCGGCGGCGATCGCGCGCCACGTCGGCGCGCGCTACGTCGTGATCACCGACGTTAACGACTACCGGCTCGATCTCGCGCGGCGCATGGGCGCGACTCGCGCGGTCAATGTCGGGCGCGAGAAGCTGCAAGACGTCATGGACGATCTGGGCATGACCGAAGGGTTCGACGTCGGGATGGAGATGTCCGGTGCGCCGCAAGCGTTCGAGAGCCTCCTGTTGCATATGAATCATGGCGGCAAGGTCGCGTTGCTCGGCATTCCGCCGGCGCACATGGCGATCGACTGGAACCAGGTCATATTCAAGGGGCTCGAGATCAAGGGCGTGTACGGGCGCGAGATGTTCGAAACCTGGTACAAAATGGTGGCGATGATTCAGAGCGGTCTCGACTTGTCGCCGATCATCACTCATCACTATGCGGCCGAAGAATTCGAAACCGCATTTGCGACCATGCTCTCGGGTCAGAGCGGCAAGATCATCCTCGATTGGGCGGCATAGCGGCTTTCGATCGAGGCCGCGGGCCGCCTCCATAGAGGACGATCAGGTCCACCAGTAGCGTGTCGCGTGGAAGAAGACCGGGGCGGCGAACACCACCGAGTCGAGCCGATCGAGCATGCCGCCATGCCCCTCGATCATGTGCCCCCAGTCCTTGACGCCGCGATCGCGCTTGATCGCCGACATCACCAGGCCGCCGAGGAAGCCCATCACGTTGATGGCGAACGCCATCAACGCGGCCTGCCACACCGTGAACGGCGTGATCCACCATAACGCGGCGCCAAGCGCGGTCGCGCTCAAGACACCACCGACCAGACCCTCGATCGTTTTCGACGGCGAAACGTCAGGAGCGACCTTGTGCTTGCCGAAGAGCTTGCCCCAGACGTATTGCAGCACGTCGCTCGACTGCACGACCAGCACCAGAAAGACGAGGAGCAGCATGTTGCGGCCTTCGTAACCCGGAATATCTAGCGTGAGCAGGGCGGGGACGTGCGAGATGCAGAATACGCAGACCATCAGGCCCCATTGCATCTTGGCCGCGCGCTCGAGAAAGCGCTTGGTGTCGCCGGCAGTGACTTCCAGGATCGGCAGCATCAGGAAAGCATAGACGGGAATGAAAATCGAATACAGACCGTACCACTCGATGTAGACGAAAAAATACTGCGCCGGCAAGACGATGAAAAAACTCGCCGCGAGCGCGTTGTGGTCGCCGCTGCGGGTGTAAGTCAGGGTCATGAA
>JADGRP010000037.1 GCA_017880805.1 Burkholderiales bacterium
ATCGGCAATCTCTGGTACCTGAATTTCTCCGACCGGCCGGCGTGCCGCATGACCGGCATGACCCGCTTCGCATCGTTCTGGGTCGAGCACGGCAAAATCGTCGCGCCGGTCAATGTTATGCGCTTCGACGATAGCCTCTTCCGGCTGCTCGGCGATCGCCTGGTCGGTCTGACGTCCGAGCGCGAGCTGATGGTGGACGCCAACAGTTACCGTTCGCGTAACGTGGGCAGCATGCGGCTACCCGGCGCGGTCGTGAGTGAGATGGCGTTCACGCTGTAACTTTCACGAGCGGCGCGAAAACCCATAGCAGGAGCTTCGGCCCCCCATCAGTTTCCGCTCAGTTGCCATGGTGCCAGCCCTTGGGAATTGCCGAAAGCAGTTTCTGCGTATAAGGCTGCTTGGGATTCCGGTAGATATCGTCGGAGTTGGCGATCTCGACGATCGCTCCCTGATTCATGACCATGATCTCGTCGGAAATGTATTTGACGACCGCGAGATCGTGCGAAATGAAAATGTACGACAGGTGATATTCGTCCTGCAGGTCTGAGAGCAGATTCAGCACCTGCGCCTGCACCGAAACATCGAGCGCCGACACCGACTCGTCGCAGATCAGAATGTCCGGCTTGAGCGTCAGACAGCGCGCAATCGCGATGCGCTGGCGCTGGCCGCCGGAAAATTCGTGCGGATATTTGTAGAACGAGACCTCGGGCAATCCCACCTTGTGCAGCAATTCGAATGCCAGATTGGTCCGCTCCTGCGCCGAGGCGCCAATGCCGTGAATGGTCATCGGCTCGGTCAGGGTCTGGCCGACGATCATGCGCGGGTTCAACGACGCGTACGGATTCTGAAAAATGATCTGGATCCGGCGTTTGTAATCCATGAACTGCCGCGGCGACATCGAAAGAATGTCCTTGCCCTCGAACAAGGCCTCGCCAGCTGACGCCTCGTGCAGCCGCATCAACGTCAGGCCGACGGTGGTTTTGCCCGAGCCCGATTCGCCGACCAGGCCCAGCGTCTTGCCTTTCGGCAGCTTGAACGAAACATCCTTGACCGCCTCGAACTTCCGCCGTCCGAACACGCCTTCGCGCGAGTAGAAGTCTTTTCCCAGATGGCGAACGTCGAGGATGATCGGGTCGGCGGCATCGATGCCGCGCTTGCGTTCGTTGAGATGCATGGCCTGGCCGTCGCCGGTCATGAAATCCTCGATGACCGGTAGCCGAACCGGTCGCCGGTCGAGTCGTGGCCGGCATAGCAACAGCGCCTTGGTATAGGCGTCTTGCGGATTCTCGAACACCGCCTTGGCGGGACCCTGCTCGCGGATCTCGCCGTTGCGCATGACCACCACGTAATCGGCGATTTCGCCCACGACGGCGAGATCATGGGTGATGAACAGCACCGACATCTGACGCCGCTTCTGCAAGTCGTGGATCAGGTCGAGGATCTGCTTCTGGATGGTAACGTCGAGGGCAGTCGTCGGCTCGTCGGCGATGAGCAGTTTGGGCTCGCAGGCAATCGCCATCGCGATCATCACCCGCTGCTGCTGTCCGCCGGACATCTGCGACGGATAGGCGTTGATCTTGAAGTCGGGGTCCGGAATGCCGACTTCGGCAAGCAAGGCGATCGCGCGCTTTCTGGCATCGGACGGGGAGAGGCCGAGATGCAGACGCAATACCTCGGTCAACTGAAAGCCGACCGTGAACACCGGGTTCAACGACGTCATCGGCTCCTGGAAGATCATCGAGATGTCGGCGCCGCGCAGCCGGCGCAGCTCGCCCTGATCCAGCTCGACCAAGTTGCGACCGCCGTACAGAATCTCGCTGCCGGGCAGAACGGTCGCATTTTCCTTGGGGAGCAGTCCGAGGATCGAAAGCGACGTGACCGACTTGCCGCTACCCGATTCGCCAACCAAAGCGACCGTAGCGTTGTTCGGAATGTCGAAGCTGATGCCCTTCACCGCTTCGAAGTTCGTGTCCTTGTCCAGGCGGAAGTTGACCCGCAGACTGCGGACCGAAAGGAGAGTTTCCATTGTGTGGTGGAGATCTTTCGCTGTGCTCAGGCCCGGAGGATGCTGCGCGTTCGCGCCGACGTCCGCTTTTGCGTCCGCATTTGCATCACTTCAACTTCGGATCGAGCGCGTCGCGTAGCGCGTCGGTGAACAGGCTGAACGCGGTAACGAGCAAAGCCATCGCCGTTCCCGCTGCCGCGAGCTGCCACCACTTGCCCAGGATCAGCTCGTTTTGCGCCTCGTTGAGCATCGATCCCCAGGACACCACGTCAACCGGAACACCGAAACCCAGGAAGGAGAGGATGACTTCGGACTTGATGAAGGCAACCACCAATATCGAAAGCTGCACCAGCACCACATGGCTGATGTTCGGAAAGATGTGGACGAACATCCGCCGCGCGTTCGACGCGCCGATCGCGTCCGCCGCCTGGACGTATTCGCGGCCCTTGTGCTTCAGATATTCGCCCCGGATCAGCCGGAAGCAGCCGGTCCATCCGGTAAGCCCGAGAATCAGGATGATGGTGAGCGTTCCTTTCTGCTGCAGCACCGCGGCGACGGCGAGGATCAGCAGCAGATACGGTATCGCAGTAAAAACGCTGTAGAACCAGTTGAATATGTCGTCGAGCCAGCGGCCATAGTAGCCGGCGATCGCACCGAACAAGGTGCCGAGAAACGTTGCCACGACCGCCGCGGCCAGTCCCACGAAGATCGAGGTCTCCGAGCCCTTGACGACTTTCTTCAGCACGTCCCGGCCCCATTTGTCGCCGCCGAACGGAAGCGTTGGCGCGCGCGCTTCGACCGCTTCCGCCTTAGAGCCCTTGGCGCGAATATCGGCCATGACGTCGGCCAGGGGATCGACATTCGCCGAGTCGGCGGCAGGTAAGCCGCTGGTATCGGATTTCTGCGTTTCCCCACGAATGGCGGCCAGCGCCTCGGCCAGAGGATCCTCGACCGGCAGCTCGGTTGGCGCGTCGCTTTCGGCGCCGCTCGGCAATGAATTGGATGGTGCGGCTGAGCTGCCGGGAGCCTCGACGTCGGCACCGACGAACGATGGCGGTGCGTAGTTGACGCCGACTTCCTTGGACCAGTCTTTCGCGATCAGCCCGGTGCCGGAAAGCACCATCAGCAATAGAAACGCGGCGACGATGGCGAGTGAGAGCATCGCCAGCCCATCGGCCCTGAGGCGTCGCCAGGCGAGCGCCCAGAGACCCGGGGAAACGGCGTGCGGCACGTCGTAGGGCATCGTCAGCCTCCTACTTCAACTGCACGCGCGGATCGGCGGCCTTGTACATCAGATCGGCGAGCAGCGTGAAGATCATCGTGGCAACGGCAACGTATACGGTAATCGCCTTGATCACCGGAAAGTCGCTCCGCTCGACCGCGAGGATCACTTCGCGACCGATGCCCGGAATCGAGAAAAAGCGCTCGATCAGAAAAGCGCCGATGAGCAATCCCGGAAGCTGCGCCATGACATGAGTGATGATTGGAATCGAAGCGTTGCGCAGCACGTGCACCCACATGATCCGGTTTTCGGACAATCCCTTGGCGCGCGCCGTACGAACGTAGTCCTGGTTGATCTCGTCGAGCACGAAGGTGCGGAACAGCCGCAGGTCGGGCGCGATGCTGACGACAAGCCCGATGAGAATGGGCAGCGACGCGTAGACAACGAGGTTTTGCCAGAAGCTGTCGCCCCAGCCTTGCACCGGGAACCAGCCGAGCTTATAGGCGAAGAAGTACTGGAAGACGATGATGTAGACGAGAATCGAGATCGACAGGCCGACGGTGCAGACGATCATCACCGCGCGATCGGTCAGCGAGCCTCTCACGTAAGCGACACCCAGCGCCAGGCCGATCGCGACGACCGTGCTGATGATCAACAGCGGGACCAGCACGGTCAGCGACGGGCCGAGACGCGTCGCCATGATGTGCGAAACCGTCTCATTGGTGCTCCAGCTCGCGCCGAAGTCGCCGGTAAGCACCTGCTTGATGAAAATCCAAAGCTGCACGAACCAAGGCTGATCGACACCAAGCTGCCGGCGGATGTTTTCGATCTGCTCGGCGCTGGAAATCTTCCCAGCGAGCACGTATGCCGGATCGCCGCCGACCCAGTTGAAAAGAATGAATACCAGCAGAATCACGCCAAGCAGGGTCGGGATCATCTGCCACAGCCGCCTGATGATATAGGCTGTCATTTTCTTCTCCTGTTCTGCTGCGCCGGCGTGGGGTGAGCCCGGACCTCAGCGTGACGACGCGGCAGCGGTCCGCGTGCCCGTGATCTCGGCCAGAAACGCGGCGTTGGATGGTTCGCGTCCGAGGAACTCGCGAACCATCTGCGCCGCCGGCTTCTGGCTGCCCTGCGCCAATATCGTGCGCCGAAATCGACGCCCGACCGCGGGGTCCATCAAGTTGTCCCTGTATCCCGACAACATGTCGAGCGCGAGCACTTCCGACCACATGTAACCATAGTAGCCCGCCGCATAGCCGCTGATGATGTGCTCGAAGGCGCCCGGAAACTGCGTGCCTGCAACGTGGCCCAGCAGAGTCTCGCCTTCCATCGTATCCCATAGCGCGAGCGGTTCGATACTCGTCGCACCGCTGGTCGCCATATCGTAAGCCGCATAAAGATGCTGCCGCGAATAGCGCAGCCCGGCGCCATAGAGGCGCGCGGTGGACAGCCGCCCGAGCAGATCATCGTCCACCGCAGGACAGGTGGGGCTGCAGAACTGCGTCAACAGCGACAGCGATTCCTTGCGGCGCGCCCATTCCTCGTACATTTGTGACGGAGCTTCGACGAAATCGCGCTCGACGCTGGTGCCGCCCTGCGACGCGTATTCGGTATTGGAGAGGACGCCGTGCATGACGTGACCGAATTCGTGCACCAGCGTTTCGAGCTCGTCGTGATCGAGCCCAGTGCGGTTGAAATTGGTGACCAGCACGCTGATCGGCGTGCGATGCGCGAGCCGCCCTGAAGAGCGGATGCCGAATGCCGCCGCGTGGCTGTATTTGGCCGGCCGGGGAAAGGGATCGAGATAGATGCCGCCAATGATCTTGCCGCCGCTATTTCCACCTGAATCGTCCACGACGTCGAAATACTGCACGTCCTCGTGCCAGACCGGCACCTTGACCGGCACGAAGCGCACGCCGTAGAGACGGCTCGACACCGCCATGACCCACTTGAAGCTCGCATCCGTCGGGAAGTATTTACGCAAGGCTTCTTGGTCGATGCTGTACCGCGCTTTCCTGAGCTTGTCCTGATAGAAATCGACGTCCCAGCGATTGAGCGTCACTTCGTCCGGCTTTTTCCTCTGCAGTTCGGCCTTGAACGCCGTCAGTTCCGCCACCTCCCTGCGCTCGACGTCGCGCACCGCGCCCTTGACCTCGCCCAGGAACTTCTCAACAGTCTGCGGATCGCCGACCATTCTCCGCCGCGTCGCGAATTGCGCATAGCTCGAAAGCCCGAAGAGCCCCGCCATCTCGCGCCGCAGCTGCATGACTTCGGTCAGGAGCTCGATGTTTCGGGGCGTGCCGCGATTGTTGTACGCGAACTGATAACGGCGCCGCGCATCTTCGCTCTCGGCATTGGCCATGAAGGGTACGTACTCCGGATACTCGAAACCGAGCAGAAAATTGCCCTTTTCGTCGCGCTGAGCCTTATCGAGATAGGTCTGCGGCAGGCCCTTGACTTCGTCGGCGGTGAATGTAACCCGGGTCTTGTTGTTGCGAATGTTGCGCCCGAACTCCTGGCGAATAGTCTCGAGCCGGTCCAGGATCGCGCTCATCCGGGCGCGCTTTTCGGCAGGCAGCGCAACGCCCGTATCGTCGAATGCGTCGAGGATATCCTTGCGCATCTTGATCGCCGCAGCGCCGCGGGGCGAGGTCGTTTTGATTCGGGCGTATAGCCGTTCGTTTTGCAGCAGCGCGGTGTCGAAGCTATTGATCTTCTGCTCGCAATCCTCGCCGGCCGCACGCGTCTTTTCGTCGGGTGAGACGTTGGCAAGCAACTGTGCCGGCCCCTCGATATCCTGCGTGGCGCTGCGCAAACGGTCCCAGCGTCCGAGCATATCGGTGGCCGCAACGCGCGCCATGGAAACCGCTTGCAGCGCGTTGACCATCGCCTGTGCGCGCGTGAGAGCAACGGTACAGGCCATGGCAAGCGTCTCTTCATCGTAGGCCGGCACGGTGGCCCGCTCCGCGAACGCAGCGAGCGCGGGCCCGGGCAGCAATGCGAGAAAGCATAGGGTAATCAGGCGGGTCCTTTTCATTTGGGTTGCCACTCTCTGGATTGCGTTCCCGCAATGTTCAATGCAATTTCCTGCTGTTGTCGATGTCTGCATAAATCCAGTCCGCGAGCAGGATGGGATGCTTGCGGTAACCCACCACCGCGGGCTGGACGAGCATGTTACGGACCCGCGAATCGTGAAGCTTCATCACGCCGTTGACCTCGACCATGCGCCATAGCTGGCGATAGAGCTGATTGCGCTCGGGCGACGCCGGCATCGCACGCGTCTTTTCGTAGATACGGTCCCACGCCGCCATCTGGAAGCAGGAGTTGTTATTCTGATGGCTGTTGGGCCCGTAGAAGAGCTGCATGAAATCGTCGCCGTCGGGGTAATCTGCGATCCACGAAGCGGTCCGCGACAGGAGCTGGCACGCGCGCTCCTGCTTGAGCTCTTCCGGGAACTTGTTCTTGTCGACGAGAATGCGGATGCCGATCTTTTCCACCGACTTCTGCCAAAGCTCGTCGAATTCGCGGTCGCGCGAGGTCGGCGTCGAGGAGTATCGCCAAATCAGAGGTTTCCCGCCGGGCCAGACGCGATAGCCGTCGCTGCCTTTCTTGAAGCCAAAATAGTCGAGGAGCTTGTTCGCCAGCGTGGGATCGTACGGAATGCTGGTCCGGTACGAGGCATCGTGCCCTACGATATCAGGAGGAATCGGATACTGCGCCTCGATTGCCTGGTTCTTGCGAATCACGCGGATCAGCTCGGCGTTATCGAATGTCATCAGTATCGCCCGCCGCAAGGCGATCTTTTCCTTGCTGAAGCCGCCGAATTCCGGATCGGTGGTGTTCATGTAGGTGTAGTTGATGTCGGGATCGACAATGCGACTCAAGGTCACGCCCTGCTTGACCAATTCCGGGCTGACCTTGTTGTCAGGCAATGCGACCTGTGAAAACTGCTCGCGCATGTACAGGATATCCAGCTCGTCCTTTTGAAACGCTAGCCAGGACGCCTGCTGCTCTTCGATGATGCTGATCTCGACCCGCCCGATCCGGGGCGAAATCTTGCCTTTCATGGCCGCCACGATCTCCTTATTTCGGGGATCGCTGCCGGCTTCGAACTGCCATTCGACACCGCGAAATTCAGGGTTGGCTTCGAGGACGATCTTGTTCGAGCGCTTCCACTCCTTGAGCAGATAAGGGCCCGTTCCGACCGGATGCCCGTTGGTGTCGTCGGCGTAGGCCTCGATGACCTCGCGCGCAACCGCGCCCCAATTCGGCATGGCCATGAGGTAGGCAAAGTTGTAGTCGGTCTCCTTGAGCTTGACCTGCAGCGTATATCGGTCCAGCGCCTGCAGCCCTTCGACCTTGGTGTCGTAATTCATCTTGCCGGTCTTTTCGGCTTCTTTCTTGAGTGCATCGAGCCCGACAACACCATCCATGAAGCTTTCGTACGGCGACTTGTTGGCAGGGTCCTTGAAACGCTTGATCGTGTAGATGTAGTCTTCGGCGGTCAGCTCACGCTTTTTGCCGTTGAACGCCGGGTCCGCCGAGAAGTAAATCCCCTTACGGATCTTGAATACGTAGGTCTTTGCCTGATCGCTTATCGTCGGCATCGATTCCGCGGCGCGCGGAACGATCTTCGCCGGACGCGCCAGATAGTCGTAAGTCATCAGCGGCTCGAATACCGCCTCGCAGATGGTTTGCGAGTAGTAATCCTGGACCTTGACCGGATCGAAGCCGGTTTCCGCGACATAGAACTCGACGCGAAGCACCTTGCCCGGATCCGCCGCGGCGCAGGCCCAGGCGCACGCGCACATCAGCGCGATAGCCACGGTGAGACGAGCAGCGTTGAACCTTGCCTGTCGCACGATATCGGACCCGGAGCAAAGGCGCGATGGTACACCGGCGCGAGGCGCGCTCCGCGCGCTGCGTTCGGAAGAGGTGGTCATCGCTGCGGCTCCACGTCGATGTACGCCCATTCAGCGTGCAGGATCGGATGCTTCTTGTACGCCTTGACCGTTGGCTGGATCAGCATCGTGCGCAGGCGCGACACGCCAAGCTTCCACACGGTGTCCGCCTCCAGGCGCCGGTTCATCTCCCGGTAGATCGCATTGCGCTCCGCCGAGTCAGGCAACTGCCGCGCCGCAAGATACAAGCGGTCGAATTCCGGCGAGCTATAGCAAGCGTAGTTGCTCTGTCCCACGTTGGCGCTCGACAGAAGCTGCATGAAATTGTCGGCATCCGGATAGTCGGCGATCCACGCCGCGCTCGCCATCATCGGCTGGCACTGGCGCGCCAACTTCAGCAGGTCGGCGAACTTGGTCGTCACCGTTTCCATCCGCAATCCAATGCGCGTCAGCGATTTCAACCAAAGATCGTCGAGCTCGCGCGCCTCGCTGTCGCCGGATCGCGACCAGCGCTTGATCGCCAGGGGCGCACCGTCGGGGAGGGTCCTGAATCCGTCGGAGCCACGGCGGTAGCCGAACTTGTCCAGCAACGCGTTCGCCGCCGCCGGGTCGAACGCGATGCTGCTCTTATACTTCGGGTCGAACCCCGCCACGCCTTGCGGGATCGGCGACTGAACTTCGACCGCCTGATCCTTGCGCACGACGCGAATTTCTTCCGCGGTGTCGTACGCCATCACGATGGCCCGCCGCAGCGCGATTTTTTCTTTGGCAAAACCGCCGAGCACCGGGTCGCGCATATTGAAAAACGTGTAGGTGATCTCCGGATCGATCAACTGATTGATCGTCACGCCGCGCCGAGCAAGTTCGGGCGAGAGCTTGTTGGCCGGCATCGCCACCGGGGCGAAGGTGCCTGGGAGAAGAAGAATGTCCAGCTCGCCGCGCTGAAAAGCGAGCCAGCGCGATTGCTCTTCCTCGATGACGCTGATCTCGATCCTCCCGATGACCGGCATTTTTCTGCCCTTCATCGTGGCGACGATTTCCCTATCACGCGGGTCAATACCCGGCAGGAACGACCAGACGAAGCCGTGATAACTGGGATTGGCTTCGAGCGAAATCTTCGACCCGCGCACCCATCGGGTCAGCACGTATGGCCCGGTGCCTACCGGATGCGCGTTGGTGTCTTCGGCGTAGGTGTCGATCACCTCGCGCGCCACGATCGACATCGCCGGCATTGCGAGAATGTAGGCGAAGTTGTAGTCGGTGCGCGTCAGCCGGATTCTGAGCGTGTACCGGTCGACGACTTCGAGGCCCGGAATCCTGGCGTCGTAATCGAGTGCCGACGCGCCCGCCTTCGCCTTCTGCGCGAGCTCGTCCAGACCCACGATCTTGCCGTCCACCAGCCATTGCCAGTAGGAACGGTTTTTCGGATCCATGTGCCGCTTGATACTGTAGGCGACGTCCTCGGCGGTCAATTCGCGCTTTGCGCCCTTGAACGCGGGATCGGGCGCGAAATAGGTGCCCTTACGGATGCGAAACAGGTACGTCTTGCCGTTGTCGCTGATCTGCGGCATGCCTTCGGCGGCTTCGGGCACCAGCTTAGAGGGCCGCGCAAGATAGTCGTAGGTCAGCAGGCGCTCGAATATCGCCTCGATGACCGTGTTGGAATAGTAATCGGTGACCTTACCCGGATCGAAGCCGGTTTCCGCGGCGCGGAATTCCCAGTGGAGCACCTTGTCGAGATCGGCGGCCTGTGCCGGAGTAGTGATTGCCAGCGCGGCGCAGATTGCGGCCGCCGCAAGCCGAATCACGGCGCGGCCCGATCAGTTCGGCCGCGCATCGGGTTCGATGTCCAGATACTCGAATACCGCGGTCATGATCGGATGGTAGCGATAGCCTTTGATCCTCGGTGACACAAGCACGTTGCGATATCGCGTGACGCCCAAGTGCATCACCCCGTCGACTTCCAGCTGGCGCGTCATCAAGTCGAACATCCGATCACGCTCCGGAGAATTCGGAGTGCTCTTGATCTGGTCGTAGAGCTTGTCGAACGCCGGAGAGCGATAGCACGCATGATTACTCTGATGCGTGTTCGGCCCGTAAAAAAGCTGCATGAAGTTCTCGCCATCGGGATAGTCCGAGTGCCATGCCGAGCCCCACATCGCGAGCTGGCAGGCTTCCGCGGCCTTGATGTTGTCCGAAAACGGGCTTTTGCGGCTTTCGAATCTTAGCCCGATGACGTCGAGCGATTTTTTCCACAGCTCGTCGTACTCGCGGCTGATCGCAAGGGGCTCGGAGGTGAGCACAATGGTTAGACGCGACCCATCGGGATTGTCACGGAAGCCGTCAGCACCGCGTTTGTAGCCAAAATAGTCGAGCAGCTTGTTGGCGAGCGCCGGATCGTAGCGAGAGATGCTCCGATACTGCGGGTCGTACCCCACCACCCCCGGCGGCACCGGACTCTGCAGCGCCTTTGCCTGATTCTTGCGGATGACGCCAATTTCCTGGTTGATGTCGTAGGCCATGTTCATGGCGCGCCGGAGCGCGATCTTTGCCTTGCTCATGCCGCCGATCGCCGGGTCTTCGATGTTGAAGGCGTAATACGTCATTTCGGTCTCGACGCTTCGATCCAGCGTGATACCGCGCGCCACGAGATCGGGCGCGAGCTTGTTCTGGGGAATCGCGATCGGAGCGAAAGATCCGAAACGGTCGATATAGTCGATCTGGCCGTTCTGGAAAGCGAGCCAGCGCGATTGCTCCTCGGAGATGACGCTGATCTCGACGCGGCCGATTTGCGGTATGCGCTTGCCTTTCATGGCCGCGACCGCGGCCATGTCGCGCGGGTCGTCGGAGCCGGCGAAGTCCCAGATGACCTCGCGATAGTCCGGGTTCGCATCGAGGATCATCTTGGATTTCCGTACCCAAGTGGTCAGGATGTAGGGTCCCGTCCCGATCGGATGTGCGTTGGTATCGTCGGCATACATCTCGATCACCTCGCGCGCGACCGCCGACATGGCGGGCATCGCCATGATGTACGCGAAGTTGTAGTCGGTCTCCGTGAGGTGGAAGCGCAGTGTGTAACGATCGACCAGCTCGAGTCCGGGAACCGCCGCGTCGTAGTCGAACCGGCCCGACTTGACGGCCTTTGCAGACAATTCATCGAGGCCGATGATTTTTCCGTCGATGAGAAAGCGCCACGGGGAGCGGTTCTTCGGATCCATGAACCGCTTGATCGAATAAGCGTAGTCCGCGGCGGTCAGCTCGCGGCGTTTGCCCTTGAACGCGGGGTCGGGATGAAAGTAGATGCCCTTGCGGACGTGAAACAGATACGTCTTGCCCTTGTCGCCGACGTCCGGCAGCGACTCCGCAGTCTTCGCAACGAGCTTCGCGGGCCGCGCCAGATAGTCGTACGTGAGCAGGGTCTCGAACACCTGCTCCATGATCTGACTCGAATAATTGTCTGTCACTCTGACCGGATCGAAGCCCGTTTCCTCGATCTCGAAAGCGACGCGCAAAACCTTGTTCGAATCCGCAGCACGCGCAAGCGTCAGCGCGGAAACGAGGGAACAACAGCACAATCCGGCGATGCCGCGAGCGAAGACGGTTCGATGGGCGAGCATTGGATCGTGTCTGAAATTGAACGGCGTGTAATCTACCATTTCCCGTCCTCCTTGGCCGCACGACCATGCTTCCCAGCGGCGCGCGGCCGACCGGCGGACCGCTTTGTTCCGCCAATCGCCCGCGCTCCCACCATCATGACCAGACCCGCTTACTGGAACGAGGCGACCGCCGCGCTTGCGCGGCGCGACCGGGTATTGAAGCGCCTCATCCGTTCCTACCCCGATATTCATCTGAAACGGCGCAGCGATCCTTTCACGACGCTGGCGCGGGCCATCGTCGGGCAGCAGATCTCGGTCAAGGCCGCCGATGCCATCTGGGGACGCTTTGTGGCGTTGGTCTCGCGTGCGCCGGTGCGGCCATTTCCTCGCCTGGCGCCATCGACCGTCGCGACCGCGGAGCTATTCGCGCTTCGGCGTTGCGGCCTGTCGCAGCGCAAGGCCGAGTATCTGACTGACCTGGCAGCTCACTTCACGTCCGGGCACCTTGACCCGAAACGATGGAAAGGACTCGACGACGAGGCGCTGATCGAGGCGCTGGTCGACGTCAAAGGTATCGGGCGCTGGACGGCGGAAATGTTCCTCATCTTTCACGAGCTTCGAGCCGACGTGCTGCCTGTCGACGATATCGGCCTGCAGCGCGCGATAGCGATTCATTTCAACGACGGCGAGCGGCTGCCGCGCGAGGCTCTGTTTGCCGTTGCCGACCTTTGGCGCCCGTGGCGCTCGGTCGCAACCTGGTACCTGTGGCGCAGCCTCGATCCGATTCCGGTCGAGTACTAGCGCCGCCTTGTCAGGAAGCTTACCGAGGCGCCCGCGTGCTGTCAGTACAATGCCCGGATGGACGCGAAGCGAGAGCCACCGTACGCCGAGCTGACGCCCGACTGCGTACTCGACGCAATGTCGAGCGTTGGTCTTTCCGGCGATGGTCGCCTGCTGGTGCTCAACAGCTACGAGAATCGCGTCTACCAGGTGTGGCTCGATGACCGCGCGCCGGCAGCCGGCTTGCCCACGGGCGCGTCGTCGGTCGTCGCCAAGTTCTATCGGCCGCTTCGATGGAGCGACGCGCAAATCGCCGAGGAGCACGCGTTCGTAGCGGATCTGGCCGAGCTCGAAATACCTGTCGTTGCACCGATTCGACTGGCCGGGAACGGCACCATCGCGTCGTTTCGCGACTTTCGCTTTGCGGTCTATCCGCGCTGCAGCGGACGCGCGCCCGAGCTCGAGGATCCGTCGACGCTGGAATGGATGGGTCGCTTTATCGGGCGCATCCATCGCGTCGGTGCGGTCGCACCGTTTGCGGCGCGGCCCACACTCGATATGACAAGCTTCGGCGAAGAGCCGCGCGACTGGCTGCTGGCGCACGATTTCATCCCGGCCGACATCGCCGACGCGTGGAAAAGCGTCGTGGCGCTGGCGCTGGACGGCATCCGGCGCTGCTTCGAGCGCGCGGGCGCGGTGCAGAACATACGCCTTCACGGCGATTGTCACGCGGGAAACGTGCTCTGGACCGATGCCGGGCCGCACTTCGTCGATTTCGACGATGCGCGGATGGGACCCGCCATGCAGGACTTGTGGATGCTGCTTTCCGGCGATCGTGGCGACATGCAGCGGCAGTTGCGTGCGATCGTCAGCGGTTACGAAGACTTTCAGGATTTTGACGACCGCGAGCTGTGGCTGATCGAGGCCTTGCGCACGCTGCGGCTGATTCACTACTCGGCGTGGCTGGCGCGGCGTTGGGACGACCCCGCTTTTCCTGCGGCATTCCCGTGGTTCAACACCCAACGCTACTGGCAGGACCGTATTCTCGAATTGCGCGAGCAGGTCGCGGCCATGGACGAGCCGGCGTTGGTGATGTAGGGCCGAACGCTCCTACGCGAGGAGACCATCGACCAGATGCAAGGTGCGGTCGGTCCGCGCTGCAAGGTCGGCATCGTGAGTGACGATGACCAGGCTGGTGCCGACGCTGCGGTTGAGCTCGAGCATCAGATCGAAGACCTGGCCCGCTGTACGACGATCGAGATTGCCGGTCGGCTCGTCGGCCAGCACGCATGCCGGCGCGGTGACCAGCGCGCGCGCCAGGGCGACGCGCTGGCGCTCGCCTCCGGAGAGCTCGCTCGGACGGTGCAGGGCGCGCGGCGTGAGCCCCACCCGTTCCAGCATCGCTGCGGCGTCGGCATGCGCGCGCCGCTTGTCTTCGCGCCGGATGAGCAGCGGCATGGCGACGTTTTCCAGCGCCGAGAACTCAGGCAGCAGGTGATGGAACTGGTAAATGAAGCCCAGCGCGCGATTGCGCACGCGGCCACGCTCGGCATCGGAGAGACTCGCCATCGGCGCACCCTGGACACGTACCTCTCCACCGGTGGGCGCATCGAGTCCGCCCAGCAGATGCAAGAGCGTGCTCTTGCCCGATCCCGACGCGCCAACGATCGCAACCCTCTCGCCGCGCTCGACCGCAAGGTCGATCCCGAGGAGCACCGGCACGTCGAGCGGCCCGCCCCGATACGTCTTGGTTAGCGCACGGCATTCGACCACCGGCGCGGCTGCGTCATTCATAACGCAATGCCTCCGCCGGATTGACTTTTGCCGCGCGCCAGCTCGGATACAGGGTCGCCAGCAGCGCGAGCGCCAGCGCGATCAGCGCGATCATGGTGATGTCGCCGCGCTGCAGGTCGGACGGCAGCTCGCTGATGTAGTAGACACTCTTGTCGAGAAACTGAATGCCGAACGTGCGCTCGATTGCCGGAACGACGATTCCGATGTTGAGCGCCAGCGCGATGCCGCCGACGACTCCGATAAGCGTGCCGACAATTCCGATCAGCGCTCCCTGAATGATGAAGATCGCAAGTATGCTTCGCGGCGACGCGCCCAAGGTGCGCAGGATGGCGATGTCGGCCTGCTTGTCGGTCACCACCATCACCTGGGCGGAGACGATATTGAACGCCGCCACCGCCACGATCAGCGTCAGGATGATGAACATGACCCGCTTCTCGATGGCCACCGCGCGGAAAAAATTCGCATGATTCAACGTCCAGTCGCGGACCTCGGTATCGATCGGCACCGTGGCCATTAATTCGCGCGCCACCATGGGCGCGGCGAAAAGATCGTCGAGCTTTAGCCGGACGCCGCTGACCGCGTCGCCCATGCGATAAAGCTTCTGGGCGTCCGCGAGCTGGATCAGGGCGAGCCCGTTGTCGAATTCGAACATGCCGACTTCGAACACGCCCACGATGTGGAAGCTCTTGACTCGGGGCAGCGTGCCCGCCGGCGTCACCGTGCCCTGCGGGATGATGACGATCACCGAGTCGCCGGTGCGCACCCCCAGCCCGCGCGCAAGCTCGGCGCCGAGCACGATGCCGAACTCGCCTGCCTTGAGTGCCGACAGCGAGCCGCTGCGCATGTGCGTTCCAATGTCGGCGACGGTGTCTTCGAGCGCCGGATCGACACCGCGAATCAACGCTCCGCGATTAGAGTCCCCCGCGGATAACATCGCCTGGCCGAGCACGTAGGGCGCCTCGGCTCTCACCCGCGGATTGGCCTGCGCAATTCGGGCGACGGCCTCCCAATTTTCCATGTTGCCGCTCAGCGCGCGGACTTCGATGTGCGAAGCGACCGAAAGAATCCGGTTGCGCAATTCATCCTGGAATCCATTCATGACCGACAGCACGACAATCAGCGCCGCGACGCCGAGCGCAATCCCGGCCATGGAGGTGAATGCGATGAACGACACAAAACCGTTGCGGCCGGACCCGCGGCGGGCCCGGGTATAGCGCAGGCCGACAAATATTTCGTAGGGCGTCAACGGAATCTCTGAGTGGCGGCGCGCCAGTGTGCCACAAGCGACGAGCGTGCTCTAGCGCGTGCTAGACTCGTCTCGAGCGCCGTCCCGCATCGATGCAACTTACGCTGGTCCTCCCGAACCTGCTCGACACCGCGCCGGCCGCGCTTGCCGCCGTCGAAGCCCCTGCCCTCGCGCGCCTGCTGTCGACCGCCGCAGACCCCATCCTCGAACCCGACGGACCGCTTGCCATTGCATGCGCCGGCGTCGGCGTCGCAAAGCAATATGACTGGCCCGTCGCGCCATTGCTTGCGCGTGCCGCCGGCATCGATCCCGGCAGCCGCTATTGGTTGTGCGCCGATCCGGTGACGCTCGAGGTCGGCCGGGACGAAGGGCGCCTTGCCGGCATAGTCAGCGATCTCGACGCGGGCGAAAGCGCTGCGTTGCTCTTCACCTTGCGCGCACACTTCGCGTCGGACGGGATGGAGTTCGTCGAACGCGGCCCCGGACATTGGTGGGTCGCGCTCGCAGCGGCACAGCAACTCGAGACCTCTCCGCCGGATGCGGCGATCGGCAAACCGCTCATCGCACATCTCCCTCGCGGGCCCGACGCGGCGCGGTGGCGCCGATGGCAAAGCGAAATGCAGATGTTGCTGTTCGAGCACCCGGTGAATCGCTCGCGAGAAAGCGGCGGCCGCTTGCCGGTCAACTATGTCTGGATGTGGGGAGGCGGCACGCTGCGCGTGGCACGGCCCGCCACGCCCGTAGCAGCCGTGTTCACGCAGGCACCGCTGCTTCGTGACCTCGCCCGCGCCGTCGGCGCAGGCGCGGCGCCGGCGCCGGGCTCGTTCGCGTCGCTCCTCGCAGCGCCGCCGACACCGTCAGCACTGGTCTGGCTCGACCGCCTGGAGGCGACAACGCTGCAAGAGCAACTTGCCGCGTTCGATTCCGACTGGGCCGCACCGTTGGAACGGGCCCTCGACAACAGGGAGATCGACGCAAGGCTGGTGTTCTCCGGAGCCGGGACTGCGCTTTCGTTCACGCCTCGTGCTACCGGAGCGATGCAGCGCCTTCGGCGACGCTGGTCGCGACCGCCAAGTTTGTCGCCGTTGCTCGCGGCTCAAGCGGATGCCTGACGCTGCCTGCGCGCACTGAGGGGCGTTGCGTGAACATCTTCCGTCGCAGCGTGCCCGAAAACGTCGCCGAGCTGCGCGCGGCGGGAATACCCGAGGTTCTTGCGCGCGTCTATGCGGCGCGCGGCGTCTCTTCCGCGGCAGAGCTCGATTTCAGCCTTTCCGGCTTGCCTCCATGGGCTGCCATGAAGGGTATCGACAGCGCGGCCGCACGCCTGACCGATGCCATCGTGCGCGGCGAACGGATGCTGATCGTCGCCGATTACGACGCCGATGGCGCGACCGCATGCGCGGTTGGCATACGCGGGTTGACGGCGATGGGCGGCCTGGTCGACTTCCTGGTGCCGAACCGCTTCGAATTCGGCTACGGCCTGACGCCGGAAATCGTCGCCCTCGCGGCCGAGCGGCGGCCGGCACTGATCATCACCGTCGACAACGGTATCGCCAGCGTCGAAGGCGTCGCCGCCGCGCATGCGCGGGGCATCGACGTGCTGATCACCGATCATCATCTCCCCGGCGATCGGCTGCCCGATACCGCATGGATCGTGAACCCGAACCAGCCGGGATGCGACTTTCCCAGCAAGCATCTGGCGGGCGTCGGCGTCATGTTCTATCTGTTGCGCGCCTTGCGCGCGACACTGCGCGGCCTGGGGCATTTCGCGAATGCCCCCGAGCCGAACCTTGCCGCGCTGCTCGATCTCGTGGCGCTGGGCACCGTCGCAGACGTCGTCCGCCTCGATCGCGTGAACCGCATCCTGGTCGAGCAGGGCCTGCGACGCATCCGTGCCGGCCGCATGCAGCCCGGGGTAGCTGCACTGTTTGCCGCGGGGGGCCGCGATCCACGCTCCGCAACGACCTTTGACCTTGGCTTCGTCGCGGGCCCGCGTATCAATGCCGCCGGGCGGCTCGCGGACATGTCTATCGGCATCGCCTGCCTGGTGACCGACGACCGGGCAAGTGCGCAGCACCTGGCCTCGGAGCTCGATCGCCTGAATCGGGAGCGGCGTGACATCGAGGCCACCATGCAGGACGAGGCGCTCGTCGCGCTCGATGCGCCAGTAGACGTCGAGGCGTCCACACTTTGCCTTTACCGGCAGGAATGGCATCAAGGCGTAGTTGGGGTCGTTGCGTCGCGGCTCAAGGACCGCTATCACCGTCCGACGATCGTTTTTGCGCAAGCCGGAAACGGCGAGCTTCGCGGCTCCGGGCGTTCCATCGCTGGCTTTCATCTGCGCGACGCGCTGGATCTGGTGTCCAAGCGCGCGCCGGGGATGATCAGCCGCTTCGGCGGTCATGCCTTCGCCGCCGGCCTCTCGCTTCCGGAAGCGGAACTGGCCCGCTTCACCGAGGAGTTCGAACGGGTCGCGCGCGAATGGCTGACCGCCGCTCAATTGCAACAGAGGATCGAAACCGACGGTGCCCTATCGGCGAACGAGCTCACGCTCACTCTGGCGCAGGACTTTGAAACAAGCGTCTGGGGCCAGGGATTTCCGCGACCAAGCTTCGACAACGAATTCAGAGTGGCCGCGCAGCGCTTGGTCGGAGGAAAGCACTTGAGGTTAGCGCTCACTCTGGGTGACCAGGAGTTCGAGGCGATCCTTTTCAATCGAACCGAAACCCTGCCGCGGCGCATCAGGGCCGCATACCGTCCCGAAGTCCATCGCTACCGGGGATTGGTCTCTTTGCAGCTTGTTGTCGAGCATTGGGAGCCTATATGATCGCGCAATCCCAACCACCAATTTGTATCAATGATCGCATTCCCACCGCCGGCTCAAGAGTTGAACTTAAAATTTAACATATTGTTTATACGTAGTTATTCTCCCCAGTTCGGGCGCTCGATTCCAGAGCATGTCAACCTGACTTCATATTGTGCGTCGCAACGAAGACGCGTAGACTTTGCCGCGGTGCAACAGGGCGGTCGACCCTGCGCGGATTGGGGGTCAGCGACGAAAATGCGGAACGAACATGCGGCTTAAAGGCAAGGTTTCGATCATTACCGGCGGCGGTCAGGGCATCGGACGGGCGACCGCAGTCAAATTCGCCAAAGAAGGAGCCAGGGTCGCAGTTTGCGACATCAACGTTGCGTCGGCCGAGGAAACGGCGAAATTGATCACCGACGCGGGCGGCGAAGCCATCAGCTTCTCAATCGACGTTACCGACAAGAAAACCATCGCCAGCATGGTCTCAGGAGTGATGGCGAAATGGGGTCGAATCGACACCCTCGTCAACAACGCGGGCATCGTCCAGGACGCGCAATTCAAGAAAATGACCGACGATCAATTCGACCGGGTGATCGACGTCAATCTCAAGGGTGTCTACAACTGCACCAAGGCCGTGGTGGCTATCATGCTCGAGCAGAATTCGGGCTGCATCCTCAACGCCTCTTCGATCGTCGGCATTTACGGCAACTTCGGCCAGACGAATTATGCGGCGACCAAGTTCGGCGTCATCGGCATGGTCAAGACATGGGCGCGCGAGCTGGGCAAGAAGGGCATCCGCGCCAACGCGATCTGTCCCGGCTTCATACACACCCCGATCCTCGCGACGATGCCGGCAAAGATCATCAAGATGATGGAAGACCGCGTCCCGATGGGACGCCTCGGCCAACCCGAGGAAATCGCAAACACCTATGCCTGGCTCGCGTCGGATGAAGCGAGCTATATCAACGGCGCCGTCATCGAAGTTTCCGGTGGCGCGACGCTCTAATCGCGCTTACCGTCATGCGCCGCAACTTGGCGCCGCTTGTCGCAGCCTGTCGCCGCTTGTGTCCCGCGTTTGTCCCGTGTGTCTTGAGGCAGCCGCCTGCGCAGCGTAGCATTGACTATCGCATCCGAGATCGCTCCCATGCGCAACGCGCTGATCCGTTCCTTGGCGGTATTGTTCGCGGCTCTGTCCGCAATCATGTTTGGAACCCTGACCGCTGGCGTCGCTCACGCACTCGACAAGGTCGACTCCTACATTTGCCCTACGAAGGAGAAGGGCAGCGGCACCGACTGCTTCCTCGAGGCAATTCCCCAGACTTACACCATGTGTCGCCACATCAAGAGCATCGAGGTACTCGAGTTCGGACTGACGGGCGCGCAGGAGGGGGTCAACGGCGCGAAGACCGACGGTTGCATCGATAAGCACAGGCTTTCCATCGCCCGCCCCTATCAGGCCGCGCTGCGCGAGGCGCGCAACACGAACGTGGTGCAAAGCGTGCGCAAACTCTACAACACGTGGCTGGAAAGCCTGGCCAAGCTCCGGCCCACCTCAAGCGAAACTGACGAAACTTACAAAGAGCGAGTAGTGCAGCCGTACGGCGAATTCGAGGCGCAGATCAAAACCATACACGCACTTGTCGACGCGCCCCTTCCCATCGTCAAACGGCCCGCAAAAAAAACTCCGCCAACGCCAGGAAACAGGTAGACCGTGACCGCATCCGCTAGCCTGGCCGTCAGGCGCGGCAAGGCAGAACGCACTTTCGCGAACGGGGCGCAGACCTGAGCACTGCCGCTGCCGATCTGCACGCGATATTCGGTCCCGAGGGCGTACTCGCCCGCAATCTCCCCGCGTATCGATTTCGTCCGCAGCAACTCGCGATGGCCGAAGCTATCGCGCTCGCCATCGAAACGCGCGGTCAATTGCTCGCCGAGGCGGGTACGGGAACCGGCAAGACCTTTGCGTACCTCGTGCCGGCACTCCTGTCCGGCGGCAAGGTCATCGTCTCCACCGGCACCAAGACGCTGCAGGACCAGCTCTTCCAGCGCGATCTGCCGCTCATCCGCGATACTTTGAAAGTGCCGGTGTCGGTTGCGCTGCTCAAGGGCCGCGGCAACTACGTCTGCCATCATCATCTCGAGCGCGCATCCGCTCAGGGAACCTTCGCGTCGCGCGCGGATGCTGCGTACCTGCCCCGAATCGCGTCGTTTGCGCGCACGTCGACGACCGGAGACAAGAGCGAGCTCGCCGACGTTCCCGAGAACGCCGGAATCTGGGCCGATGTAACGTCGACGCGCGAAAACTGTCTCGGCATCGAGTGTGCACATTACGACCGCTGTTTCGTCATGAATGCCCGCAAGCAGGCGCTCGCGGCGGATGTGGTGGTTATCAACCATCACCTGTTTTTTGCCGACGTCATGCTCAAGGACGAAGGCCTGACCGAGTTGCTTCCCGCGTGCAACACCGTAATCCTGGACGAAGCGCATCAGCTGCCTGACACTGCAACGCTTTTCTTCGGCGAGGAAATCAGCGCCGGAAGCCTGGGCGAGCTTGCCCGCGACGCCGAAGCCGAAGGGCTGCGCTCGGCTCGCGACTATGTGCCGCTCCCGGACGCTGCGCAGGGGCTCGTGCAAGCGCTGCGCCGGTTTCGTCTGTCGGTGGGAGACGTTCCCGGAAAATGGCTGCAGTCCGCCGTCGCTGAACGGTCCGGATTCACCGCCGCGCTCGATGCGCTTGGCGACGCACTCGCCGAGCTCGCACGCGAGCTCGGCCAACAGGCGGAACGCAGCGATGAGCTGGCGCAGTGCGCGGGCCGCGCCGCGGATTTAATCGGGCGCCTGACCCGCTGGCGCGACAGCCTGCGCCGACGTGGGGACTCAAGTGCGGACGGAAGTGAGGACATAAAGTGGATTCGATGGCTGGATGTGAGCACGCACGGTTGGCAATTGCGCGCGTCTCCTCTTTCCATTGCCGAGATTTTTTCCAAGCAGGTTACCGACGCTGCGCGCGCATGGATTTTCACCTCGGCAACGCTGGCGATCGGCGGCGACTTTGCGCTATATCAGCGCGAGCTGGGCCTCGCCGGCGCGACCACTGGCTGCTGGGAGAGTCCGTTCGACTACGCGCATCAGGGCTTGCTCTACCTGCCGCGCGATCTGCCGCCACCGAACAGCAGCGAGCACACGGAGGCGGTTGTTGCCGCGGCGCTGCCGGTGTTGAAAGCCAGCTGCGGCCGCGCCTTCCTGCTGTTTACGACACTGCGTGCGCTCGCGCGTGCACGCGAATCGCTCGCCGCGGCGATGGAGCGCGAAGGCATGAACTTTCCGCTACTGGTTCAGGGAGAAGGATCACGGTCGGAATTGCTGACGCGTTTCCGACGGCTCGGCAATGCCGTGCTGCTTGGCAGCCAGAGTTTCTGGGAAGGTGTCGACGTTCAAGGGGAGGCGCTGTCGGTCGTCATCATCGACAAGCTGCCGTTCGCGCCACCCGACGATCCGCTGTTCGCCGCCCGGCTGGAGCATATCGCGCGCGAGGGCGGCAACCCGTTCATGGACTATCAGTTGCCGCAGGCCGCGATCAGCCTCAAGCAAGGGGCCGGACGCCTCATCCGCTCCGAAACAGACCGCGG
>JADGRP010000241.1 GCA_017880805.1 Burkholderiales bacterium
CCGATAGTCAACACCTCAGCGGCCGGACCTGTTTTGGAGTACCAGACTGCTTTCATACGTAACTACCTCGAGGTCGGAAATTCGAAAACAAGCTCGCGAGCAACAAAGCGCAACGACCCGTGGTCTCAAACGGTCTGGTCTCGGCAGTGTCCTGCACGCAGAAGCGGAGCCACGGGCTCGATCCCGGATGCGGGTACACCATTATGCTGCAGGCCGCTGCGCATCCGGAAGCACTACGACCTCGATGCGCCCGCCCGAAGGCTAGGGCGCAATCATGATGCCGCCATCTGCGACAATCGTCTGTCCGGTGATGAAGGCGCCGGCGGGCGCAGCAAGGAAGACTGCGATTCCGGCGATATCATCGACTTCGCCAATCCGTCCTAACGGTGTTGCCGCTTCCCGCTTCCGCAAGGCGTCCGGGTTTTCCCACAATGCTCTCGCGAAATCCGTTCGCACGAGCCCAGGTGCGATCGTGTTTACACGAATGTTGTGCTTGCCATATTCTGCGGCCAGGTTGCGCGAAAGGGCCATGTCGGCAGCCTTCGATATGCCATATGCGCCGAGATGCAGCGTCGCACGAATCCCGACGATGGATGAGATGAACACAATCACGCCGTCGCGACGTTCAATCATCCCTGGCACCGCCATCTGCGTCAGCCAAAGATTGCTCAGTACGTTGCTCCGCATCATTCGGTCAAACACTTCATCCGTCAATCCGCCAATGGGTCCAAGGTAGGGATTGGAGGCGGCATTGCACACAAGAATGTCTATGCGCCCCCAGTGTTGGATAGTCTTGCTCACCAATTGCTGCAGCTGCGCCTTGTCGGATATCTTCGCGGGAATCGCGAGCGCCTCGCCGCCGCGGCCGCGGATTTCTGTCGCCACCGACTCGCACACATCGGGGCTGCGACTCGACACGACCACTCGCGCACCCGCAGCAGACATATGTTCGACGATCGCTCGGCCGATGCCGCGACTCGAACCGGTGACGACGGCAACCTTGCCTGAGAGATCAAAAAGGTTCTTCATGGACTCCTCTTGCTTAGCGGTGCAACACTCTGCGCCGTCACTAACGATGGCGCCGCGAAAAGACGGTTCCAGCGCGGCACACTGGAGTTACTCCGAACGATCCAGTATGGGCATGCGTTTGGCGTCCCGCCACACTGAGAACCCACATTATGGATCACGGCAAAAAGTTGTCGCTCGGAAAAGGCGGTGGTATCGTGCTTGGCACGGCGACCGCCCGGCAAGAAACGGCGCCCCCCTGGACGAGACACTGAGGCCGCAATGACATCCGTCGTGGTACCCGATAACGTTGGCGGCGCAACGGCACGTCCCCATGTCGTCATCCCCGACGACATCGCGAACCGCTACGGCGGAAATCCGGACGAGCTCGCGCGCCTGCGCGCCGTCGCGGAGGTGACGATCCACAGCGATCGTCCGACCCCGGCGGCGCTTGCCGAGCGCATCCGGGACGCGGATATCGTGCTGTCGTTCCGCCCCGCCTTCACCCGCTTTCCCCAGGAGGTGCTCGCGACCGCGCAGCGGTTGCGCTTCATCTGCATCGCGGGGGCGGGGGTCGAGGACGTGGATGTCGCCTATGCAAGCTCGCGCGGCATCGCAGTCGGCAACGTCACCGGCAGCAGGCGGGCGATGGCGGAGCATTGCCTCGCGCTGCTCTTCGCCGTGGCGCGCCGCATTGCCGAACAGGACCGGGCCATTCGGCGTGGCGTCTGGCAGCCGCTGCAAGGCATCGAGCTCGGCGGCAGGACGCTCGGCATCGTGGGCCTCTCCGCGACTGCGCGCGAGTTCGCTCCCCTGGCCCGCGCGCTGGGCATGGACGTGCTGTCGTGGTCGCGCGACAACAGCGCCGAGCGCGCGGCCGCGGTCGGCTCGACGGCAGTCTCCCTCGCAGAGGTGCTGGGCCGAGCCGATGTGGTATCGCTGCACTTGCGGCTTTTTCCCGAGCTCTCCGGCTTCCTCGGACGCGAGCGCTTGGCGCAGATGAAACGTGGCGCCATCCTGCTCAATACCGCGCGCGGCGAACTCGTGGACGAGGTAGCGTTGGTGGAGGCGCTGCAGACGCGCCGGTTGTCCGGCGCCGGTCTTGATGTCTTCACGCAGGTGCCGCTCCCGGCCGGCCACCCGCTGCTCACGCTCGACAATGTCGTCATGACGCCCTCGAGCGCATGGAATACGGTGGACTCCGCCCAGCGCAACCTGCGGCGGAGCATCGACAACGTGCTCGCGTTCCTGCGTGGCGAGCCGGTTAATATTGCCAACATCGCGGCCCTCGGCCGCTAATGAAGGAGAAACGAGAATGAAGATAGCCCGGTTCTGGGATCCCGTCGAGAACGCCGCGCGCTTCGGCGTCGTCGAAGGCGATGCGGTGTTCGACGTCGAGGGCAGCGTCTTCGACGCGATCAAGGTCGGCCGCGCCTCCCGTCCGTTGCAGGGACTGCGCCTGCTCGCGCCGTGCTGCCCCACGAAGATCATCATGGGCGGCCTCAACTACATAGGCCACGCGAAGGAAACCGGGCAGCCGATTCCGAAGGTGCCCGGGGTGCTGCAGAAGCCCGTCAACACGCTGATCGGCCATGAGGAGCCGATCCAGTACCCGCCCGAGACCAACCGGCTGGAGTACGAGGGCGAACTCGCCGTCGTGATCCGCCGCAAGATGCGCAACGTCGAGCCGGCCGACGTCC
>JADGRP010000242.1 GCA_017880805.1 Burkholderiales bacterium
AAGAGGTCGAAGATTTCCTTGGGGTCGAGGCTGGCGCCTTCAATCCGCAGCTTGTGTACCGAGGCCTCGGTGTCGGGCAGGCCGTTGAAATCGATGCGGATGGCCCCGCCGCGCGCCGCGGGCCGGGCGGCCGCGCGCAGGTATTCCACGGCCTCGCCGGTTTCGGCCAAGTCTTCGGTGAGGCGCGCGCGGTCCACGTGCGGCTGCACCTTTTCCAGCTCGCGGCGGCCCATCGGGCTGGAAATGTAGCGACCGAGTAACTGCCGCAGGGCTTCGAATTCGAGGACTTCGGAACTGGTTTTCAAGTATGAACCTTGGGGCGTAGGGGCATGCCCGGCCCCTACTTGTATTTTCGGCGCTCGCGGAACGCTTTTTCAATCACCGCGGGGGTGCCTTCGGTGATGGGAAGACGCGCCAAGTCGCGGCGGCGCACCCATTCCACGGCGCAGACATCATCGCCGGCGCGGAGCGTTCCCCCGGCGGTGCGGCAGATATAATCGATCAGCACGTAATGATACTCGAGCGCGCCGGCGGGGTCCCGCATGATCCGTTCGAACACTTCCAGGACGCCGAGCGGCCGGACTTCCAGGCCGGTCTCCTCGCGGACTTCCCGGCGGAGGCCGTCGGCCAGCGCCTCGCCGAGTTCCAGCAGGCCGCCGGGCAGCAACCACCAACCCTTCAGCGGCTGCTTGCCCCGCTGAGCCATCAGGACGCGGTCGCGCTCCAGGATGATCGCGCCCACTCCGACCAGCGGGCGGTTGGGGTATCGGCGGTCGTCGGGCGCCACGAATCAGCGCCCGCCTTTTTGCTCTCGCAGTGTGATGTTGTTGATCACCTGCTTCACGCCCTTCACTTTCTTGGCAAGCGTCGCGGCCCTGTCCTTCTGCTTCTGCAGCTCGACTTGACCGCTCAAGGTGACCACGCCCTGCTTCACGTCTACCTGGAGCGCGCCGCCTTTTACCACCTGGTCGTTTGCCAGCTTGATGCTGACCTGGTCGGTGATGATTCCGTCCGTCAGGGGCTGCTTCTCCTTGGCCAGGCAGACGGAGGCCAAGGCAAGAATAACCAGTAGCGAAATGCAGGCTCTATTTATCATCTTCACCGGCCATTGTACGCCAGTCGAGCGCATCGAGGAAGGCCCGTTGCTCGCGCCATCCCGGCTGCACGCGAACGTGCAGGTCGAGAAAGATCTTGGTTCCGAAGAGTTTTTCCATCTCCACGCGCGCCAGCGTTCCGATTCTCTTTAACATCGAGCCATTGGCGCCGATGACGATGGGCTTCTGGCCTTCGCGCTCCACGCGGATGGTCGCGTAGATGCGGGTGATTCGCGGCGTTTCTTCCCAGCGGTCCACCGTCACCGCCACCGAGTGCGGCACCTCCTTGCGCGTCGCCAGCAGAACTTTCTCGCGCACCAGTTCGGCGGCCAGGAAACGCTCGGGCTGGTCCGTCACGTAATCCTCGGGGAAGTAGGCCGGGCCTTCCGGCAAGCGATCTAAAATGACGCGGCGCAGGTCGTCCAGGCCGGCGCCCTTCGCCGCCGACACGGGGACGAACTCGACGAACTCGTACATCGCCTTGTAGCTCTCGATGAGCGGCAGCAGGCGGGCCTTCTCTTTCACCAGGTCGACCTTGTTCAAGACCAGGACGACGGGAGTTTCCGCCTTGCGCGCAAGGTCCACCGCGCGGCGGTCCTCCTCTTCGAACGTGCGCGCGGCATCCGCCACGAATAGCAGCAGGTCGCGCTGGTCGAGCGATGCCCGCACGGTGTTCATCAAGCGCTTGTTGAGAGGCGTATCCGCTTTGTGGATGCCGGGCGTATCGACGAATACGATCTGCGCCTCCGGCAGCGTCAGCACGCCCTGAATCGACGTGCGAGTGGTCTGGGGCTTATCCGCGACGATCGCCACTTTCTGGCCGATCAGCGCGTTCAGTAGCGTGGACTTTCCTGCGTTGGGCCGCCCGATGAGCGAGACGAACCCCGATCTGAAGCTCTTATTCATGCGAAACCGTTTGAGACTTGCCGATGCGAACCTGGTTGACGCGCAGCTCGTCGCCCGCCAGTACTTCGATGCGGATGCCGTCGCGGTCCACAAACTCCCCGGGTTTGGGAACGCGTCCCAGCCACTCGCCGGCCAATCCGCCCACCGTCGTGGATTCGATGTTTTCTTCCTTGTGAAAGCCATGGACCAGATCGCCGACGCGATCCAGGTCGAAACTGCCCGAGACGATATATCCGCCGTGTCCGTCTTCGGCGACGTCGCTGTCGGGCTCGTGCTCGTCGCGGATCTCTCCGATGATAACCTCCAGCAGGTCTTCCATGGTGGCCAGGCCGGCGGTGTTGCCGTACTCGTCCACCACAATCACCATGTGGGTGTTTTCCTGCTGCATCTGGCGCATCAGGCCGTTCACCGGCTTGGACTCGGGCACGAATGGAATGGTGCGGACCAGTTCGCGAACGGTGCGGCCTTCGCGCTCGCTCTCTTCGAGCTCGAACATGTCGCGCACGTGTACGAAGCCGATAATCTGGTCGATGTTTTGCTCGTAAACCGGGACGCGCGAGTATTGTTCGTCGATCACCAGTTGGCGCAGTTGTTCGAGCGTGGCGTCGGCGGGAATGGCCACGATGCCGGGCCGCGGCGTCATGACTTCGCGCACCACCTTGT
>JADGRP010000243.1 GCA_017880805.1 Burkholderiales bacterium
ACCCGCCGATGCAGGTCTGCGGTATCGATGGCCCGGTGTGCGGCCACAGCGAATTCGTGGCGTCGCACCACAAAATGTTGTCGTTCTCGTAGAAATACTTCGGATCCTGCGCGGTGGCCCATGCCGGCTTGACCGCGTAGGTGATGCTGTCGACCTTCGAGAAGGCGATCGACTTGGCGATCGTCGGACCACTTGCCGGGTCGATTCCCGGAGGCGCCCACGGGTAGTTGTAGTCGCCGTCGGCACTCGACGTGGACGAAGTCGCCGCGCTCGCGCCTGTTCCGTTGGTGCGGCAGTACGCCGGATCGTTCTCGTGCCCGACGCTCCAATCGGAATTGCACCATTGGCCAATGGTCACCTGTGCCGTGAGATCGACATATTGCACCGTCGCGGCCCACGGATCGGCGGGCACGCGCGTCCAGTTGGACGTGTTGCCGGCATTCATCTGCGGATAGGGTGTGCCGTCCGCATTGAGCGGCGGGTCGTACTGCGCCCGCGGATTGTAATAGACGTGATTGAGCTCGCTGTTGTGTGCGGGCGCGGGCCACAAGGTCCAGTACTCGTACGGTAGTCCGGCCTTGGGCGACTTGGCGGGCGGCGGTCCCGCCGGATTGGGGTAAACGTCGATCCCGGGCAGGGCGCCGGGGGCGATGCCGCCGGAACAGGTGGTGCTTCCCGCGGGCGTGAAGACACAACCCGCGCCGGGGCCGCTGGTGTCGAACGCGGAATTGTATGCGGGGAAGGGCATCCCGAATTGCTCGAAAACAAAGCCCGGCGTGATGTATCTGCCGCGGTTCTGTACGGTCAGGTCGGTGTTCTGGCCGGATGTGCCGCAGTTCGCGTTCATTTTGCCGGTCATATCGCGGCAATACGTCCCGATCACGGTGTCAGGCAGGTAATCGAACAACATCGAAGTCGAATCGTCGACCGTCAGCACGATGTTCGGCTTGGCCAGGACCTGCGCATTGAGCGGCTGGTCCGCCAACGCGGTTACCGCCGCATAGGAAGGTGTCGCCAGAGGCCCGAGCCCGAGGAGAACCGCGAGTACGCCGGCTAGCCAGCGGCGGTATTGCGGAATGCGGGCAGGTTGGGTCATGGTTGTCATCCTTGGGCGGTTCTTATTTCAGCATTGCCTGAACGAACGATGCGGTGTTCTTGGGCCCGTCGACACGCACGGTAACGCGATAGAACGGGACGCTTCCACCACCGGATTCCGCGTCGCCTAACGTATTTCCGGGATTTCCCTTCGGCGGCACGAGATCGCAATTACCGGTCGTCGCCGGTCCCGTTGCGAGGCACATGCGCTCGATCAAGTACGTGACGTGCGTATCGCTCTCGTTGGCGTCGAACTTCTTCGGAAGTGCGGAGGCGGTCGTTTTCTTTTGGAGCACCGCGGGAACGCCGCGCGCGTCTTCGACCGGTCCTCCACAAGCGGGCAGCCCCTGCCGGCAAGCGAAGTAATTTTCAGCAGGAACGTTAATGGACTTATCGGGGATGTGCACAACGGTAGCGATATCCGCGTCGGAAAAAAGCGCCGCCGCGGCCTGCTCGACGCTGGCGTTTGCGGGAAGGATCGATGCGAGACGGAATGCGAGGTTGCCGACGATCGCATTGGTCGTGTCGACCGAGCGGATCAGCGCGATGGCCGCAAGGCTCATCGCAACCATGACGATCAGCGCAACGAACAGGACGACGCCACGCTGACGCCGCGACGGTGTTGCGTGACTGGTAGAAATCGCGATTGGGTTCGGTTTCATGTCAGAGAGAGTTCCACAACTCGTTGCGAATCGGAATGACGGTTTCGTAGGTACGATAGCGGTAGTTGCCGCCGGCCCGGACAAATGTGCCGCTATACGCGCCTCCGAAAAGCGACCACGGAACATCGGGCGCGTCCCTGTCCCATTGCTCGCCGCGCACCACGATCCCGATGCGAACAGCCTTGAGGGTCTTGAGTTGCACAATAAGGTTGTTGGCGGGAGTACCCGACATCAGTTCAATCGGTGTCCACGGTGACGTACCCGCGCTCACCCACTCGAGCACGCCGTCCTTGTCGGTGTCGAGGCCATACTGAAGCTTCATGTTCACGACGTTCGAGGCCAGAGGATTGGGAGGCGGACTCGTGTCGTCGTTTGGCGTGCCGTCGGTTTTGAACAGCGCTGTGCTTCGCAGGATGCCCGCGGCGGTGAGATCGTAGCGGACCTTTTGAGCACTCGCGGCCGGCCCCATGTTGAACAGCATGGCGGAATTGCCGAAAGTCGCACCGACGCCTGGGTCCGTGTGCGAAACGGTGACCACCCCGTTGACATCGGCTGCGGAAACGGCGGTGACTTTCGACGCGGCGCAGCCCGAAGTCGCAGGGGTGCCCCCTACCGCGACGATCAGATCGTTGACCTGGAAGCCGGTCGGGCTCTGCACGGTGTAATCCGCGTTTGCAGCCGCGGTGGTCGTGAAGGGTGCGGGCGCGATTACCGCGTTCGAAACGCTGTAGCTGACCATGAACGAATCGGGAATGTTAGGGCCGCCACCGTCGACGATCATCACCGGGATCGGCCGCCAGGTCTGCGCGAAGTTGGCGCTGCCGGGACACGCCCCGAGGTCCCGCGCGGCAGTTGCAACGCCGTTGCCCGCATTCGCAAGCTCGATGCCCAGCATGAACGACGACAGCAAGCCGTTCTGCTGCGCGTCTCCGACGCTGGTGGTATTGCGCTTGATGCCTTCGGCGGCAGCAAAGACCTGATAGACGACCAGAATCGCGATCAAGCCGATCACGACGCCGACCATGAGTTCGATCAGGCTGAAGCCTTGTTCGAGGCGGAGGGGTTGACGTGTCTTCATGGCGATCACGCTAGTTCTGTCCGATGACGCCGGTGGTGATGTAATTGTGCGGGGTCGAATCGCCCGGCAATTGCCAGAAGATTTGCACCTGGACGACGCTGCTGGTCTTGGTGACCGCTAAGGGAATTGTGCCGTCCGTCACGTCGACCTTGACTATCGGGTCGGTGGGAAAAATCGCGCCGGTCATACGGCTCTGCACGTCGGCCTTGAACGCCGTGTATTTCGGGCCGCCCACGCCGCTGTCATAGTTAACCCTGAGATTGTTGCGATCATCGGCCCACATTTGGGAGATCAGGGAATTGGCCAGGTACACGGCCTCTGCCCGATACTCCGCGTCGTTGGTGAACCGGATCGCCTGCGCCTGCAGGCCGACGATGCCGAGAATGCCGAGCGAAAAAATGAGAATGCCGATCAGCGCCTCGAGCAGAAAAGCGCCTTGCTGGGCATGCCGGGTTCGGGATTCGAGTTTCATGGCGCTGATCTGGACTCTGTTCAGGAACATGATCGAGGGTCGGGAGCAAGCACGAGTGGGTCGCATAGCTTGGTGGCGGTCGTGCCGCCTAAGGCGCTGATCTGGACATGGAGATTTCGCCGCGAGCCAACGCTTACGTTTATGTTCGTTACGTCAACCTCCGTCAGCGACGCCGTGCCGTCCGGTACTAGCGGATACCCATTGGCGGCAACCCGGCCAAGGCCGTCGAAGGTTACCGTGGTCGCGCCTGGCGGCAACGGGGTGACCGACGTCTTCGGGGCTCCCTCATTCCAGCTATAGGTCTGCACTGCCACGAGGGCGTAGCTCGCGAGCTCATCGTTGTACGGGTACACAGCCCAGCCACCCGCCGCAGTAGGGTCGATCACGAACTTTGCCGGCCGGTTATTCTGAACCGCGTTTGTCTGTGCGAGACGAACGCCGGCAAGCGAGTTTTCGGCTGCGCTCCGGATCTGGGTGTTGCCCATGAAGTCGGCGTACAGGGGGCCCGCCAATAACACCAGGATGGCGAAGATCGCCAGCGCGATCATCAGCTCGATCAGGGTGAACCCGCTTGTGCGCGTATTCATGTTTTCACGTCAGCCGCAGGTGCCGTCTTTGCGGGTCGCCCAGCAAGCACCGTTGCCGAGCCAGCCCGGCTCGGTGATCGTACTGACCTTCGCGTTGCTTTGATCGATCGTATACGTGAAGTTCTCCATGCCTTTGCCGACAATTCCGACTGCTTGCACGGTGTACAAGGTTGCTGTGGGTGCTACAGGACAGGAGAGGACAAAAGTATCGTCGGGGCCTGGTGTTATCCGGATAACTCCGACCGGCGGGTCCACACAAGCACCCGCATAAGTACGATTGTCCTGAAACCATTGCTCGAGGTGCACCCGGGCGTCGGACAGCTTCGAGGTTGCGTCGATGATCTTTCCGCGCTTGACGTAGTCGCTGTAGTTCGGCAGCGCGATAGCGGCAAGGACCGCGACGATCGCGACGACGATCATCACTTCGAGCAGCGTGAAGCCGCGCCCGCGATGCGGCGCTGCTGTCGACACGGTGCGTAACGCGAAAACTGCCATGGTGTTCCCCTTTTCCAGCTATGGCATGGTATGTCGCCATTGCGCCACAATCAACGTAAGCCGATTAGAGGTATCGCTGGCGGAACAGACGGTTATGCGAGCTCAGGGCAGGTGCCGCTCGCAGTCACAAGCGGCTCTTTTTTGAATCACGCGTAAGCCCCGCTACGGCGAGAAAAGAGCGCTGCACCCCTAAGCGCACCGATCCGTGGTCTTGTCGATGCGTGCTCGTCCGCTGTTCGCCAGCACGACCTTGAGCGCGTTCTGACCTGACTTGCAGAGGACGAACGTGCCCATCTGCAGCGCGCCGCTGAGAAGCCGGGCATGTCCCAGGCTGGTATAGGAAACGTAGTCTTCGACGGGGCGGTTGCCATGCATCGTGATGCCGTCGCGCGCAGGACCTTCGCTGTGCAGCACAATCTCGTCATCGTCAACTTGTCCCGAGTGATTCTCATCGACGAAGAGCAACCAGCCCTGCTCCCAGCCTCCATCGTCGGTGCACTGGCGCCCGTCGCGGGTCTTGCACAGGTTGACGCGATAGCCGTGCTTGATCGCCTCACTCCGCGCGAGATCGAGTGTATCGGCGATGAAATGAGCGTGGTTCGCCAACTGCTGAGCGGCAATCCAATCGCGGTAAGCGGGAAGGGCGGCGCTCAGCAACAGCGCGAAAATGACCAGCGCGATCATGATCTCGACCAGGGTAAAGCCACGTTCTGTGCGTCGCTGGCACCTGCTCGTGACACGTTTCGCCGCCATGACCCGGCTCCTGATTCGCGCGACGCGAACGGTGTTTCGCGCCTGTTGCAAATCGTAGTCGGCGGTGGCATGGGGCGCGCCTCTACCTTCGGCCTAAGCGTCTGGGCTGATTGACAAAAGAGAGCCGTCCCTGGCGGCATGCGATAATTCAACTCTCCCTCGGTTTCGAGTCGAGGCGGGGCTTTCACGCCATCGATCTTCCAACGCGATCGCACCATGTCTGATTCCAAATTTGTCTGGGATGATCCGCTGCGGCTGAACGATCAGCTCGCGGAAGACGAAAGAATCGTGCGCGATGTGGCGCACCGGTACGCGCAGGAAAAACTTCTGCCGCGCGTCACGGCCGCGTTTCGCAACGAGATCTCCGATCCGGCGATCTTCGGCGAGATGGGCGCTCTGGGCTTGCTGGGATCGACGCTGCCCACGGAGTACGGCGGTGCGGCGCTGAATTACGTCTGCTATGGACTGATCGCTCGCGAGATCGAGCGTGTCGACTCGGGCTACCGGTCGATGATGAGCGTGCAGTCGTCGCTGGTCATTCATCCGATTCATGCCTACGGCTCGGAAGCGCAGCGAAGGAAATTTCTGCCGAAGCTGATAAGCGGTGCCGCCATCGGCTGCTTCGGCCTTACCGAGCCGGACCACGGCTCCGACCCGGGTTCGATGACAACACGGGCGCGGGCGGTCGCCGGCGGCTACACACTCTCCGGCAACAAGATGTGGATTTCCAACTCGCCCATCGCCGATGTTTTCGTGGTGTGGGCGAAGACCGACGATGGCATTATTCGTGGCTTCATTCTCGAGAAGGGCATGCGTGGCCTGTCCGCGCCGAAGATCGAGGGCAAGTTCAGCCTCCGCACCTCGATCACCGGCGAGATCGTGATGGACGATGTGTTCGTGCCCGAGGAAAACCGCCTGCCCAACGTCGAGGGCCTCAAGGGACCCTTCGGATGCCTGAACAATGCGCGCTATGGCATCGCCTGGGGAGCACTGGGCGCGGCGGAATTCTGCTGGCATGCGGCGCGCCAATACGTGCTCGATCGGACTCAGTTCGGCCGGCCGCTGGCGGCCAATCAGCTTATTCAGAAAAAACTGGCGGACATGCAGACCGACATCACCCTCGGACTTCAGGGGTGCCTGCGTCTCGGCCGGCTCAAGGACGAGGGCCGCGCGGCGCCGGAGATAACGTCGATCATGAAACGTAATTCATGCGGCAAGGCGCTGGACATCGCGCGGATGGCGCGCGACATGCACGGCGCCAACGGTGTCGTCGATGAGTTTCACGTCATTCGACACATGCTCAATCTCGAAACCGTGAACACCTACGAAGGCACGCACGACGTGCATGCGCTCATCCTCGGGCGCGCACAGACCGGCATCGCGGCTTTCGACTAGCAGTCCCGATCGACATGATCAAGCTCTACAACTATTTTCGTTCGTCGGCTGCGTACCGGGTTCGAATCGCGCTCAATCTGAAAAACCTGCCGTACGAATACCTGCCCGTGCATCTGGTTAAAGGCGAGCAGCGCAACGAACCATTTCGCGCGCTCAATCCGCAGGCACTGGTGCCGCTGCTGGTCGACGATGGCGAGCAGATCACCCAATCGATGGCGATCATCGAATATCTCGACGAGAAGAATCCGGACCCGCCGCTGTTGCCCGCGACGCCGGAAGCTCGGGCCCGGGTGCGATCCATCGCGCAGGCAATCGCGTGCGACATCCATCCGCTGAACAACCTGCGGGTGCTGAAGTATCTGACCGGCACACTCGGTGCAAGCGAGGACGCGAAGAACGCCTGGTACCGGCACTGGGTCGAGCTTGGACTCGCGGCGCTCGAGGCCCAGCTTGCCGCGGATAACCGCACCGGGATGTTTTGTCACGGAGCGACCCCGACGCTTGCGGACATCTGCCTGGTCCCGCAGCTCGCCAATGCGCGCCGATCCTCGATTGCAATCGATCCGTATCCCACGCTGGGGAGAATCGAATCGCGTTGTCTTGCGCTGGATGCATTCGCACGCGCGGCGCCTGACCGTCAGCCCGACGCGGGCTGAGGAATATCCAGCGGCAGGATCAGCCGGATCCGCGACGCGCGAGCGTGCTTGGAAGCACTTACTCGGCAAGCTGATCCTTGCACAGGAGCCTCGATGAGATTCGTCATTCCAGCCTGGGATTGCCCATCGGTGCCGGTCGCAGGCGGCGCCGGGTTCTACCCGGTCCGCCATATCTATTGTGTCGGCCGAAACTATGCGGAACACGCGCGGGAAATGGGCGGCGACGCGGCCAAGGAACCACCGTTCTTTTTCACCAAGCCGGCAGACGCGATCGTGCCGGTCGTACCGCCCGACGTCGGACATGTCCAATACCCGCTGGCAACCAAGAACTACCACCACGAAATCGAGCTCGTCGTCGCCATCGGTGCGCCCGGCGTTCGCGTCGCGCCCGAGCGTGCCAATGCATTGATCTTCGGTTATGCGGTCGGGCTCGACATGACGCGGCGCGATCTGCAGGCCGCGCTGCGCGAAATCAAGCGCCCATGGGATCTCGGCAAATCCTTCGCGCAGGCGGCGCCGATCGGACCCCTACACCTGGTCAGCGAGGTCGGCTACGTGAACCGTGGGCGCATCTCGCTCGAGGTGAACGGGGCGGTCAGGCAACAGGGTGATTTGGCGGACATGATCTGGGACGTGCCGCACGTGCTGCATTTTTTGTCGCAATATTACGAGCTGCTTCCCGGTGACCTGATCTTTACCGGTACGCCGTCCGGCGTCGGCGCAGTGGTGGCCGGAGATGCGCTGGTTGGACGGATCGAGTCGCTGGGCGAACTCAAGGTCAACATCGACGCGCCGACGGCGCGGACATGATTCGACAAGACCCGGCCATGACTTCATCGGAGGCCGCTTTTGCCGAGCGCGAATACAA
>JADGRP010000244.1 GCA_017880805.1 Burkholderiales bacterium
ATCGCGGCCGAGGTCTGATCTGGAAACAGCCACGTGCAATAGCGCAGTCACCCAGAGATGTTAACCGCAAAAGCGCCGGTGCGACATGGAAGGTAGCTGCTCGGCGCGGCGGGGATGGAGTAAGCTAGAAAAACGCTGGGAAAGCGCTCGCTGTTCACGGAATTTCTCGGTCGAACCGGGAGCAGCTCCCGAATTTCAAGTCCAAATTTGCCGGCAAGGAAGAACTCAGGAGAAGGCGCATGGCAAAGCTCAATATCAACGGCAAGATACGCGACGTGCAGGTGGAGAGCGATACGCCTCTGCTGTGGGTCATCCGCGAGCAGGTTGGCCTGACCGGCACCAAGTACGGATGCGGCATCGCGCAGTGCGGCGCGTGCTGCGTGCATATCAATGGCGAAGTACACCGGTCGTGCTCGCTCCCCGTCGGTAGCATCAAGGCCAGCGACCGGATCGTCACCATCGAGGGCCTCTCCGCCCACAGCTCGCACCCGGTACAGAAGGCGTGGGCCGCGCTCGACGTACCTCAGTGCGGCTATTGCCAGTCGGGACAGATCATGGCGGCGGCCGCGCTACTCCGGAAAATCCCGAACCCCAGCGACGAGGACATCGACCTAGCGATGACCAACATCTGCCGTTGCGGTACGTATCAGCGGATTCGCGCCGGCGTGCACATGGCAGCGGCGGCGGCGAGCAGCGAACACTCCGTTGCGCCGGCCGATCGCAAGTCCAAAGCGTAGGGGCGCCTCATGAAAAAGACGACCAGCAAGGCAAGCAGGATGGAGAAGGTCACGAAGACCTCAAAGGGCACTGCGTCGACGAATCTTTCCCGGCGCAAGTTCATCGTCGGCTCCGCAGCCGTGGCCGGCGGCGGATTGGCAATCGGATTCCAGTTTCCGTTCGGTATCAATCCCGCCAAGGCGCAGAGCAACGGCCATGCCTACACGGAGGTTAATGCCTGGGTCGTGATCAAGCCCGACGAGACCTGCGCCATCCGCATCGCCCGATCGGAGATGGGACAGGGCACGCTGACCGGGCTCGCCCAGCTCGTCGCCGAGGAGCTGGAGTGCAATTGGAAAAACGTCACCACCGAGTCGCCGACGCCCGGCCAGAGCCTCGCCCGCAAGCGCGTCTGGGGCGAGATGGGCACCGGCGGCAGCCGCGGCATACGCACCTCCGAGGACTACGTCCGCCGTGGCGGCGCTGCCGCGCGCATCATGCTGCTGCAAGCGGCCGCCGATGGCTGGAAGGTGCCGGTCAGCGAGGTCACCGTCTCCGACGGCGTCATTACGCATGCGGCGTCCAAACGCATGACCACCTATGGCAAGGTCGCGGCGGCCGCAGGTAAGCTGCCCGCGCCGGACCCGAAAAGCATCACGCTCAAGGACCCGAAAAGCTGGAAGATCGCCGGCAAGCCGATGAAGCGGCTCGACACCGCCGAGAAGCTCAACGGCGATCTGGTCTATGCGATCGACCTCAAGCTGCCCGGCATGATGTGCGCCGCGATCAAGGACTGTCCGGTTTTCGGCGGCAAGCTCGTGAGCTACGACGAAGCCACGGTTGCACATCGCCCAGGCGTCCGCCGCGTGGTCAGGGTCAACGACACCACGGTCGCGGTGGTGGCCGACACCTGGTGGCACGCCAAGACCGCGCTCGACGCGCTGCCAATCGTGTGGAATGAGGGCCCGAATGCGTCGCGGACCAGCGCGATGATCGCGGACCAGCTCAAGGAAGGCCTGACGGCGAGCAGCGCCTACGCGCACCGGCGGGAAGGCGACGCGCTCAAGGCTATCGGCGGCGCCGCGAAAAAAATCGAGGCGGTCTACAGCACACCGTTCCTCGCTCACGCGACGATGGAGCCGATGAACTGCACAGTCAAGGTCACCGCCGACAGGGCCGAGGTTTGGGTGCCGACGCAAAACGGCGAGGCGGCGCTGGCCGCGCTGTCGGAAGAATCCGGCCTGCCGCTCGAGAAGTGCGAGGTTTACAAGCATCCGCTCGGCGGTGGATTCGGCCGCCGCGGCGGCGCGCAGGATTACGTGCGTCAGGCGACTGCCATCGCCAAGCAGTTTCCGGGAGTGCCGATCAAATTGATCTGGTCGCGCGAAGAGGACATGACCCACGACTTCTATCGGCCGATCTCGCAGTGCCGGCTCGCCGCGGGTCTCGACGACTCGGGCAGGCTTGTCGCGCTGCACGTTCGCGTCTCCGGCCAGTCGATCAATGCGTTTCTGAATTCGCCGGCAGCCAAGGACGGCAACGACGATCGCCAGCTCCAGGGATGGTACGAAAAGCCCGGTGACGCCCAGCTCGGCTACACGGTGCCGAACCTGCTCATCGAGTACGCGATGCGGAACACGCACGTTCCGGTCGGTCCGTGGCGCGGCGTCAACACCAATCAGAACGCCGTGTACATGGAATGCTTCATGGACGAAGTGGCGCACGCGGCCGGCGCCGATCCGCTCGAATTCCGCCGCGCGCTGATGAAGGACCACCCCAAGCACCTTGCCGTGTTGAACGCGGTGGCTGAAAAGGCTGGCTGGGGTACGCCATTGCCGGCGGGCGTCCACCGTGGCATCGCCCAATTCATGGGCTATGGCAGCTACTCGGCGGCGGTTGCCGAGGTGTCGGTAAGCGATCAGGGCAAGCTCAAGATTCACCGCATGGTGCTGGCGCTCAACTGCGGCCACGCGGTCAATCCCGATCAGATCGCCGCGCAGGTGGAAGGCTCGGTTGCCTATGGCCTTGCCGCGACGCTCTACGGCGAATGCACGGTCGACAAGGGGCGCATGGTGGAACAGAACTTCGACAGCTACCAGATCATGCGGATCGACGAAATGCCCAAGGTCGAAACGGTGATCGTGCCGACCTATGACTTCTGGGGCGGCGTGGGCGAGCCGACGATCTGCGTCGTCGCCCCCTCAGTGCTCAACGCGATCTATGCTGCGACCGGAAAGCCGGTGCGTGACCTGCCATTGAAGAATGTCAAGCTGGTGTAGCTCCGCAGGAGCATCTGTCGCCCCGAATACGCGGGCCTGATCGGGGCCGTCGCAACGCTGCCCGCGATGAGCGCGGGGCTGTCACTTCGGCTCGATCGCCGCGTTGAAGGTGATGTCGTAGGTGTAGGGCACGTCCTTGAACGATTTCTGCGGCCCTTTCGTATATGCGCGGCCGGCGATCGTCTTGCCGTCGAAGGTCTTCGCTTCGAACACGTGTTCGGTTGAACCTCCATTCTCGCCAAGGCTGCCGAAACGCTGGTGTCCCACGTCGAAGTTGATGACATGTTTGTCGGCGTCGATGGTCTGCCGAACGCAGTGCACTTTCCCGGCTGCGACCAGGTCCTTGTACGCGAATCTATCGCGTACCGCCGGCGCCGGTACCGCTGCGTCGCAGAGCAGGACCACGACGTCCTGCTTCTTCTTGTCGAAGAACCCTTCCTTCGCATAAGCGTAGACCTGTGTGATTGCGACCGGCTTCCCCTCGACTTCGAGCTTGCCCTCGGCTCGGTTCTGCGCTGCGAGCGGCGCCATCCACAATGCAAGGACCCCCAGCGCGACGGCTTGCGAAATCCGTTCTCCAGCAATGTTTTTTCTCATGGCTCGAATCCTTCGCTCCTGTGTGTTGCGGACAACGGCCAACGCGTTAACGGCCTGTTCCGAACGATAGCGCACCGAACGCTACGCGTCTTTTCGCGTTTTGCTGTCGAGACGCGAGCAGGCTTGATAGACGCTGCGCACCAGCGGGTTATTTCTTCGGCTCGATCGCCGCGCTGAAGGTGATGTCGTAGCTGTAGGGAACGCCCTCGAACGATTTCTGCATCGTTGTTGTATGCGCGCGGCCTGCGATCGTCTTGCCGTCGAATGTTTTCGCGTCGAATACCTGCTCGCTTGTATATCCCCGTGGCGGACGGTGGCCGAAACGCACGTGCCGCACCTCGGAATCTCTCGCCACTTTGTCGGCGTTGATAATCTGCCGAACGCAGGTCAGCTTCCCGGCTTCGACCAGCGCCCCGCGCGCCATTCCTTCGCGAACCGCCGCAGCGGGTACCGGAACGTCGCAAAGCAGGACCACCACGTCCAGCTTCTTCTCGTCGGCGTAGCCTTCCTCCGCATAGGCGTAGGCCTGCGTAATTGCGACGGCCTTCCCGTCGACAATCAGGTTGCCTTGAGCGTGGTTCTGGGCTTCGGCGGGCGCCGTGACCAGCGCAAGGATTCCGACCGAGATCATTGGTGCGATCCGTGCTCGAACAATGCTTTTTCTCATGGCTTCGATCCTTCCGCTAGTGTCTTCCGAACAATGGCCAGCCCGATGATTCGGGCGCAGCGAACTCTACGACGTTTTCTCCGGTCCTGCCATCGATGCGCAAGGAGTCGCGACAACTGCGGCGAGGCGTTGCGTCACTGATCAATGACGGTGCCCATCAAGCACCCACTCGACCCGCGACAATTCCAACCAGCGCGGGGCCATAGCGTTCCAGCTTGGCCGCACCGATGCCGGCGATATCGCGCAATGCCGAAAGGTCGGGCGGCCGTTGGCGCGCGATTTGCGCCAGTGTCTTGTCGTGCAGGATCACGAATGCCGGCACCGACTGGATCCGGGATTCGGTCAGCCGCCATGCCTTGAGGCGATCGAGCAAGGCGCTGTCCGCGGCAGAAAGGTCGGCAACAGGAGCGCTGGCGGAGCGAAGGGGATGACGCGTCGAGCGCGCCCGCGTGATGGCGCGACGCATCGAAACCTGCTGCGCACCTTTCAATACCGGTCGACTCGCCTCGGTGAGCCGCAACGCGCCATGGGCCTCGTGGTCGACGCGCGCGAAGCCGAGCGCCACCAGTTGCCGGAACACTCCGCGCC
>JADGRP010000038.1 GCA_017880805.1 Burkholderiales bacterium
CCCTCGCAGCTTCGCGACTCCCCCAGTGGCAGCGCGCAGGTCCAAGCGCGCGGCGCGACGCTCGCCGCGCTGCTCGCCGACCTCGAAAGCCAATATCCCGGAATCCGCTTTCGCATGATCGACGAGCAGGACGCGATCCGCCGCCACATCAAGATTTTCGTCAACCAGGAGTTGGTGCGCGACCTCGGCGCGGCGCTCGCCGCGAACGACGAGGTGGTCATTGCCGGCGCGCTGAGCGGCGGGTAGAAAATCCGGCGGGTCTATTTCCTCGATACCAACCCGCGCATCACCGCATACAGCGCGTTCTGCGCTTCGAAGCCGATACCCGGCCGGTCGGAGAGCTTGAGCCAGCCGTTCTCGACCTTCGCGTCGTCGGCAAATCCGGCGAAGACGCCGAACACGTCGGGATACGCCTCGCAACCGCCGAGGCCGAAGCCGCCGACGATCGCGAGCGTCATCTGGTTGCCGCCGTGCGGAAAAATCGACCGCCGCTCCCACTTGTGGCGCTTGAGCATGGCTAGCGTGCGCGCGAACTGCACGATGCCGTACGACTGCGGCACGTCGATCTGGATGATGTCGCGGTCCTCGCGCAGGCCGCCGAAGCGCACGAGGTTCTCGATGTCCTGCGTCGAGAACAGGTTCTCGCCGGTGCCGATCGGCGAGTCGTAGATCGACGCGACGTCGGCGAGCAGCGCGTAGTCGAGCGGGTCGGTCGGCTCCTCGAACCAGCGCAGCTTGAATTGCTTGAGCGCCTGCGCGTACTGCAGGGCGCGGGCGCGATTGAAGCCGGCGTTGGCATCGACCGCCAGGCGGTCGGAGGAGCCTACGACCTTGAGTCCCGCCTCCACGCGTTTCACGTCCTCGGGTACGGTCGCGCCGCCGACCTTGATCTTCATCGTGGTGTACCCCTCGTCGAGCCGCGCGCGGATTTCGTCCTGTAATTCCTTGATGCCCTTGCCCGGCGCATACCAGCCGCCGCCGACGTAGCATTGGACCTTGGTGAGCAGCTTGCCGCGGTTATATTTTTCGGCGAGCACCACGTGCAGCGGCTTGTCCGCGATTTTGGCGACCGCGTCCCACACGGCGACCTCGATAGTGCCGATCGCGACCGAGCGCTCGGTGTGCCCGCCCGGCTTCTCCCGCTGCATCATGCAGGCGAGGATTTTTTCGGGATCGAGGTTGTCGCCGGTGTCGTTCAGCAGCGATTCCGGCTGCGCCTTCATGATGCGCGGAATGAATCGGTCGCGCATCTGCGCGCCGCACGCATAGCGGCCAGTCGAATTGAAAGAAAAGCCCGCAACCGGCTTGCCGTCGCGCATCACGTCGGTGATTACCGCAACCACCGACGTCGTCATCTCGCTGAAATCGAATACCGCATTGCGAATTGTGGAATTGATCGGGACCGCAATTTCCCGGATAGCCGTGATTCTCATGAAACTCCCTTAGCCCACACTGACGCCCCGATCCTCGATCCTGAATTCAGTCCACCTTGATGCCGGCCTGCCTGATGACCTTGGACCATTTGCCGATTTCGGAACGTATGATCCGATCGTATTCGGCCGGCCCGTCGGCGGTCGGATCCACGCCCTGATCGAGCAGGCGCTGCCGCACTTCGAGACGTTTCACGACTGCTGCAATCGTGCTGCTTAGCTTGTCCAGCACATCGCGCGGTATGCCCGCCGGCGCCAGCACACCCCAATAGCCGACAACCGACGCTGCAGGATAGCCGGCTTCAGCCAGCGTAGGCACGCCCGGCAGCACCTCAATGCGCGAATTGCCGGTCACCGCGAGCGCCTTGATTTTGCCGGCGTTCGCGTGCGGTGCTGCCGCGCCCACGCTCGAGAACATCAGCGAAACGTGGCCGCCGAGCAGGTCTATGATCGCGAGCCCCGCGCCCTTATAGGGTATGTGCACCATTTGGATGCCGGCCACCTGCTTGAACAGTTCGCCCGCGAGATGCGTGGCCGTGCCATTGCCCCCGGACGCATAGTTGATATCACCGGGATGCGATTTGGCGAGGGCGACGAGTTCCTTCACCGAGCGCACCGGCAACGACGGATGCACCACGATCACGAGCGAGGCCGCGCCCACGAGCAAGACAGGCTGGAAATCCTTCAGAGTGTCGAACGGCAGCTTCGCGTAAAGGCTCGGATTGGTAATCAGAGCCTGGTCCGCGACCAGCAGCGTGTGTCCGTCGGGCGCGGCCTTGGCGACGATATCGGTGCCTATTGTGCTGCCGCCCCCGCCGCGATTGTCGATGAACACCTGCTGCCCCAGCGCCTCGGACAATCCTGGCGCGAGCGTGCGCGCGACGCCGTCGGTGAGGCCGCCGGGCGGGTAGCCCACGACGAGCCGTATGCTGCGCGAGGGAAAACTCTGGGCGAGCGCCGCGCCCGCCGCCAACAGCGAAACGGCAATCAGCGCGAGCTTCACGAGGAGTTTGATCATCACTCCGCCTTGATTCCCGCGGCCTTGATGACCTTGCTCCACTTCTCGACTTCGACTTTGACCTGCGCCGCGAACTCCTCAGGCGTGCTGGCGACGATATCGAAGCCGAGTTCCGTCACGCGCTGTTTGGTGTCAGCCTGCGTCATCAGGCGCTTGATGTCCGCGGCAATCTTGTTGACGACCGCTTTCGGTGTGCCGGCCGGCACGAACACTCCCTGCAGCGTGTCGGCTTCCTGTCCCTTGAAACCGGCTTCCGCCATCGTCGGCACGTCAGGCAGCGCAGGCGACCGCTTGCCGCTCGTGACCGCCAGCCCGCGCAGGCGCCCGCCCAGGATATGCTGTGTTGCGGGCGGCATGGCCACGCATCCGAGCGGCACCTGGTTGCCGATTACCGAGGCGACCGCCGGGCCCGCACCGCCGAACGGCACGCGCACGATATCGACTTTCGCCATCATCTTGAAGAGTTCCGCCGACAGGTCCGGCGTAGTGCCGACGCCCGGTGTCGCGATGCTGTACTTCTTGGTGTCGCGCTGCGTGAGCGCGACCAGGTCCTGCATCGTCTTGGCCGGCACCGATGGATGCGCCACGAACACGTTGGGCGAGGCCGCAATATTGGTAACGGGGACGAAGCTCTTGTACGGATCGTAAGGAATCTTCGCGTAAAGGCTGGGGTTGACGACGTAGCTCGAACTTACCACCGCGATGGTGTAGCCGTCCGCGGGCGCGGTCGCGGCAAGCCCCATGCCGATATTGCCGCCGGCGCCGGCGCG
>JADGRP010000039.1 GCA_017880805.1 Burkholderiales bacterium
ACGGTTGTTGGGAGGTCGGCACTTCAGCACGTTGGCGATATAGACCGCCTTGGTCCGGTTCATGCCCAGCGCGGCCAGCATGCTGTCGAGGAGGCGCCCGGCCTGTCCGACAAAAGGCTCGCCCTTCGCGTCTTCCTCCGCGCCGGGCGCCTCGCCGACAAAAAGCCAGTCGGCGCGCCGGTCGCCGACTCCGGGCACCGCCAGGTTTCGGGTGCGCGCGAGGCCGCACGCCGTGCACGCCGAAACGTCTGCGGCAAAATGCGCCCAGTCGAGCATCGCAATCCGCGCTGCGCGATTCCCGACCTCGGCCTGCTGCGCAACGTGCGGCGACTCGTTCACGGCGTGGGCGTGCGGCGTGGCGAGCGGCAACTCATACACGGCTTGCGGCGCAGCAAGCGGCGACTCTTTCACGACATGCGGCGCGATCGGCGTAACGTCGCTGCGGTATCGCGCGCGCAAGCGCCAGACGGGCGTCAGCCCGAGTTCCTGCAAAATGTCGATCCGATCAGCCACGATGATCGCGATTCCCGTGGGTCGGAGCACTGTTCTCAGCGCTCACGAGCACACCGCGGCGCAACACCAGCGCATCCTCGCGTGCGCCGACACCATCCGCCGCGGGATAGTAGCCTGCCCGGCGCGCGACTGGGACGAAACCCTCCGCGCGGTAAAGCGCGATCGCTGCCGCGTTCGAGAGTCGCACCTCCAGAAAGCACTGCTCGCCACCGAGGCGCAGTGCATCGTCGAGAAACCGGCGCAGCAAGGCGCGCGCCAGACCGCACCGCCGCGCCGCCGGCGCGACAGTGAGATTGAGCACCTGCGCTTCGCGCGGCCCCATCATCAGGACGCCGTACGCGACGATCGCGCCGCCGGTTTCACCGACGATCGTGCTGTATCCGGCGGCGAGCGCATCGCGAAAGTTTCCAGCGGTCCATGGCGCCGGATGGGATTGCGCTTCGAGCGCGGAAACCGCGACGAGGTCGGATTCCTGCATCGGTCGCCAGAGCGTGGCGGCTACGGATGCTGCCGCGGGAGTCGTGGTTACTGAGGTGTTCACTTGCGGAGGATTATCCCGAAAGAACCCACGTCATCCCCGCTAACGCTGGGAACCATTTTACGACCGTCAAGAAGCCAATGGATTCCCGCCTTCGCGGGAATGACGATATTAGGGATCAGAGCGTCACGCATCCTCGTATTCCTCATTGGCAGTCACTGAGGCACTCACAGACGCAATCCCGCCGCGCGCTCGGCGATAGTGAGCGCCACGCGATGCCGCACGTAAATCGGCGCCGCCTCGCGCGCCGGAACACCTTTGCCCGCGGCAAAGCGCGGCAACGAAAGCTTGCCGATGGCAGTTGCGCTGGGGACGATCGTTCCGTCGCATTCGGAGAAAGCTGCGCCGTAGACCTGACGCAGCGACGGATACGCTGCAAATCCGCTGCCGGCGGCTATCCACCCGTGACCTTCGGGCACGGGCGCGGCATCGGGCGAAACGACCACCGGAGCGACCACCTCGCGCCAACCCCCGGCATCGCGTATATAGGCCCCGACGTAGACCTCACGCATCCGCGCATCGATTGCCGCGATGATGCGTTCGCCGCCGGCCTGGTCGCGCCGTGTTTGTGCGATCGCTTCGAGCGTCGATACTCCCACCACCGGCAACGCGGCGCCCAGCGCGAGACCCTGCGCGACGCCGCAGGCAATGCGCAATCCGGTAAAGGATCCCGGGCCGGCGCCAAACGCGATGCCATCGAGCTGCTGCAGGGTCACGCCGCAATCAGCGAGTATCGCCCCTATCATCGGCAGGAGAAGCTCGGAATGACGCTGGCCGGCGACTTCGCTGCGCTCGAGCCAGTGCACGCCGTCGCCCAGCGCGACGGCACAAACCTCGGTCGAGGCATCGAGCGCAAGAATTTGCATCGCTCGAATTCTACCCGACGAGCGCATGGCCTATGAGGGCAGATGCGGACCGGCGCGTGCGGCTTCGATCCGATGCAGAGTGCGCGCATTCGGTACAATCCTTCGTTTGCCGACCGTGTCTTTTTCACGCCGCGCCTCCGTTGACTGCTGCCGCCATGGATACCGTCGTCATCTCCGCGCTCGATCAGGAAGGCAGAGGCGTCGCGCGCGTCGACGGGAAGGCGGTGTTCGTCGAAGGCGCGCTGATCGGTGAACGCGTCGCCATCGAGGTATTCCGCAACAAGCCGAGCTACGCCATCGCGCGCATGACCGCGCTGTTCGAGGCCAGCCACGAAAGAGTGGTGCCTCCCTGCCCGCATTTCGGCGTGTGCGGCGGTTGCAGCCTTCAGCACCTCGAACCGCTGGCGCAAGTGGCGGTCAAGCAGCGCGTGCTTGAGGACGCCTTGTGGCACATCGCTCGCGTGCGGCCGCAACAGCTTCTCTCGCCCATTCACGGTCCCGCTTGGGGCTATCGCCAGCGCGCGCGGTTATCGGTGCGTTACGTGCCGAAGAAAGGCGGCGCGCTGGTCGGCTTTCACGAAAAGAAATCCAGCTTTGTCGCCGACATGACGACGTGCCCGGTGTTGCCGGCACGAATCTCGGCGCTGCTTCCGAAGCTGCGCGTGCTCGTCGGCGCGCTGTCGATCCGCGACCGTCTGCCGCAAATCGAGTTGGCGATCGGCGACGGTGTCGGAGGCGAAGCGCTGATTCTGCGTCACCTGGCGCCGCTGACCGAAGCCGACGAGAAGGAAGTCATTGCGTTCGCGCAACACCACGGCGTTCACATCTATCTGCAGGCGTCAGGGCCGGCCAGTATCCGGCCTTTCTTTCCTCCGGAATCCACGCTCTCGTACGCCCTGCCCGACTTCAACGTGACGTTCGAATTCGAGCCGAGCGATTTCACCCAGGTCAATGGCGCCGTGAATCGCGTGCTGGTCCGGCGCGCCATCGGCCTGCTCGATCCGCTTCCGGGCGATAAGATCGCGGATTTCTTCTGCGGCCTCGGGAACTTCACGCTGCCGATCGCGCGCCGCGGCGCGGACGTGATCGGCGTCGATGGGAGCGCAGGGCTGGTGCGGCGGGCGGAAGTAAACGCGGCGCTGAACGGGCTCGCTGACCGTGCGCGCTTCGTCGTCGGCAATCTGTTCGAGGCCACCGACGAAAGCGTCGCCGGCCTCGGACCATTGGAAAAGGTTTTGATCGATCCACCACGCGAAGGCGCGATGGAACTGGTCAAGTCGCTGCCACCTCGGATTTCGCGAATCGTGTACGTGTCGTGCAACGCGGCGACGCTGGCGCGCGATGCAGAGGTGCTGGTCGGCGCAAAGGGTTTCGTCCTGCGCGCCGCGGGCATCGCCAACATGTTCCCGCATACCGCGCACGTCGAGTCGGTGGCTCTCTTCGAGCGATGAGCAGGCAAAAAAAGGGCGGCTCTCGCCGCCCTTTTTGCCGTTTACTTGCGCCTGCTAGTCGCGCTGCCCGGAGAACATAAGGAGCAGGTTGAGCAGGTTGACGAAGATGTTGAAGATGTCGAGAAACAGCGCCAGCGTCGCCATGATGTAGTTGGTCTGGCCGCCGCGGACGATCGCGCTCACGTCATAGAGCAGATAGAGCGAAAAGATAAACACCGCGATGGCCGAGATGGCGATCTGGAACGCCGGCACCTGGAAGAAAATATTGGCCACCGACGCGATGATCAGCAGGACCAGCCCGATGAACAAGAACTTGCCCATGAAGCTGAAGTCACGCTTGGATACCGTTGCGATCGTAGCCATCACCAGAAATACCGCCGCAGTCATCCCACCCGCGATCGCGACCAGTTGCCCGCCGTTTCTTAAGCCCGCGGCATACTGAAGCA
>JADGRP010000245.1 GCA_017880805.1 Burkholderiales bacterium
CCCGCGACGCGATGCACGCGCGTGTCCCACGGGTTCCACGGCGCGCCCATCGGCTGGTTGCGGCCCCAGCCACCGAACGCGAACTCGACCATGTGCGTCTTGCCAAGTGGAATCATGCCGGCGGCGAGCAGCCGCTCGACCGCCGTTGCGGTTTCCGTCGCGATGCGTTGCCGCCACGATTTCGAGCCGGCGGTCGTCGCACGGCCCTCGATGTGCAGCAGGTCCTTGAGTGCGATTGGCAGTCCGTGCAGCGGACCGCGTGCGAAACCCGCTTTACGCTGGAGATCCGCTGCCTTCGCGCCGGCAATCGCGTCGTCGCGATAGACCTCGACGTACGCGTGCAGCCGTCCGTCGAGCGCGTCGGTACGCGCGAGGCAGGCTTCGACGATCTCGCGCGACGAGGTCGCGCCGGCCGCGAGGCGTTGTGACAGCACGTTGAGAGGGGTGCGCGGCAGGTCGTCGAGCATGGCGATGCTGCGGAAGATGAACTGACATCATAACGTTGTTCATCGACAACGCATCACGCACTTTCGTGATGTTCGACCAGAAGAGGTCGCGCCCAAGCTCCGGGCTAGCGCTTCTTGACTGCGACGCTGAAGCTCGCGACCGAGAGCACCGCCATCACCATCAGCAGAAGCAACCATCCGAGCGACGCCGTTTCCGGTACCGCGAGAGGCGCGAAAGCGAACGGCGCGATCGCGCGCGCGAATAGCGCCGGCGCTGCGAGACTGCCCAGTGTGCCGCCGTAGCCGGCGCGGCCGAACAACTCCGCCGGCACCGTCCCGCGGACGATGGTGACGACGCCGTTGCTGCAGCCGAACGCGACGGCAAAGGCCAGCGCCAGCACAACTTCGCCATGAACCGCGATCAGCACCGCCAGCGCGCCGACCAGGAGCCAGAGCGAGATGATGCCGATGCGGCGCGATGAAAAGCGCCGGCCGATCGTGAATTCGAGTATCCGCCCCGCGACCTGCATCGGTCCGAAAAATGCGCCGACCCATACCGCGGCCGCAAGCGCGAGTCCCTTGCCCTGCAGCACAGTGATCAGATGCACGGTCAGCGCGGAGACGATGAATCCGTTCAGCGCGAAGGCGGCGCCGAGCGCGATGAAAGCCCGCCGGCGAGATTTTGGCGGCAAGCTTCCATTCTCGTATTCTGTGCTTGTTCTGCCGGGGGCCATGGGGGTCACGGTTCGAGGCACGAAGGCGAGATGCAGCGGCAGGCAGATGGCGATTTGCAGTAGCGCGAATCCGCTCAGCGTGTCGCGCCAGCCGAACCACTCGAGCCCTTTCAGCGACAACGGCCAGAACACGGTGCTGGCGAGTCCTCCCATCAGCGTGAGCGCCGTGAGCGCGGTCCGGTACGAGGTTCCTGCATGCTGGCTCAGCGTCGCGAATGCGGCATCGTAGAGCGTCATCGCCATGGCGATGCCGGCAAGCGCCCACGCGGCGTAGAGCGTTGTCGCCGAGTGCGCGTGCGCGATGGCGAACAAGGCGAGCGCCGCCGTCACCGAGCCGACGCTCATCACCAGGCGTCCGCCGTAGCGGTCGATGGTGCGGCCGGCGAGCGGTGCGGCCAATGCGGACAGCAGAAGGCTGAGCGAATACGCGCCAAACAACGCCGAGGCGGAGAGCCCAAGCTCGTCGCGCATGCCCGCGCCGAGCACCGCAATCGAATAATAAAGCGCGCCCCAGGAAATGATCTGCGTCAGGCCGAGCGAGGGAACAAGGCGGACGAGGATAGGCCGGTTCATGACGCGATGTTAACGCCGAGGCGGTAGCTCGCCCCTACGCGTTGCGCAGGGGCACGGTTACTGAGTAAGATACGGGATCTTGATCGAAACACACCGCATGGAACCGCTGGTACTCACCGTCGATATGGCCGGGCTGCCGCAAGCCTGGGTCGAGCTCGAAGAAGCGATCACCTATCACGCCAAGCATCTGGTCGCGTGGTCGGTGGGCGAGTACGTGCGCGAGTATCGCGGCGGTTTCCAGCGCAACGGCGAGCGCTCGCGCATCGCGACCAAGCTGATCCTGGCGATCAAGGGCAGCGGCGCGGCGCGGTATGGCCACGCGCCCGGCCTGACCAACGCGCTGCTGTTCGCACGCGATCGCCAGTTGTGCGCGTATTGCGGCGTGCGGTTCATGTTGCGCGATCTTTCCCGGGATCACGTGGTGCCGGTCTCGCGAGGAGGGCGCGATGTGTGGACCAACACCGTCACCGCGTGCCGGCGCTGTAATACGACCAAGGGTTGCCGCTCCCCCGAGCAATCCGACATGCCGCTGCTGTACATTCCCTACGTGCCTAACCGGCATGAGCATTTTATCCTGCGCAACCGGCGCATTCTGGCCGACCAGATGGAGTACCTGCTCGCGGGGGTGCCCAAGAGCAGCCGCTTGTATCTTTCCGATCCGCTGTCGTAAGCCGGCGTTCGTTTCCCGGCTGGCGCGTCGACGGCGCTCCTGGGGAATTCATTCCTCCCCGCGCGTCGCCTTGAAGCGCCGCCGCACAGCCCCAACTTACACGGTTCACGGGAGCCCGCCATGAACTCACGCACGGTGCAACGCGTCATCGAAGCCGTCCCTACTTCCGACGGAGCAGGAGTCAAGCTACGCCGCAGTCTCGGCCAGTCGCCTTATGCGCGGCTCGACCCGTTTCTCATGCTCGATCACTTCTCGACCGACAACGCCGACGACTATATCGCCGGCTTTCCGGCGCATCCGCATCGGGGCTTCGAGACCGTGACCTACATGCTCGACGGCCACATGCGGCATGAAGATCATCTGGGCAACCGCGGCGAACTGAAAAGCGGCGGCGTGCAATGGATGACCGCCGGCCGCGGCATCATCCATTCCGAGATGCCGCAACAGGACTCGGGCCGCATGCGCGGCTTCCAGCTCTGGATCAATCTGCCTGCGGCGGAGAAAATGAAACCCGCCGGTTATCGCGACCTTCAGGCCAACGAGATACCGGTGGTCATGCTGCCTGGCGGTGCCAGGGTCAAGGTGATTGCCGGCACGCTCGACGTCAACGGGGCGATCACGCCCGGCCCGATCCAGGGACTCGCAACCGATCCGCTGTATCTCGACATCGAGCTGCCTGCGGGCGTGACGCTCAAGCATCCGATCAAGCCGGGCTACCACGCCTTCGTCTACCCCTTCGAAGGAAGCGTCACCGTCGGCCCGGCGGACGCCGCGCGCACGCTCGATACGCATCGCGCCGGAGTGCTCGCTGACGGCGACACGGTCGAGCTTGCCGGTGGCGCCGAAGGCGGCCGTGTACTTTTGCTCGCCGGACGTCCGCTGCTCGAACCCATCGTCCAATACGGTCCGTTCGTCATGAATTCGCGCGAGGAGATCGAGCAGGCGATGAGCGACTACCAGCGGGGAGCGCTGACCGAAGTTCATCCGTAGGGCCGCATTTGTTCGGCCGCTGACGGAACGTGTGAACGCGCGTGCGAACAAGGCGCACCTGCCAGCTTGTCATCGCAATGCAAGGAAGCGCAACTGGGGAAGACATGTTGACTCGGCCCGGATTCTGGATTGCTTGCGCGATGGGCGCCGTTTTCGCGCTCGCGCCGCCTGCGTTTGCCGCCGATGAAGCCGCGACTACCGATCCGCAGGCAATCCTCGCCGGGGTCAAGGCCGCAACCGGTGGCGAGCGGTGGGATCGCATCCGTTCGCGGCACGTGGTTGGCAAGCTCGCCACAGGGGGCTTGAACGGGACCGACGAGCAATGGGACGACATCGTCACCGGTCGGACCTATGGCACGTTCAAGCTCGGTCCGCTTTCCGGCGCCCAGGGCTACGACGGCAAGGTGCTGTGGACGCAGGACGAATCCGGGCAGTCGCGCGCGGAAACGACGCAGGACGCGATCGAAGGCACCATCAGCGGCGCGTACCGGACCACCATGGCGTTCTGGTATCCCGAGCGTCGCGCGGGTACGGTCGAGTACGTCGCGCGACGGCCCCTGAACGGTCAGGAAGACGACGTGCTGCGCATGTCGCCTGTCGGGGGCCGGCCGTTCGAGATCTGGGTCAACACTCAAACCCATTTTGTCGATCAGCTTACCGAGCGTGAAGCTTCCGAAACGCGCACCGAGACCTACGGCGATTACCGTGAGGTCGACGGAGTGCGGATTCCCTTTACGCTTCGCTTCTCTCATGGCGATCCGAAGTACGATCAGGTTGTGACGGTCGAGAGCGTGGATTTCGGCGTCCCGCTGGACGAAGCGCGATTCGCGCAGCCGACGCGGCCTGCGGCCGATTACACCTTCGCCAAGGGCAAGGCGAGCGTCGAGATTCCGTTCAAGGTCTACAACGGGCACATCTATCTTCCGGTGAAGATCGACGGAAAAGGACCGTTCCTGATGCTGTTCGACTCCGGCGGCGCCAATATCCTGCAGCCCTACGTCGCCGAGCAGCTCGGCCTCAAAGTCGAAGGCGCGCTCGGTGGGAGCGGCGCCGGCGAGAACAAGCAGGACGTGGGCATGACCAAGGTCGGCCGCATCGAATTGGGGGGCATCGTGGTCCGCGACCAGATTTTCGCCACGCTCGACCTGGAGGATTTCGGGAGCCGCGTCGAGGGACTCGACCATATTGCCGGGCTCGTTGGCTACGAACTGTTCAAACGCTTTCCGGTAAAGATCGATTACCAGCACTCGCGCGCGATCTTCTACAACCCCGAGACGTTCAAATACGCCGGCACTGGAGTGCGCGTTCCGTTCCGCTTCAAGGGGCATATTCCGCAAGTCGAAGGCACCGTCGATGGTATTGCCGGCGCCTTTGATATCGACACAGGCAGCCGCGCGTCGATCGACTTGACCGGGCCGTTCGTCGACAAGAACGGTCTGGCGGAGAAATACGTGTCGAAGTACCGCGTCGTTTCCGGCGCCGGTGTCGGAGGCCGGGTGTACTCGTCGCTGGCGCGCGCCAGCACGCTGACGCTGGGCGAGGTTTCGGTGCAGAAGCCGGTGGCGTACCTGTCGCAGCAACAAAAGGGCGCGTTCGCGGACGTGTATCTCGCGGGCAACGTCGGCTACGGCGTGCTGAAGCAGTTCAACATCACGTTCGATTATGCTCGACAGCAGCTCTTTTTCGAGAAGAACGCGGACTACGGCCGGCCTGATGTGGCGGATCGCTCGGGCATGTGGCTGGAGCGAACGAAGCGCGGCTTCGAGGTGGTGGACGTGGTGGCGGGCGGTGCGGCGGAAGAGGCGGGCCTCAAGGCCGGCGACATCATTGTCGCCATTGACGGTAAGCCGACCTCGGCCTGGCTCTTGTCCGATGCGCGTGCCCGCCTGAAGGCGGCCGAGGGAACGCGGGTTCGGGTGGGCATCGAACGCACCAAGCACGAGCTGGCGTTGAAATTGCGCGATCTGGTTTGAGTACGCTTTGACTGGTTATCCGTCAGCCGCGGTATATTCGGACAGCCGGCGGCTCGAATCGGTTGATGGACGACGCGGCAAGCTTCGGCCGGCCCGCGCTCCTCGGCGGCAATCGGTGCCCGTCCTACGCCTGAATCAGACCCGGTCTTATGGCGCCCGCTTGGCGATCGGTCGATAGTTGCTCTGCGGACGGGTGCATCCGCGCTTTTTGCCCTGGGCCCCTGCTCGCTGGTATAACAGGGGCGTACCGATATCGATTACACAGAAAGGAATGAACATGGATCGCACGACACCGCTTTCAACGACACCCTCTAACATGAACCCGAAAATCGAAAACGCAGCGCAAACGGCACACAAGGTCGTCGACACCGTCGCCGACAAGACGACTGCCCAGGTCGATCGCCTCAGCGGCTCCGCGCATCGCGCAGTCGACAAGACGGCAGGCGCGGCAACACAGGCTGCGGATTGGGCAAGCACGCTCCCTGACCAGGCCAAGGAAGCGCAAACGCGGTTGACCGATGCGGTTTGCACAACGATCCGAGAGCGCCCAATTGCCACAGTCGCAGGTGCGTTGATCGTTGGCTTCCTCCTGGGTCGGATCGGCCGCATGTAGCGGAAGTAGGTTTCTGCGGCGAAGGTGAACGTCGCCGCGCAAAGTCGGGCGGCGCTTCCGTGTCGTCCGCCGCCGGCCCAGGCGACGGCGAACCGATCGCCGGCGCCTGCGCGCGGGCTGGCGCCAGCAACGCAGTCCGGCGCATCCAAGTAGCTTCAGCCCCGTGAAAAACTGCCGCTCCGCCGGAGCGGCACCTATTGTTGTTGCGCCGCATTGCTTGAGTGAATGTCGGTCGCGCTCTTACGGAATCCCCAAGTCCGCCGACAACGAAATCAGCGTCCGGCCGATTTTCCGCAAGACTCAACGCTGCGATAGTCCGTGCACCGACGTCCCTGGGCTTGCCTGGGATCCAACCGCGACTAATCGATCAGAGGACCAACGTCATGAAAAAACGTCTCACGGCCCTGCGCACCAACTGGGCCAACAAGCAACAAGGCGGAATGGGATACGTGCTGCTCTGGCTCCTCGGCGTACCCATCCCGGTATTGATCCTGATCTCGCTGCTTCGCGGCTGCAACTAGAGTCTTCGAGCGGCGTCACGCATGCTTGTCACGCACCGGCAGAATCTTATCGATCCATAGTTCAAGGGGGAAACAATGGAACATGTTCACAATGTAACCACGACGGTCGTCGATGCGCACTCCGACGTAGCAATGCGCTGGAGCGCAATCATAGCGGGTTGGCTTATTGCGACAGGCATCGCCTCGCTGATGTATGTCGCTGGCCTGGCTATCGGCTTCAGCGCGTTCGATCCGTACAACGCGGCGGCGACAGCGAAAGGCGTCGGCATGGGGACCGCGATCTGGATAGTGCTCACCTGGGCCGTTTCGCTGCTCCTCGGCGGCATGTTCGCAAGCTGGTTTGTCGGACGGCAGGATCAGACTGTGGGCGCGTTGCACGGGATCACCGTCTGGGGTCTTTCGGTCGCAGCCAGCGGGCTGTTGCTCGCCGTTGGCTTGACCCAATTCGTGCCGGGTGGCGCTGCGATCATCAAGGGCGGAGCCATGGCCGGTGCCGCGGCGGCTGGCAAGGCGGCGCCGCAGATGGGGCCGCGCGGACAGGCCGGGCCGATGGATGACGCCATTATCGGGCTGCAGGCGCAACTCACGCAGCGCGTTGCGCAGACCAGCGCACGCAGCGCACCGGGCACGTCTCTCGTTGTCCCGGCGCCTGGTGCGACAGCGGCGCCCGGCGCGGGCGCTGCAGCTACAACTGCGCAATCCAGTGGCCAAGCAAGCGCTGCCGACGTGCGGCATGCGACCGACCAATTGGATCCTCAGACCATGGGCGCCGTTGCGGCGGCGCTAATGAAGGGCAACACCGAAAACGCCAAGGCCTTGTTGGCGGCAAACACGTCGCTGTCGCAGGCCGAGATCGACCAGACCTTGCAGGGTCTTTCGGCACAGGTCGACAAGTACAAAGCCGATGTACAGGCGGCGGCAGACGCTGCCGCGCGGTATACCGCGACGGCGATGTGGGTCGTCTTCCTGAGCAGCTTGATCGCTTTGGTCGCAGCAGCTGTCGGCGGCTGGTTGGGCGCAGGACACATCCACCGGGTCCACCATCTGCGCCGCTACGAAACCGCGCTAGCACCGCGGCTGTGAGATCTGACCACGTGCCGGTAAGAAGGCCGGCACGCCGCGTCAGCGCATGCCCCGGCGACGATCGCTACGACGCCAAGTTCACGGTCCTGGGTGAGAGCATCAATCACCACGTCAAGGAAGTTTAGACCGGGATGTTTCCAAAGGTCCGCCAAACCAAGGTCGACTTGATTGCGCTCGCGCAACAGATGGCGCAGCGCAAGGCGCTGGCCTGCTCTATGCTGCTACGTCGACGTCTTCCGAGGGGGGGCGTACGGATTTCTTTTCCTCGTAGCCCAGAAACTCGCTGAACGGCCGCAGGTCCTCGACCCGCTCGCATACTGCCTTGATTGCCATTACGATCGGCACACCGAGCAGCAGGCCCCACACGCCCCACAGCCAGCCCCAGAAAAGCAGCGATACGAAGACGATCACGGCGTTGATTCGCCCGACACGTTGCGTGAGCCATGGCACGAGCAGGAGCCCGATTGCGCCGACCAGCGTCAGAGTGACGCCAACGACCATCGCCACCGGCCGCAAGGTATCGAACTGGACATACGACACCAGTGCGGTAATGACCACCAGCGCAGTCGGACCGACATAGGGAATCAGATGCAACACACCGCCGACACAGGCCCAGAGCAGCGCGTTGTGGAGGCCGATCCACGCGAAGGCCACCCAGGTCACTAGGGCCAGCAGTGCGCTGCTCACGATCTGCACCAGTAGATAGCGCTGAATCTGCCGATCGATTTGGTCAAGAATCTGCACGGTGATTTTCTTTTTCGTCAATGAATCGCCGCTGATCCGGATGAGCGTTCGGCGGAAACTGTCGCCCGCGACAAGCAGAAAATACACCAGCGCGATCACCACAACGAGCTGGCCCATGCCGGCGATGAAACTGGCGGTGCCCATCAGGACGTAGTCGCGCACCTTGAAGTTGGACGTATCGGGCGCGGGTCGCGGCTGCTGGGCTGCGGCGCCTGTCGTTGGGGTCGTGGTCCCGGCGTTGTTAGCCGCCTTTTCGATTTCGCTCGCGGCCTTTTTCATTTTCTCGACGGCGCCCGCCGGATCGCTCGGATTGCCGCGGATCGCGAGGCTGAACTTCTGGGTGGCGCGCGGCACGATGTCCAGAACGTCCAGGGCCTCGGGCTGGAGCGAGTTGAGACCCCAGCCCACCGTTCCCAGAATGATTGCCAGCGTCGCGGCCGCACCCACCGCCTTGGGCAGCTTCGCGTGTCTCTTCAGCCAGTTGACGATCGGCGTCAGTGCGTAGCTTAAGAATACGGACAAGGTAATGGGAATGAGAACGGCTTGCGCCCATTGCAGAAATACGACCAGGGCGATGAACGCGAGCACGACAGTCGAGTTGCTGCGCACCATGACGCGCATATGGGAAACAGTAGTCGCCGGTACGTCTGTCGCAACGTCGTCGGCTGGTACGGGAGATTCCGGGGGTGTGGCCATGGTCATCAAGAGAGCGATTGCGTCTGCCGCGACATTAGACCACGACCGGACTGCGCGCGTCCCGGGAACAGGCGTCGCGAGTTGCGCCGTCGCGAAGGATTCTGGCAAGGAGTGCGAAGTTATTCGCACGCAGTTGGAACTGCGGGCGCGGCGGCCGAACGAATTCGGCCCCCCCGACGTGCCACCGGATGTCAGAGCTTCAGCAGTTGCGGCAACCAGAGAGAGATCGCCGGAACATAAGTGACCAGCATCAGCACGGCGAACATGACGGTATAGAACGGCCAGATGCCGCGCATCACTTCCTGTATCGTGACGCGTCCGGATCTCGGGCCGTTCCGCGCCAAGATGGATCCTGCCTACAAGCGGATCGCAGCCTATGCCGGTGAGGAGAACGTGAAAAAGTTTCGCGACATGGTCGAAAAGGCGCGCAAAGCATGAGCGAGCGCTCGAACGCAGCATAATCAACTTCGGAGGCTGAGCGATGAATCCGGCAAAGTCATTCGATTATCGGAGGCTGTTCGATCTTTCGGGCCGTGTCGCGCTGGTCGTCGGCGGCGGGTCGGGCATCGGACAGGCGGGGGCTGAGGGCATGGCGGCGCACGGCGCGCACGTCGTCGTCGCGGACATCGTCGCGGACGACGCGAAGGGTGTCGCCGATCGCATCTCGCGTGCCGGCGGCAAGGCGACGCCGGTCCAAATCGATGTGCGCAGCACCGCCGCGGTCGATGCCATGGTCGACGCGGTGGTGCGCGATCACGGCCGGCTCGACGTAGTCCTCACCACCCCGGCAGTGAACCTGCGCAAGCGCCTGCTCGACTACAGCGACGAGGAATTCGACCGGGTGATCGAGTTGAACCTCAAGGGAACGTTTAGGGTCGCCCGCGCCTGCGCCAGACCGATGATGGAGAAGAAACGCGGCAGCATCATTCTTATGTCGTCGATCCGAGCGGTCAACGTCGAGCCCGGCCAGAGCATCTATGCATCGACCAAGGCCGGCATCGCGCAGATGATGCGCGGGCTGGCTGTGGAGCTTGGACCCAGTGGGGTGCGCGTCAACGCGCTCGCGCCCGGCATCGTCGCGACGCCGCTCACGCGTCCGATCGTTTCGAGTCCGATGTGGAACGAAGCCTATGCCAGGCGCTGCGCCCTTGGACGCTGGGCCGAACCCGAGGAAATGGCCGGCCCGATCATCTTTCTGGCCAGCGATGCAAGTAGCTATCTGACGGGAACCACGCTGTTTGCCGATGCGGGCTGGACTGCGATCGACGGCCGCTTCGAGCCTCAGCTCAAGGCATGAGCATAGAGGGGAAAACGCTATGTACAGTACACTACACAGCGGCTGGAGCTTGTGATATAACTTGCAACACCTATAGACCCCCAACCTGCCGGAGCGCGGGCGGAGACGGCGATGGTCGCTATCGAAGAAGCAAGGCGCAATCATTTGCTTGCGGCGCTTCCTACTGCCGAATTGGCCGGCCTCGCTGGCCAAATGAGCATAGAGAGGCTGAGCTTGGGCGACTCCATCTACGAGTCGGGAGCGCAGCTCAAGCAGGTGTTTTTCCCGACTACCAGCGTCATTTCCCTGCTTTACGTAATGCTCGACGGGTCGTCGGCGGAGATAGCGGTTGTCGGCCTGGAGGGCGTAGTCGGCGTGTCGCTCTTCATGGGCGGGAACACGACCCCCAGCCGGGCAGTCGTTCAAAGCGGGGGTGAATCGCTGGTGCTGAGCGCCAAACACGTTCACGACGAGTTTGCCCGAGGCGGCCCGCTTCACGGGCTACTCTTGCGCTACACGCAGGCGCTGATCACCCAAATGGCGCAAACCGCGGTCTGCAACCGCCATCACACTGTCGACCAGCAGCTATGCCGCTGGCTGCTCCTGAGCCTCGATCGTCTGGAGTCGAACGAGCTACTGATGACGCAGCAACTCATTGCCGACATGCTCGGCGTGTCGCGCGGCGGTGTGACCGAAGCGGCAGGCAAGCTCCAGGCGGCGGGAATCATCAACTACTCCCGCGGCCGCATCACGGTCATCGATCGCGTGGCCCTGGAACGCGCAGTGTGCGAGTGTTACAGCGTCGTCAGAAAGGAGTACGAGCGGCTTCTTCCCTTGCACTCGTAGCGGCATCGCCGGCCAGACGGCCGCGACCGGCGTATACTCAAACTGCCGGTCCATCTCTTCGACACAGGCTCTGCTCCATACGTGCCGTCTGCGAGCGACGCGACGGTAACGAAGAGGATCGGATGTCTGCTACCCATATTAGCTCGAAAAATCGCCTGCTTCGCGGCTTGTCGCGCGAAGACTATCGCAGCATCGCACCTTACCTGAAGCACGTTTCCTTGTCGCTCGACAATGTGCTGGTCGAGCGGAACATGGCGAACAATTACGTCTACTTTCCGCTCGCGGGGCTGATCTCCGTTCATAGGGTTTTTTCGGACCACGCGAGCCTCGACACGGTCGGCAAAGAAGGCATGGTGGGAATTTTTGTTGCGGCGGGCGTCAAGGTTCCGCATGCGCGCATCGCGGTACAGGGCAGCGGCTCGGCGATGCGCGTCGCAGCGAAACAATTCCGGGTGCTGGCGTATCGAAGCGGCTCATTGCAGCGCCACATGCACCGCTATACTTGCCAGCTGCTGCAGCGCGCCGCGCAAACATCGCAATGCAACGGTTTGCACGTGGTGGAAGCGCGTCTCGCCCGCTGCCTGCTGGAAACAAGCGACCGCGGCGGCTCGCGCGAGCTGCGGATGACGCACGAGCTTCTCGCTGTCGCAATGGGGGCGCGAAGGACCAACGTGACGGTTGCGGCGAATGCACTGCGCTCTCGCAAGCTTATCGACTATACGCGCGCGCGGCTGAGAATCATCGATCGGCCCGGTCTGATCAAGGCGGCCTGCGCTTGCTATGGCGCCAATGCGCCAAGAGTAGAAGATACGGGCCGGTAGCTAAGGCCTTTCCCGGCGCGACTAGGGCACGAGCCTGTAGCCCACGGCAGTCTCGGTCAGGAGATGTTTCGGCTGCGCCGCGTCGTCCTCGAGCTTGCGACGCAAATGACTCATGTGAACCCGAACGTAGTGATCGCGCGCTACATAG
>JADGRP010000040.1 GCA_017880805.1 Burkholderiales bacterium
CGTGCCCCGCGAACGGTTTCTTGGTGACGGTCCTTGGAAATTCGGCGTGTTTTCAAATGATGGCGTTCTGACTTACGAGCAAACGGCTACCTCGAACCCTGCCGAAGTTTATCGCGATGCAGTGATTGCGATCGACGCGGGCCGCGGCCTGAACAACGGCGAGCCGAGTAGCTTAGCTTCGTGGATTGATGCGCTCGACCTCAGCCCCGGAGAAACGATCGTGCATATTGGCAGCGGTACGGGGTACTACACCGCAATCCTGGCCGAGGTTGTTGGACCATCGGGACGGGTGCTCGCATTTGAAATCGACCCCGTCCTCGCATTGCGCGCCCGCGCCAATCTGGGTAACTATCCACAGGTTGTCATGCCGACCGTCGAACAAAATAACCTCGCAGTCGATTCAGTGGACGCTATGTTTGTTAACTGTGGCGTAACACATCCGGCGATGCCGTGGCTGCAGTCTCTGCGCAGGGGTGGCAGGTTGCTGCTTCCTGTCACTGCCGCACCCGCCGCCGCCGACGACATTGGTTATGGCGCAATGTATCTAGCCATGCGCCGGAACGATGGTCTTGAACTAAGATTTCTCTCGCGGGTGTGCATCTATCATTGCATGGGACAACGGAGCGACAAGTTGAACCGCGAGCTGCTTGCGAAGGACTCCGCGAGTTGGCGCGAAGTGCGGACTTTGAGGACTGATCGCCATGCGAGGGAGCAATCGTGCTGGTTGCATGGGCCGGAATGCTGCATGTCCCTATCGCTGGGACGGCGCGACGCAGCCTAGCTTCTCGCTCAACCCGGATGCCTCGCCGGCGGTGCTTGCGCGCCGTCCGCTCGGCGCCGATTAGCTTGTTTCGTTAGGCGGCTGCTTCTATCGCTATGCAAGGAAAACCGTCCACTGAGGCCGCGCCCGGCACGCTCCGGGCAATCAAGCTTGTGCACACAATCGTGTGGGCGGCGTTCGCTACCTGCATCGTCGCCATTCCGGTAGTTTCTTGGCGGGGAGAGTACCGCACTGCCGCTTGGCTTGCTGCCATCGTTGCCGGCGAGATCGTTGTGTTGGCGCTCAACGAGTGGCACTGTCCGCTCACGTCAGTGGCATCCCGATACACCGATGATCGGCGCGAGAACTTCGACATATTCCTTCCAGAGTGGCTTGCCAAGCACAACAAGCTCATTTTCGGCACGCTCTATCTCGCTGGCGTCGCCTTTGCGCTTGCACAATGGGCACGTGCGCCAAGCTAGATCCCATCTATGAGCCCGCAAAATGAACAAAGCCGTCATGAGCACCTCCGCATACCGTGCAGCTTCACCAGCCGCCAAGCCGACTAACCCTTAGCCGCTATGTCCGAGATCGAAAGTGTTCATTTGTGCCGCGGCTATGCGCTGGATCGATGTCCCGCCGGCGCCTGGAGTGCCGTATTGGATCGCAGGCCTCGCTGGCGCAGTATTTGTGCTTGCCGGCATCGCCATCGCGCTTCCGCAGCGCACGATGCGGCTGCAAGATCTCCTCGGCGCACTGCTGTTTACGGCGTTCGCAACGATCCGACTTTGGATTGGTTTCGGCCCCGGTCAATGGAATTTCAGCGGAGGGATGTCGGTGGGCACTGTGGCTCTCGGCGGCGAAAGCAACGAAATGGGTGGGCGCATCGCGTTCGGGGCGATGGGTGTTCTTGTCTCACTAATAGCGCTAAGAGCATGGCGGCGCGTCTTCCGCCCTCCATATGAAGACAAACAATCGTGACCTTGCGCAAGGCGTGGCCCGCCCTTCTTGTCGTAGCAGTGCTCGCGCTGGGAGGCGCTGCCGCTGTTCGCACGGTGGTCAATTCGGGACTAGCAGCCGTCGCACAAATGAACGCCGACGAGCGCGTTCTGCTCACCAAACTCGAGATGCTTCGAAACGGCATGTCGCCTACTGAGGTGGTCGCCCTACTTGGCGAGCCCGACGAATCTGGCCCTTTTGGCTTTCGTCCAAAATGGTACGTGGGAGGAAACCCACTCAACGCAGTCGTTGTATATTTCCTCCCTGACGGAGCGCATCGCGTAGCTTGGCTAAGCGTGGGTCGCTTCAACTACGAGCGCAATCTGTGAACTTAACCTCTTGCTCAACCCGGATGCCTCACCGGCGGCGCATCCGCGTCATCCGCTCCGCGCCGGTTAGCTCAGTTGCTTAGCCCACAAGAGCATCCGCATGGCATTCCCGTATCGTTACCTGTTCCCCGCGATGTGGCTGACTTGGGCACTCTACTGGTGGGTCCTCTCGCTCGATGTCAAGACCCCTTCGCGCATCGAGCCATTCGAGTCGCGGCTCTTGCATGTCGTTCCGCTCATGCTTGCGTTTTATCTTCTCTCGGTTCCAAAACTTGGATATTCTGTTCTCAACGAGCGCTTTCTGCCGTGGAGCGCATGGCCGTTCTGGGTAGGTGCGGTCCTGACGGCGGGAGGTCTCTTCTTTGCGATATGGGCGCGCCATCATCTCGGCAAGAACTGGAGTGGCATCGTCACCGTCAAGGAGGATCACGAGCTCATTATGACCGGCCCTTACGGCATCGTTCGGCACCCGATTTACACCGGGCTTCTCCTTGCCTTCGTAGGCACGGCAATAGCGCTCGGGGAATGGCGTGGCGTTCTTGCCTTTGCCATTGTCCTGTGGTCCCTGTTGCGCAAGTTGCGGTTCGAAGAGCGCTGGATGCGCGAGCAGTTCGGAGAGACGTATGAAGCGTACAGCCGGCGCGTCCCCGCCATCGTGCCGTTCGTGCTCTGAGACCGGGAAGCGCACACAGAGAACATGCCGCAATCCTCCGGTGCTCCGTTCGCAGGAACCAATCCTTTCATCGAACCTTTGAGCATGTCCTCTCTTGTCTATCGTCAACTGAGCGCAAGCTCCCTTGTTGACGTCCGCGAATTGCAGCGCGTTCTTGGTGCTGTTAGGCACCAGCAACTTTCGACGATCTGAAATCTAGCTCTTATCAACATAGCGGAGGTTACGATTGAAACCCTTTACCAGCGTCGCCGTTGTCGTTTTCTCACTCGTAGCGTTGGTACAATTGCTTCGCGTCACTTTGGGGTGGGAAATCACAGTGAATGGCTTCTTCATTCCGATTTGGGCGAGCGTCATCGCTTGCGTGGTTGCGGCGACGCTCGCGTTCATGCTCTGGCGTGAAACGCGCACGTGAGCGCTGTCTCCAACCCGGCGTTCAGCCGGAGATCCCGCAAGCGGGCCGCCGGTTAACTGACAACCATTATGACTCCAAGAACATGCATTTTCGTTGCAGCGCTGTTCGCTATCAGCGCTTCGGCAGAAGCCCAAACCCCCAACGGTGGCAATCAGTCGAGCGGCGTCAGCGTCGCGGAGCTGGTCGCTGCACAGTGTCCAAAGTTCACTTCACAGCTTGTCGATCGACCAGAACTCAAGTCCATTCTTAGCCAGCGTCCAGTTGACGTTGCAGCGGTTTGCACGTGTACGCAAAGATCGTTCCTCGCGGATGCTCGCCTTCAGAAAGCCCTGAATGTCGACGAACAGGCTTTGGTCGAGAGGATGCAAGGCGAACGCATGCGCGCGTACTTGACGATGCGACTAATGGCGTCAGTCTTGGCATGCCTGACGCCGGAACTGGAACGGTCATTGGCAGCAACGTCGCCCGTAAGGTGACGCCTCCCTCCGCAAAGCACGACATGGCGCTTTCGCTCATCGGCTGACCTATCCATCGAGCGGACAGCGTGGGACCTCGTAATCTGGATAGCTCAGCAGGAGCATAAGTAGCAGGGAGCGAGGACATGGCGCTATAGTCGTGGTGTCGTCGTGCGACAACGGATTCGCGTGGTAAAGCTCAAGCATTTGATGATGCCGGCCGTAGCATTGGCGGTCGCGCTCGTGCTCGCGGGGTGCGGCGGCGGTGGCGGCTCGGGCTCCAGCAGTTCGGCGCCGAGCTATTTCGATCCGACGCTGTACTCCAGCGACGCGGGAGCTTTTTTGGGACAAGCCAAGGAGCTCGCCGCGGCCACGCACCACCAGATCGTCGTCAATGGCACGGCGCTGGCCTATACCGCCGCGGCGGGGCATCTCACGGCAAGCAGCCCGACCTCCGGTGCGCCGGAAGCATCCTTTTTCTATGTCGCCTACACCTTGGAAAACAAGGATCCCGCGACGCGTCCAGTGACTTTCTTCTACAACGGCGGACCCGGCTCGGCCACGGTTTGGCTGCATCTCGGGTCGTTCGGTCCGAAGCGCCTCGTGACCGGTGACCCGGCGACCACGGCAGCCGTTCCGTTTCCGCTCGTCGACAATGCCGAGAGCCTGCTGGACGTCTCGGACCTTGTCTTCGTCGATGCAGTGGGCAGCGGCCTGTCCGAAGCGATTGCGCCGAACACCAATCAGACCTTCTGGGGCGTCGATGCCGACGCCGCAGTATTTCGGGATTTCGTCGTTCGCTACGTCGCGGTGAACAATCGCAAGGCGTCCCCAGTCTTCCTGTTCGGAGAGTCTTACGGCACGACGCGCAGCGCCGTATTGGCCTTCCTGCTCGAGACTGCGGGTGTCGGCGTCGACGGCGTGATCCTGCAATCGTCCATTCTGAACTACAACGCGAACTGCGGCGTCACCGGCACCGCGATGAGCTGCGCGGGCTACGTTCCGTCCTACGGCGCGATCGGCGCCTATTACAACCTGGATGTCCCGAACCCAGCGGATGCCGCGCTGCCGGACTTCGTCGCGCAAATGCGGACGCTGACGACCACCGGCTACGATCCGGCCATCGCCCAGTTTTTCGGCGGCGTTCCGCCGAGCTCGGCACTGGTGGTCCAGTTATCGAACACGACCGGCATTCCCGTCCAGAAATGGCAGGGCTTCTTCAACATGGGTCCGGACTTCTATCAGACGAACCTGCTTCCGGGCGTTTTGATCGGACGCTACGACGCACGCGTGTCCGCGCTGATCGGCAGCGCGCTGGCGCGCGATGGCGATCCGTCCAGCACTTTCATTACGTCGTCCTTCGTCAATGCGATCGGCAGCTACTTGAGCTCCGACTTGCAGTACACGAATCCGTCGACGTACACGGCGTCGGGCAATGCCATTTTGACGTGGAACTTCGGACACGACGGGCTCGCGCTGCCGGACGTCGTCCCCGACCTCGCCGCGGCGATGGCCCAGAATCCCACGCTCCAAGTTCTCTCGCTGAACGGATACCACGACCTGGCGACGCCGTTCTTCCAGACGGAGAAGGATATTGCGCGGTTGGGCGTCAGCTCCAAGGTCCGGGTGACTTTTTACCGGGGCGGGCACATGACGTACCTCGACGACGGGTCGCGCGCTGTGGAAAAGGCCGACCTCGTCCAGTTCTTCCAGCGTGCCACCGCACTGCATTGAGCCGCATCGATCGGAGCCGACACATGGCGCAACCATACACACGGGCGACTTCACTTTGGATGCTTTGCGTTGCGTTGGCCGGCGCCGCATCATTCGCGCTGGCGCCGCTCGACGCCGTCGCAGTGGAACCGCTTTCGGTGCAGTCCACGCAGCCGCTGCGCGATCCGTGGGTCCCTCCCGAATCGCGCAAGCCTTCCACGGCGCCACCTACCGAGGGCCCCGCGCTACGCGCCCAGGTCGAGCGCAAGCTGAAACAGGCTTTCGATGCCGCCGACGTGAGCCACACCGGATCGCTGACCCGCCAGCAGGCGGATGCCGCAGGTCTCGGATTCGTCGCGCGGCACTTCGACGAGATCGACCGGCAAAAGACCGGAGCGGTCCGATTCGACGACGTCAAGCGTTACCTGGTTGCGCGCGGCGCGCAGCTCGACTAGGGCGTGTCGAAACAAGAGTCTTGCGCCCTCCGCAGAACTCGATATCGTTATGCGCTCTCGTAGACTGGATTGGATTCCAACTGGAGACGCCTCCTGTCTTTCTCAATTTAATGTTCGGCCTTGTGCTCGCTGCCCTTGTTGGCTGTTCAACCACGCCAATGCGTGACGGAGATGAGGCCACCGCGGCTACGCGCGACGATCACGCGGCTGATCGCGTGGCTGCTGCTGTTTCCGAGGCGACGGGTTCAGCGCTGCAAGGCGATGCGGCATCGGCCTTGGCCATACTTGCGCGTGTTCCTGAAGCCACCTTTGTCGGGGAAGCGCGAGTCTTCCGAAATTGCATGGCCGAGCGATTCGGCGCGGCCCCTCCATCTCCGCTTACGCTTGGCGATGACCCATGGATCGCGGCACTGGCCCACGCGTATCTGAGCTATTGGCGCAGCGCGCTGACCAAAGCCGTTCCGATCGAAGGAGCAGAAAGCATTCTCGCTGCGACAGTCGGTCAGCTCATTGGACGACACATGGAAACGTCAGCGGAGCTGGACGATGTGGAACCTGAAATCCTCGCCGCCGTTGAAGGTCACGGCCTGCACGCATTGCTCGGCCGAACCATGCCGTTGCGGGAACTGATGTTATGGAAGAAGCAATCCGTTCAGGAGCGCGATGTTGACCTTCCCGGTGGCCGGGAAACGGTCAAAGTCATTTTGCTGGACGATTTCGTGCTGCGGGGTTGGGGACACTACGCGACTTGCGGTCGCAGATCTGCGGGTGGCTGGGCAACTGAGACAGCGCTGTTTGCCGTGACCCCAGCGTATAAGAACCTTGAAGACGAAGTATTCTCGGTTCGTTTCCTCGGCCACGAGGCGCAACATTTTGCGGATAAGCGAACGTTCCCTGAACTGGAGAGCTGGGAACTCGAGTATCGAGCAAAACTGGTCGAGCTCTCCCTTGCCACCTATTCGCAACCAGGCACGTTAAAGCTGTTCTGCGAGAATCGCGCTGCTTCAAAAACGGCCCCGCATGGATACGCCAACGCCAAGGTGATCCGTGAGGTTGCGCAGCGATTGGGGATCGGTGAGGCAACACTTTGCGGGGACGGCGACGTGCCCATACGTGCGGTTCAGGCGCTGGGCAGAACGCTGTTGAAAGAGGACACCGCTGCACGGCAAGTTCCTGCTGACCCGAGCCTGCACGTACCCGGGCATCCGGGCTAAACGATGTGAGCTTTGGTCGACACGGACGCGAACGCTCCGCACCCGCGCGATCTCGCGGCTTACGGGAGGCAACATGCCAACATCTGAGGCACTGGAACGATTTATTGCCCGAGTGGAACAGAACGCACATCCTGAAGCGATCGACGAGTTCTATACCTCCTACGCATCGATGCAGGAGAACCAGGGCGCGCCTCGCGTCGGTCACAATAGTCTGGTTGCCCACGAACGGAAGGTTCTTGCGAAAGCGCGATCAGTGACGTCGAAGTGTATCCGTCCCGTTTTCGTGAGTGGCGAGAGAGTGGTGATTCGCTGGGTGTTCACATTTGAGTGGCAAGATCACAGCACCACCCGGATAGAAGAATTGGCTTACCAGCGATGGGAGGGCGAGCGTATCGCTGAGGAAACCTTCTTTTACGATCCGTCGCAAACGGTGCCGAAACCGGCACCTTAGGCGCCGCCGCAGACATCCGGACAGAATCCGATGCCCGTCCAGATCCAGCTCCTCGACGCCGGCAACGCCGCGATGCTCCGGCGTGTCGCTCCTGGCTCGCCGCCGGTGTCCATGAGCGCTGACATTTCACAGACTCTGGCTCGCCAGGCGATGTTTTTGCTGCTTCTCGCAGCGATAGGACTCGCTGCGTGTGGCAAGTCGAGTGAGCAGATGGAACGGGAGAGTGTCGCGCGTCAAGCTGCCATGCAAAAGGTGCTCGCGGACTCTGTCGCGGAAGAACATGAAAAAGACCGGCGGATGCGTGATGCCGCCGCTGCTGAAGCCAATGAACGCATCGCACGCGATACCGCGGCACACGAGCTCGAAGTTGCCAGCGCGGCTGCCGCGGGGCCTACTCCGGAGCAGCAGCAGGCAGAACGCGCCAATACATTGCGGAAGTACGCGGACAGGTTGATTCAATCCCTTTACGATCCTTCCTCCGCGCAGGTCCGCAAAATGGAGCTGAGCCCGAAACAAAACGGCATGTGCGCGGAGTTCAACGCGAAGACCAAGGCCGGTAGCTTTGCGGGTTTCAAACGCGTCGTGGTTACCGATGCCCGCGTGGCCGTCGAGGAACCGCCGGTGCGAGACACACTCAACGAGTTTCTGTTGTTCCAGATCGCCGCCCGAGACACCGGCTGCTTTCCTGACGTCGAGAAACTACGTATTCTGCAATAGCGAGGAGCGGGCCGACGAATGGCAACCATGCGAACACAAGACACCGCTTCCGCGCAGGCATTCAGCTGCGCGGCCATACTCGCCGGCCGCGTGCCTGCGGAGACGCCGGTCACCGTCAAGGGCTGGGTGCGGACGCGGCGCGATTCGAAGGCCGGCATTTCCTTCGTAAACGTGTCCGACGGCTCCTGTTTCAACCCGGTTCAGGTCGTCGTCCCCAACACGCTTGGCAACTACAGCGACGAGGTCATGCGTCTCACCGCCGGTTGCGCGGTGGAAGCGACCGGCACGATCGTCCCGTCGCCTGCGAAGGGACAGCCATTCGAGATGCAGGCCAGCGCGATCCAGGTGATAGGCTGGGTCGAGGACCCGGACTCCTACCCGATTCAACCGAAGCCGCACTCGCTTGAATTCCTGCGCGAGGTTGCGCACCTGCGGCCGCGCACCAACGTCATCGGCGCGGTGTCGCGCGTGCGCCACACGATCGCGCAGTCGATTCATCGTTTCTTTCACGATAACGGCTTCCTCTGGGTGAACACGCCGATCATCACCACCTCGGACGCCGAAGGCGCGGGCGAGCTCTTCCGCGTCTCGACGCTGGACCTGATGAATCTGCCGCGCACGCCCGAAGGCAAGATCGACTCCGCGCAGGACTTCTTCGGGCGCGAGACCTTCCTGACCGTTTCGGGCCAGCTCAACGTCGAGACCTACTGCATGGCGCTGTCCAAGGTCTACACGTTCGGGCCGACCTTTCGCGCCGAGAACTCCAACACCAGCAGGCACCTTGCGGAGTTCTGGATGATCGAGCCCGAGATCGCGTTCGCCGCGCTCGCCGACAACGCGACGCTGGCCGAGGCTTTGCTGAAGCATATTTTCAAGACTGTGCTCACCGAACGCGCCGACGACATGGCTTTCTTCGAGGAACGCATCGAAAAGGGCGTAATCGCCAAGCTGCGGGGCATCGTCGACTCCGAATTCGCGCGCATGGATTACACCGAAGCCATTCGCGTCCTGGAGCAGGCGAAGCAGAAATTCGAATTCCCGGTCCATTGGGGCATCGACCTGCAATCCGAGCACGAACGCTATATCTCCGAGAATCATGCCGGAAGACCGGTGATACTCATGAATTACCCGAAGGAGATCAAGGCGTTTTACATGCGGCTCAACGACGACGACAAAACCGTCGCGGCGATGGACGTGCTTGCGCCCGGCATCGGCGAAATCATCGGCGGCAGCCAGCGCGAGGAGCGGCTCGAGGTACTCGATGCGCGAATGACGCAGGCCAAGCTCGACAAGGAACACTACAGTTGGTATCGCGATCTGCGCCGCTACGGCACGGTTCCACATGCGGGGTTCGGGCTGGGCTTCGAGCGCACGGTCGCTTACGCGACGGGGCTATCGAACGTCCGCGATGTGATTCCGTTTCCGCGGACGCCGGGGAACGCGAGATACTGAACGATTTGGGATCTGCTGAGGATTTCCTGATTCTCGCGTCATCCCCGCTCATTTTGGTAACTGAGCGGGGATCCATGTTGACTTAAGAGCAAATGGATTCCCGCTTTCGCGGGAATGACGATATCAGGGGCCCACGCCGCTAGTCGCCACCATGCGCCTGCCGAGAATCGACCGGCGCCTCGGCACGATTGTTCATGCCGTAGTCGCGGATGACTTCCGCGACGCGCAGCCGATAGTCGGTGAAGATCGAGTTACGGCCTGCGCTCTGGATGGCTCGATGCGCCTCCACGTTGCGCCATTGGCGGACGGCATCCTCGTCGCGCCAGTACGACAGCGAGAGAATCTTTCCCGGCTGCGTGAGGCTCTCGAAACGCTCGATCGAGAGGAAGCCGTCGATGGCGGCGAGCAAGGGCCGGAGGCTTGCTGCCGCGTCCAGATAGGCGTCCATCTTGCCCGGTTGCGGTTGTGCTTCGAAGATCACGGCAATCATGCGCGGTCTCCCGGGCCAGTTGCGGCGACGTGCAAAGTGCCCGCCAGCGCTTCGAGGAACGTGCGCTCCTCGCGCAGGATCAACCGCTTCTCCCGCGCGAACGCGAAGTTCGAGCGCCCCTCGGCATCGGTTTTCAATCTCGCCCGATACGCTTCATAAGCGGCGAGACTCTCGAATGAGATCAATCCCCAGGCCACGTCGTTGGTCCCCTCGTACGGCAGGAAATAGCCGACGAGGTCTCCTCC
>JADGRP010000041.1 GCA_017880805.1 Burkholderiales bacterium
GACGGCGAAGCGGCTCGCGTGCGTGACCGCTACACGCGACTCAGTCCTGCGCAACAGCAGCAGCTGCTCGACTTCCTCAAGTCGATCTGAGCGCGAGCGAGACGCCGTCCCGGATCGCGGGCCGGCGTCGCAATATTCTTCAATATCCGGGATTTCGCGGGTGCCGATGGCGCGCCAGCGCCAAAGGCAACGGTACGACACTGCATCCGGCGCCAGGCATTCGAGCTCCTCGGCGTCCGGCTTCCTGCGTCAGGCGTGCAGCCACCAGCGATACAGCGTGCGCGCAATCGCTTTCGCGCCACTCAAGGCTGGGGCGGGCAACTGGAGCGGCCTGAGCAGCATATCCACGGGAAGTTCCCGCGGCGCATGGCGACGCGCCAGCGTGCCGACGCGGTCGAGGAATGCCTGATAGTCGCGTTCGACCGATCTGCCCTCGCCTCCGCGCGTCGCATGCCAAACGTGACGATAAGCGCAATATCCATCGTCGTCACGCGACGCGAACATGCGTTTGGCGAGCGTTCGCCCCACGCGCCATCGTCCGTGGGCTTCGCGCTGCTGGTAACGGCGGAAGTAGCGGTAGAAATGCTTGTAGTGGCGCACCTCGTCGGCGTAGATACGCGCGGCGAGATCTTTCAGCACCGGCTCCTCGACGTAGTCGTGCAGCGAGCTGTAGAGCGTCGCGGTGCCCATTTCCACGACGCAACGCGCCGCGAGCTCGAGTCCGCGCGAAGGCTCGAGGTCTGGCAGCGTACAAGTCTTGGCGTACTCCTCGAAGAATGCGTCATACACCGTCTGCCAATCAAAATCCGGCCACGCATGTTCCACGTAAGCGCGAAGCGCGGCGCCGTGCTGCACTTCCTCGTGCTCCCACGACTGCGCGAGCCAACCTGCAACTTCCGGATCCTGGTCGAAGTAGGACACCAGGACGTGCGCGTACAAATCCGAACCGGTTTCGACAAACGAAGCCATCGTGACCAGGGTGAACAGCGTCGAATCGTTGGCGACCCGCGTCCGATCGATCGCCGCATAGTCGATGTCGGACAGCCGCCAGGGCGCACTCGACCGCAATGGAGTCGGTGGCCGCGCTGCGCGGGGGCGGTGGATAACGTGATGTTCAGGCACGATTTTTTCTCCCTGTCACGCCGATAAGACAGCGTTGACTCAAAAAAGATGCCATTTTTTTGCGCAGCGCCCGAAGTCATGCCGCGGATGCTTGCGCGTTCGCGGAGTCTAATGTGCCACAAAACCCAAAGGTGCGAACAGAGTAACAGTCTCCTACAAGAGTCGCGCCACTTTCGCCGCATGGCACCCGCCGGGCATTAGCGCACTGGGTAGAATGCAGCATTTTGCGCTTGGCGAGTTCATGCAAACGTTCGAACACATCGTCGCCCTGACGGCGCCGTTGTTTATTCTGGTGCTGCTGGGCTACGGTCTGACTCGGTGGGCGGGATGGCCGAAGCCGGTCTCCGACGCCCTGACGCGCTTCGTGTTCGCAGTTGCGATTCCTGCACTGCTTTTCCGGCTGATGAGCGATTTTTCACGTCTGCCGCACGTCGATCCGCGCCTCTTGATCGCTTATTTCGGCAGTTGCTTCATTGTATTCGCGCTGGGCCGTTTCATTGCGCTCCGCGTGTTTCGCATGGATGGCGTATCGCAATCGGTCTTCGCCCTGGGCGGAATCTTTGCCAACAACGTCCTGCTTGGCGTGCCGCTGGCCAAGATTACGCTCGGCGAAGCGTCGATTCCGGTGGTGTCGCTGGTGCTGGTCTTCAACTCGCTCACGCTCTGGACATTGGTGACGGTCTCCGTCGAATGGGCCCGCCACCGGACGATGTCTTGGTCGGGCTACGTGCAGGCCGCGAAGGCGGTGCTGACCAATCCGGTTGTGGCAAGCATTCTCATCGGCACGGCGTGGGGGCTTATGGCGCTTCCGCTTCCCACCGTGGTCGATGGCACGCTGGAACTCATCAGCCAGGCCGCGATCCCGCTGTCTCTGATCGCGCTAGGCATGGGGCTGGCCGAGTATCCCATCAGCGAAGGGTGGCGCGTCAGTGCGGCCATATGCGCGCTCAAACTCGTCGCGCAACCGGCAATTGTTTACCTGCTCGCACGATGGCTGGCGCTGCCGCCATTGGAGACACAGGCCATCGTGATGCTCGCCTCGCTTCCCGTCGGCGCCAATGTCTATCTGATGAGCCGCCAGTTCAACACCCTCGGTGGGCCGGTCGCCGCAAGCCTCGTGATTTCCACGGCACTGGCCGCGGCGACGACGCCGCTGATCCTCGCACTCACCGCCGGAGGATAATCGAAGGCGATATCGTTCATGCCGCGAAAGGCTCCTTATGTCGAACGGCCTGCGTCGTGTAGCCATCGTCGGTAGCACCCGTATCCCGTTTGCGCGCAGCAATGGCGCCTACAGCTCGCTCGGCAATCTGGAGATGCTGTCCGCGACCTTAAGCGCGCTGGTGGACAAGTTCGGGCTCAAAGGCGAGACGCTCGGCGAAGTCGCCGCCGGCGCGGTGATCAAGCATTCGCGTGACTGGAACCTCACCCGCGAAGCGGTGCTCGGTTCCGGGCTTCACTCGCACACGCCTGCCTACGATGTGCAGCGCGCGTGCGGCACCAGTCTGACCGCTGTCGTTCAACTCGCTCGGCGGATCGCGGCGGGAGAAATCGACGTTGCGATCGCCGGCGGAGTCGACACGGTCAGCGACGTTCCGGTCGTCTTCAGCCCCGCGCTGAAAAACATGGTGCTCGAAAGCGCCCGCGGCCATACGTTCGGTCAGCGGCTGAAGCCTTGGCTGCGACTTCGGCCGCGCGATCTCAAGCCGTCCGTGCCGTCCGTCGGCGAGCCCCGCACCGGCTTGTCGATGGGAGAGCATTGCGAGCTCATGGCGAAGGAATGGGGCATCGGCCGGGTCGAGCAGGATGAGCTTGCTTTTCAAAGTCACATCAAGGGTGCCAAGGCGTGGCAGGAAGGTTTCTACGACGACCTGGTCGTGCCGATGGCAGGCTTGACCCGCGACAACAACCTGCGCCCCGACACCAGTCTCGAAAAGCTCGCAGCGCTCAAGCCGGTGTACGACAGAAGCGAAACGGGAACGCTGACCGCTGGCAACAGCACACCGTTGACCGATGGCGCCTCTTGCGTATTAATCGCCAGCGAAGCGTGGGCCAACGCGCGCGGCATGCCGATCCAGGCCTTTCTCACCCATTCCGCTTCCGCTGCGGTCGATTTCGCGGGCATAGCCGGGCCGCGCGAAGGCCTGCTGATGGCGCCGACCTACGCGGTGCCGGCGATGCTCGAGCGTGCCGGCATCACGCTCCAGGATTTCGACATCTACGAAATTCACGAGGCGTTTGCGGCGCAGGTTCTGTGCACGCTCAAGGCGTGGGAATCCGCCGATTACTGCCGTGAGAAGCTTCGCCGCACCGTTCCGCTTGGGACAATCGCCCGCGACCGGATGAACCCGAAAGGCGGAAGCGTCGCGCTGGGCCATCCCTTTGCTGCGACGGGTACCCGCATCGTCGGGACACTGGCCAAGCAGCTTCAGCAGCAAGGATCAGGGCGAGGATTGATTTCGATCTGCACCGCCGGTGGCTTGGGCGTGACGGCGATCCTGGAACGTTGAAGACCGCGCTTCAGTCCTTTGCCATGCGATCGACGCAGACGCGCAGGAAGCGCAGCCGATGATTGTCGGGGTCGGACGGTTGCTCGAATACAAGCCGCGCCTGCTCGGCGAGAAACACTTCGTCGGCCTCGTCGTGCACGAACCACCGAAGCTCGGCGGGAAACGCCCGAATCGCAAAAAAATCGTCCCTCATGCGGTCGACAAAGGCATCGGCGGCAACTCCGGCGTCGCGAGACAACGCGGCGTTGCGGATGAAATCGGATCCTTCGAGGCACTCCTCCATGGTCGGCCTGCCGGCAATGCTGGGCGTCGCGTGTAGTGCGCAGCAAAAGAAGAAACCCAGAGCAAGTAGCTGCAGCATGGCATCTCTCTCGGTCATGGCATCTCCCATAGGCAAACTCGCGCTGGCGCCTTGTCGTACCGGTCCGATTTCACTCTTGCAGGCCAAAAGCCGGTGAGACCCGCCGCGGCACAATAGGGTTCCCCAACATGGCAGCGCTTAACACGGCGTGGCGCGGCGGACACAGGCCACCGCGCTACAATGCGCGCTCGCGAAGCATCGAGGAAGAGCATGGCACTCAAGCGCTCGAAAGGCCCCGGGGGCAGGCTGGTCGTTGTGGAACACACTTCCAAAGTGCTGCAAGGCAATCGCCTCGGCGACCCTAACGTTCGAAAGCTCGGCGTCTGGCTGCCGGCAGAATACGACCAGCAGGCAGGCCGCGGTCTCGGGAAGCGGTTCCCGGTGCTCTGGGACATGGTCGGTTTTACCGGGTCCGGCCTTGCACACGCCAACTGGAAACCATTCTCGGACAACGTCCCCGAGCGCGTCGCACGGCTGATCCACGGGCGGAAGATGGGCCCGACGCTGATGGTCTTCCCCGATTGTTTCACGGCGTTGGGCGGCAATCAGTACGTCAATTCGTCGGCGCTCGGCAATTATGCGGACTATCTTGTCCGCGAGCTGATCCCCTTCGTCGACCGCGAATTCCGGACGCTCGCCTCTCGCGAGCATCGCGGATGTTTCGGTAAATCCTCGGGCGGATACGGGGCCATTATCCACGGCATGAAATACGCGCAGCACTGGGGCGCGGTTGCCGATCATTCAGGCGATTCCTACTTCGAATTCGTTTACGGGCATGACTGGCCCAACACCTTGGTGGAGCTCACCCGTTTTCGCTCGCCAAAGCGCAAACCTGGAAAATACGACGCCTTGCGCGAAAGCAGCCGCAAAGGACTTGCCGATGGGCTCGACGATGGCCGGGTCAAGCGCTTTCTCGAACACGTCTGGGAAAAGGAAAAGCTTTCGCTCGGAGAAGGCCACGCGATCATGAACCTGTGCATGGCGGCGACTTACGACCCTGATCCAAAAGCGTCACTGGGTTTCCGCCTGCCGTTCAATCTCGAGAGCGGAGAAATGATCGAAAAGCGCTGGCGGCATTGGCGCGATCAGGATCCGGTGAACCTTGTCGACAAGTACAAGGCCAACCTCAAGACCTTGCGCGGCATCTACATCGACTGCGGCTGGCGCGACCAATACCACATTCATTTCGGCACAAGAACGCTTTCCAAGCGGCTCGCGTCGGCCGGCATCAAGCATACCTACGAAGAGTTCGACGACAACCATTCCGACGTCGACTACCGGATGGACGTGAGCCTGCCGTTTCTCTACAGGGCGCTCAAACCCTGATCCTCAGGATTCAGTCGAGCAGCGCCGGCAGTGTCGTCGCCAGCTGCGGAAACCGCCATAGCAGTGCCAGGGCGGATAGCTGGATCAGGATAAACGGCAGAGCGCCCTTGTAGATGTCGCGCGTGGCGACTTCGCGGGGCGCGATCGAGCGCAGAAAGAAGAGCGCGAAGCCCGACGGCGGCATCAGAAAACTGGTTTGCACGGTGAGCGCCATCAGCGCGGTCATCCACGGCGGAGACGCGCCGAGCGCGAGCAAGGGTGGCATCGCGATCGGCACCACCAGGAGCACGATTTCGAGTGCATCGAGAAAAAAGTCGAAGCAGAACGTCACCGCAAAGACGGCAAACACGGCGAAATTCAATCCGCCCGGAAGCATGGCGAGCAGGCCATGCACCGTCTGCGTCCCGTTCAGGCCGCGAAAGACAAGCGTGAACGTCGACGCACCCATGAGCAGCAGAAACATCATTCCCGTGAGCCGCATCACCATGCGCACGGTCTCGGCCCAGCGTTGCCAGTTTAGCGCGCCGCGCGCCCAGGCGTAGACGGTGGCGACGATGGCGCCGAGCGCAGCGGCCTCGACGGTGTAAATGCTGCCGGTGACGATCGAGGCCAGCAGCAGCACGATGAACGCGAGCGGCCCGATCACGACGACGAATAGCCGCGTCCAGGGCAGGCGGGGGCGACGCTCCGCTGGCGGCGGGCACCACGAGGGCCTGAAGATCGCGACGCCGATCACGTAGAGCAGATACAAAGCCAGCAGGATGCCGACAGGGCCTAGCATCGCGACGTAGATGTCGCGAACGATCAGCGCGCCGTGAACGTCCTCGCCGCGCATGATCTGCGCCTCCGCGTTGGCGCCGCGCATCAGGTCGGCCAGCACGATGAGTATGATCGACGGCGGCAGCACGGTTCCCAGCGTTCCCGCACTGCAGACCACGCCGTAGGCAAAGCTCTTGTGATAGTGGGCGGCCAGCATGGCCGGAAGCGCGAGGAGCCCCAGGGTCAGCACCGAGGCGCCTACGGCGCCCGTCGTCGGCGCGAGCAGCGCGCCGAGTATGACCGTGGAGATCGACAGGCCGCCTGCGCGCGATCCAAACAAGCCGC
>JADGRP010000246.1 GCA_017880805.1 Burkholderiales bacterium
AGCGAACACGCCACGAGCGCGGCCACGAACAACAAAGGTGCCGACAGCTTTCCCTCAGCCGCAAGCGCGCCCGCGACGACGAGCGTCGGGATCGCAGGTATCGGTAGGCCGATTTGCTCCATAAGCACGTTGGCGAAAACGACCGCCAAGCCATATTGGCTGAGGAGCGAAACGAGGTCATGGGTCATGGTTGTTGCGCCTGCTCGACTGTATTGATGATGTTAAACCCAATCGATATGCGGGTCGCGGGAGAGCGTTGGTCATCATCGCAGCCCCGTTGCCCGGCGCGGGCCTCGTAGCCATCGCCTGCATGCCACCGATGTGCCAAAATGACCGCAGCGCGCGCCCCACGCCGTCGCCGATCAGAGGAGGAGTCATGAGCATGCTTTCCACCGACGAGCTGGAAAAACTCTCCGCCGCCGAATCGCTGTTTCCGTCGCCGATCCCGGTGCAATCGGTTTCGAGCGACGAGTTCATGCCCGGTCCGCAGAAAGATCGTGGACGCTGAACAGGTATTGCGGCGCGACGTGGCGCTGGCCAACCGAATCCTCGAGCGCTTCGGGCTCTCGAACGCGTTCGGCCACGCGAGCGCGCGCATCCCGGGTACCGACACGTTTCTTTTTCCGACGCGGCGCTCTCCCGGATTCGCCGACGAGAACGCCTTGCTGGTCCTCGATGCGGATGGAAACCTGCTCTCGGGCGGGGGCACGCCGAACAGCGAACTCTGGATTCACGCTCGCGTCTACGCGGCTCGCGCCGACATCGGCAGCGTAGTGCACGCACATCCGCCGGCCTGCGTATGCCTGACCCAGATCGGCCAGCCGCATCGTATCGTTCACAACCACGGAGGAGCGTTTGCCGCCGGCGTCGCCGAATACGAGCGCATCGGCCTCATCCGCACCCGCGAGTTGGGCGACCTGCTGGCGCAGCGGCTCGGCAACGGCATCGCGGTCATGATGCGCGGTCATGGCATTACCACGGCTGGGGTGGACGTTCGTACGGCAACGATCGCGGCATGCTTTCTCGAAGAGAGTGCCGCCTTGCAGTTGCGCATGCTCGCCGCGGCGGGCGGCGACTCCGGACGCATTCGCTCCTATACGCCGGAAGAAGCTGAACGCGTGCGCGATCAGCTTTCCCCTGCCATCGTCGCGCGCGCATGGGAGTACTACGCGGCTGTCGCGGAGATCAAGCCGCTGGGCGGCTAACTACTGAGGTCAGTCAGCGGTCGCGCCGGTGCGGCGCACCAGCTCGGCGAATTTCGTTTCGTCTGCGCGGATAATCTCGGCAAGCCGCTCAGGCGTCCCGGGCGCCGCCTCGAAGCCGAATCGCTCCATCTGCTCGAGAACCTCGGGGTCCGCGAGCTGCTTGTTGATGTCCGCATTGATTCTGCGCACGGTTTCGGGCGGGGTCCCGCGCGGCGCGAGCACCGCAAGCCACGAGTCGACCACCATGCCGGCGGGCCCGCCCGCCTGCTCCAGCGTTGGCACGTCGGGCAGGGTCTTGAGCCTTTGCTTGGCGGCAATCGCGATGAGCTTGAGGCGCCCGCTTTGCATCAGCGGCAGCGCCGAGCCGAGCGTCGAGAACGCCCAACCGACGTCGCCACCCGCGATCGCCACATACATTTGCGACTGATCCTTATAGGGAACGTGGATCATCTTCGTGCCGGTGAGAAACTCGAATTCGGCGCTCCCCAGATGCGACGGGCTTCCGACATATGACGATCCATACGAAACCGTGCCCGGATTCGCCTTGGCCGCGGCGATCAGCGCCGGTACCGATTGATACGGACCTGCGGTGGACACCACAAGGAAAAACGGCGTGTGATAGAACATCGCCACCGGCACGAAGTCCTTGCGCGGGTCGTAGGGGAGCTTCTTGTAGAGCGCCGGATTGATGGCCACGTGTGCGTTGCTCACGACGAGGAGTTCGTGACCGTCGGGCACGGCGTTCTTCACCGCCTCGATCGCGATAAAGCCGCTCGCTCCCGGCTTCGCGTCGACAATCACCGGTTGCGACCAGGCCTTGGACAATTTGTCGGCGATCACGCGTGTGAAGATCGCGGGTCCGGCCCCGGCGGCGTACGGTGCCGTGATCTTCACTACTTTTGATGGAAAAGTCTGGGCGAGGGCGAGCGTTCCCGATCCGAGCCACGCCGCAATCAAGAAAATGACGCGTAGCTGCGTCGTCCAGTGCATATGGCGTCTGAGGAACTGCCGCTGTCGATCAAGGACCATGGAAACGTAACCGTACCACACGCCCAGCCGTTCGTCGTAGCTCTGCCGAACGACTCAGCGTTGCTCCTCCGCGCGCTGAATCCGCTCCTCGGTCGCAGGATGCGTGCTCAGATACTGACGAAGCGAATGGGAATCTCCTGTCTCGTGCTCGCTCAGCCTAAGTCGGCGCAGCAGGTCGGCGAAGGCCTGTGGCGACTGGCCGTGCCGTTTCAACATTGCGAATGCGTAGTCGTCGGCCTCGGACTCGAACTGCCTTGAATAGCGCGTCCTGAGCAATACAGCGGGCAGCGCCGCCGCAAGTACCGTGGTGCCGACGGCGTCGCCCGCCAGCGCCGTCATGAGCACCGCCAGTCCGGAGTCCTGCAGGACCAATCGCATGGCATGGTGCCCGCGGACGTGACCGATTTCATGTGCGACGACGGCCAGAAACTCGGCATCGTTGGCGGTCGCGCGCACCATTTCATCGGTGACGATGATGATGCCACCAGGCAGCGCAAGCGCGTTCGGCGTCCCGGCATGGCGAAACTCGAGCCAGTAGCTCTGCGCGTCTTCGCCGTTGACGAACTCAGCGAACGCATTCTGGCGCTTGTCGGTTTCCTCGTCGGTCAGCGTGGACGGGCTCAAGATCGTGCGATCGAGAAATGCAAGCGTTTGCTTGCCCATGAAGGCCTCGACCTTCGGGCTGATGCGCCTCGATACAGGCTCCGCGGCGAGTGGTAGCGCGAAAGCGACGATCAGCCACACCGAGCCGGCCGTCAACGCAAGCCCCGTAAGCACCGCCCACCACCGCGACTCGATCGCGAAGGCAGCGCGCGCGATGATGTCCTTTGGCGGCCACACCGAAGCCACCGCATCGTGCGCGCCGGTTTCGATGAGCGCGCCGCCGGGAAGCCTAAGCAGACGCGGCACACCCGGGATGGGAGCGTCGGCGCTGATTTGATCGCGTGCGATTCGGCGTGGCGGATCGAGCGCATCGGCGATCAGCACGTCGTCGCCCTGCGCCTCGACCTGCACCGGCAACCCCGCCGCGCGCACGCCGTCGAACAGCACGCCTTCAAAGGCCGTCATAGCGACACATCCACATCGAATAGATCGCTGACCTCGGACCCGGTCGCGCTGTTGTCGCTTCCGGGACGTCCGAGAAATGTCCCCGGCGTCGCCTCACCGATCAGATAGAGATTTCGTGCCCGGTACCGGGCCATACGGATCGTCACCCAGGCGGTCGCCAGTCCCAGGGTGACCAGAATCGCGACGATGTTGCTGAAATACAACCACACGAGGTCACGCGCGCGTAGCGTGCTGCGGCAGCGCAGCGGGCCCACCACCACGCCATTGAGCGTCAGGTTGCCGAGCTGCGCGCGCAGGAACGCGAACACGGCGATGTAGGCGACATACATCACCGCGACAGGGGCGAGCGCGCCGATGCCTGCGGGCGCCCGGCGGCCCGTCGCGCCCGAAGCGGAGATCACTACGACAGTTGCGAAGACAACGAGCAATAGGGTACCGATGATCATCAGCACCGCGAAGAGGTAGGCCAGAATGAAACCGCCGGTCGAAAGATCGGCGCGGATTTGCGTGTCGCCGAAGCGGTGATGCTCAATGATGAATTTCGCACGACGCATCCTGGCGTACGGGTACGCCAACCCCAGGGTCACCACCGCCAGCGCGCCAATAGCGAGAAAGACCATGGCCGCCTCGCCGATTCCGCCGTTGAAGCCGAAACTGATGTTGCGCCAGGCGGAATTGCGAGCATTGAAACGCGACGCCGCGACCACGATCCAGGGCGTGAGCGCCAGCAGGATGATGACGAACACGAGCTGCATGATCGGCAGCACGTGGCTGCTGAGCGCGAACCCGCCGAGCAGTACCAGCGCGATAACGCGCCCTCTGAGGATGGCGAGCGGCGTCGCGCGGAACTCGAATCCGGTGCCGTCGAGCTCGGAATGCGAATAGAGGTAGCGCTTCTTGCGGACCTTGCCCCACGCCGAATAAATGCCCAGCGTAACGACGGACAGGAACAGACTGACGACCCAGATCCGGAAATACTCGCCGGTCCGCCCCGTGAAATCGAAGCGGTACGTGGCCAGCGGCGCTACCCCGCCGTCGTTCAAGCGGTCCCCCTCGGATGACGTCGGGCAATTGTACCGGCCTTGTTGCAGGCGGTAGCCGCTTAAAATGGGATGGACGAGACCTTGTGCTAGATTTACCGCACGCGCTGTCGTTCCGATCCATAAACCGCCGCCTTCCCAATGACCGAAAAAGACGATTGGGCGTTTCCACCCGAGCTTCAGCCTCGCGCGGAGGAGGTTGCGTTCGACCTCTCCGTCGCGCTCGATGCGGTGGTTGCGCTTCGCGCGGATGTTCCGGACGACGCATTCACCGCATCGATCCTCGGCACCGAGCGTACCGGAAACGGGGTCGTCATCCGCGACGATGGCCTCATTCTTACCATCGGCTATCTGATCACCGAAGCCGAAACCATCTGGCTGACCGCCAACGACGGCGCCGTGGCGCAGGGCTACCCGCTGGCATACGACTTCACCAGCGGCTTTGGCCTGGTGCAAGCGCTTGGCCGTCTCGGGGTCAAGCCGCTCATGCAAGGGTCGGCAGCTTCGGTTGAGACCGACGACGACGTCATCGTGATCGGCAGCGGCGGCTACGCTCACGCGCTCAAGGCGCGGATCAACGACAAGCGGGAGTTCGCGGGTTACTGGGAATATGTGCTGGACGAGGCATTGTTCACCGCGCCGGCGCATCCGGAGTGGAGCGGCGCGGCGCTGGTCGGCGGTGACGGGCGGCTGATCGGCATAGGATCGCTGCTGGTGCAGGAGCAGGTCGATGAAGAGACGGTTCACGGCAACATGTTCGTGCCGATCGATTTGCTTGCGCCGATCGTCGATGACCTGACCCGTCAAGGGCGCCGCTCAGGTCTGGCGCGGCCCTGGCTTGGTTTGTACGCGGCGGAGGTCAAGGAGAATCTCGTGGTCAGCGCTCTGGCCGCCGGTGGGCCCGCCGAGCGCGCGGGAGTGCGCCGCGGCGATCTGGTGATCGAAGTCGGCGGTCAGCGAGTGTCCGAGCTGGCGCCTTTTTTCCGCGCGATGTGGCGCCTGGGTCCCGCCGGCACCGAGATTCCGCTGGTGCTCATTCGTGACGGCGCGCGCGTGGACGTAAGGGTCCGTTCGGCCGATCGCGGCGACTTTCTCAAGAAGCCGAGTCTCCAGTGATGCGCCGAGGCGGAATGCGCGCGACAAGACACGCGGGCACACCGGTCTCGGCGACGAGTCAGACGCCGATGGCGGCCTTCACCCGTATGCTCGTCAGCGGCAATTCGCGGATTCTCACCCCGGTGGCGCTGGCGAGCGCGTTGGCAAGCGCCGCCGCTGCGGGACCCTGCGTCGCCTCGCCGGTGCCGAGAAAGGGAGTGCCCGGCCGATCGATGATGTGAACGTCGATGCTTTGCGGCACGCTTGCGAAGCGCATGATCGGATAGCTGCTCCAGTCGCGGCTGATAATGCGCGTATCGTCGAACGCGACCGATTCGTACAGGCTCCAGCTCAGCGACTGTACGATGCGCCGGAATCCGGCTTTTACAGCGACGCGGACATCGGTTATTGTCGCTGCAACAAGCAAAATGATATGCGAAATGACGACAAGCGTTAAGCGCTGGACGAGTGACGTGATATCGCGCACGATCGGGCGCTTGATTTGTACCTGCGTTCTTGCATTGGCCATCCAGGTGCAGGCGCAGACGCAGCCCTTGCCACAAGCGCAAACGCCGATGGCGCTACGCGTCATTGCCTTCGACGGGGGATGGAATCTTCCGATCTGGGCGGCGCAGCGCCAGGGCTTCTTCGACGTGCAGGGCGTGGCCGTGCAACTTTCCTACACGCCAACTTCGGCCTTCCTCGTCAATGCGTTGCTCGAAGACCGGGTCGACATCGCGTTCGCGGTTTTCGACAACGTCGTCGCCTATCAGGAAGCGCAGGGCGAAGCGAAGATTCCCGACAATCCGGATCTGTTCGCGTTCATGGGCGGAGACGGCGGCTTCCTGGCAATCGTCGCCGCCCCGGCAGTGAAACGTTTCGGGGACTTGAAGGGCAAAAGCCTGTCCGTCGACGCGATGACGACCGGCTTCGCTTTTGTGGTGCGCGAATTGATCGCGAGCAATGCGCTTGCCGAAACCGACGTGAATTTCGTGCGCGCCGGCGGTACGGCGAATCGATACCGCGAGCTGATCGCGGGCAAGCACGATGCCACGCTGCTCCGCACGCCGTTCGAGTTGCTGGCGCAAAACCGCGGCTTCAACATGCTCGCGAGTGGGAGTGCTCTCGGCGCGTATCAGGGCACGGTCGGCGTCGCGCGCAAGAGCTGGGCTCGCGACCACGAAGCGGCATTGGTCGGATTCATTCGCGCCTATCGCGCGGCAACGGATTGGCTGTACGACCGCGCCAACCGCGAGGTCGTCGAAGCGATGCTGATCGCCAATATTCGCGACATGACTCCGGCGCTGGCGAAACAATCCTACGATCTGCTGCTCGGTGACAAAGGCGGGCTCGCGCGCGATCTCGCGCCCGACCTCGCGGGCATGCGCACGGTGCTGCGCCTGCGCAGCAAGTTCGGCTCACCGCAGAAGACGTTGACCGATCCCATGAAATACGTCGACCTCTCGTATTACGACAAGGCTTCTACTACAAAGCGCTCGGCAAACGCTGAGCGGTGAAAGGCAGCGCATGGCGCGAAAAGCAAAAGAACCGAAGATCATCCGTCCGGACGACATCGACCCCCATCACCGCTGGGACCGTCCGCTGCAATCGCCCGGGCATACCCAGGTCGATTTCGAGGAACGCGTCAACTTCAGGCGCCTGCACGATTACCGTCTTGCCCGAACACGTGCTGCGCTGGCGAATTCGGGGCTGGGCGCGCTGCTCTCTTTCGATCAGCACAACATCCGCTACACCACCAGCACCGTCATCGGCGAATGGGCGCGCGACAAGCTGACGCGCTATTCGCTGCTCACCGGCAACGGCGATCCCTACATCTGGGATTTCGGCTCCGCCGCCAAGCATCATCGCCTGCACGCGCCGTGGCTCGCGCACGACCATTGCCGCGCCGGATTACTCGGCCTGCGCGGCGCGGTCGGCGGCGACATCACGCTGTTTCGTGACGCCGCGCGAGAGATCAAGGCGATTCTCGACGCCGAGGGTGTCGGGAACTTGCCGCTCGGACTCGACGTCGTCGAGCCGCCGATGCTGTTCGAGCTACAGAAGCTGGGAGTGGAAATTCGCGATGGGCAGCAGACGATGCTCGCGGCCCGGGAGGTGAAGAACATCGACGAGTTGACGCTGCTCAACATGGCCGCGGCGATGGTCGACGGTGTCTATCAGGACATCGCCGAGGCGCTCAAGCCGGGAGTAAAGGAGAGCGAGATCGTCGCGCTGGCCACGGGACGCCTTTACGGCATGGGCTCCGATTGCGTCGAGGCGATCAACGCCATCTCCGGCGAGCGCTGCAGCCCGCATCCGCACAACTTTACCGACCGCCTGATTCGCCCCGGCGATCAGGCGTTTTTTGACATCATCCAGTCGTTCATGGGCTATCGCACCTGCTATTACCGCACTTTCAACGTCGGCCGTGCGACGCCATCGCAGCGCACCGCGTATCGCAAGGCCCGCGAATGGATGGATCGTACCATCGACTTGTTGAAGCCGGGCGTAAGCACCGACAGGATCGCGCGCTCGCTGCCGACGGCGAAGGACATCGGCTTTGCGAGCGAAATGGACGCGTTCGGCCTTAATTTCTGCCACGGTCTGGGCCTCGGCCTGCACGAGCGGCCACTGATCTCGCGCCTCAACTCGCTCAAGGAACCGATCGAGCTCAAGGCCGGGATGGTCTTCGCCGTGGAGACCTATTGCCCCGCAAGCGACGGGATCTCCGCGGCGCGCATCGAGGAAGAGGTTATTCTCACGCCTTCCGGGCCGAAGATCATCTCCTTGTATCCCGCGGAAGAGCTGCCGATTGCGAATGCGTACTGAGGCCTACTGAGGCGTACTGAAGACAGCGATCGATGAGAGTGAATTTTTGAAGACAGACGCAAAGCTGAGGCTGGGCTGGATCGGCGCTGGCCGCATGGGCTACGAAATGGCGGCGCGACTGGCCAAAGGCGGCGGCGACGTCACCGTCTGGAATCGCACCCGTGCCAAAGCCGAGCCATTGACCAAGCACGGAGCGAAGATTGCGACGTCGTTACCCTCGCTTGCCACATGTGACATCGTGTTCTGCATGGTGTCGACCTGGAATGACGTCAGGGAAGTCATGGCCGGTCCGAACGGGCTCTTGTCGAGCGGCGGAAAGCTGCCGCGCATGGTCGTCGAGTGCTCGTCGATCTCGCTCGAGGGCTCGGCCGAGCTCCGCGCGCTGTTGAAGCAGCGCGGCGTCGAGCTGCTCGCGGCACCCGTTTCAGGAAACGCGAAGGTGATCAAGGCGGGCAAGCTTTCGTTCGTGTGCTCCGGGCCGAAGGCGGCCTACGACGCGGCGCTGCCGTATCTCAAAATGATCGCTCCTTCTGCCAGTTACGTCGGGGAGGGCGAGCTGGCTCGCATCGTCAAGATCTGTCACAACGTGTTTCTCGGCGTAGTGACCCAGTCGCTCGCCGAGATCACCGTGCTGGCACAAAAGGCAGGCGTGCCGCGGCACGCCTTCCTGGAATTTTTGAACCAGAGCGTGATGGGTTCGGTCTTCACGCGCTACAAGACGCCGGCGTTCGTCAATCTCGACTTCAAGGTAACGTTCACGCCGTACCTGCTGCGCAAAGATCTCGACCTCGGCCTCGATGCGGGGCGCCGCTACGGGGTGCCGATGCCGCTGGCGTCGATCACGCGCGACGTGGTGCAAACCTTGATTGGCCGCGGCGTGACCGAAGAGGATTTTGCGAAGTTGCTGGTGCTCGAGGCCGAGGCGTCCGGTCTCGCGCTCGAGCCGGAAAATGTGCCGGTGAGCGACGGCTTGCAGGATCGCGTTGATCCGGCCGCGGCGCCGAGATGAACGACACGTTGGGTGCGAATGAATTCGCACCTGCAAGGGCGAAGGAGCCAAGCATGAAAGTTGCACGTTATCTCGCGGCAATCGGTTTTGCGGCGTTGTGGCCGCTATTGGCAGTTGGACAAACCGGCGGACAACCGTATCCGAACAAACCGGTGCATTTCGTCGTTCCGTTTACCGCCGGTAGCGCCACCGACATCCTGGCGCGCACTTTCGGACAGAAGCTTTCCGAGCTGTGGGGCCAGCCGGTCATCGTCGACAATCGACCCGGTGCCGGCGGGACCATCGGCGCGACCTTTGTGGCCAAGGCGCCTGCCGACGGCTATACGCTGCTGGTGCACTCCGCGGCGCACGCCTACAACCCGTCGATCTATACCAACTTGTCCTTCGATACCGCCAAAGATTTCGTCGAGGTCGTGCCGCTTGCCGGACAGCCGAACGTGCTGGTTGTCGCGCCTTCGGCGGGCGTGAAGACCGTCGCCGAGCTGATCGCGCTCGCCAAACAAAAACCAGGGCAGTTGAATTTCGGCTCGGCGGGCACCGGCAGCGGCACGCACATCAACGCCGAAAAATTCAAGCTCGCCGCGGGAATCGATGTCGTCCACATTCCATACAAGGGCACACCCGAAGCGCTGACCGACACCATGGCGGGACGGGTCACGTATTTCTTTTCGCCGATTTCGGCGGCGTTGCCGAATGTGCGCGAAGGCAAGCTGCTCGCGCTCGGCGTGAGCACGGCAAAGCGATCGGCGGCGCTGCCCAATGTGCCGACCATCGGCGAGTCCGGACTTCCGGGTTTCGACTACAACCTGTGGGTGGGCGTCTTTGCGCCCGCCGGAACGCCGCCCGACATCGTCGACAAGATCAACAAGGACGTCGCGCACCTGCTGCAATCCGCTGAAATAAAGGAGAGATTCGCCAACCTCGGTGCCGAGCCGATGCCGATGACCCCCACCGAGTTCAAGAATTTTGTGCGCGTGGAGATCGACGAGTCGGCAAAGGTGATCAAAGCTGCCGGCATCAAGGCCCAGTAGAGAGACTCAGCTCCTCCGACAGTCGTTGTCGCCGTCTGGCAAAAGACATACCATAGCCGCGCAGCGCGACGCGTAGTGTCGATCGCCTGCCGACGAGTACGCGAGGAGGAAATGGAATCCCAGCTAGCGACGTTCCCGCGCTTGTTGCTCGAGCACGCGCACGTGCGTGGCGACGGGCCCGCAACGCGCGAAAAAGATCTCGGTATCTGGCAGACATGGACCTGGGCGCAGGTTGCCGACGAGGTGCGTGCGCTTGCGTGCGGGCTCGCGGCGCTCGGGTTCAAGCGCGGAATGCATCTGGCGATCATCGGCGACAACCGGCCCCGCTTGTACTGGTCGATGACCGCGGCGCAGGCGCTGGGCGGCATCGCGGTGCCGATGTATCAGGATGCGCCGGCCGCGGAGTTCGTTTATGTGCTGAACGACGCCGAGATCGTTTACGCCATCGTCGAGGATCAGGAGCAGGTCGACAAGATGCTCGAGGCGGCGCCGCAGGTGCCGAGCCTGAAGCATATCTATTACGACGATCCTCGCGGCCTGCGCAATTACGAGGGCGTGACCAGCATCGACCGCTTGCAGGAGATCGGGCGCGAGTTCGATCTCGCGCATCCGGACTACTACAACGACGAAGTCGCAAGAGGCCGGTCCGATGACGTGTCGATCGTGCTCTACACGTCGGGCACTACCGGCAAGCCCAAAGGGGTTTGCCAGACACACGCGGCGTTTATCGTCTCGGCTCAGGGCGGCTGCGAGTTCGACAAGCTCGACTCGCGCGACAGCATTCTGTCGTACCTGCCCATGGCGTGGGTGGGCGATCATCTGTTCTCGTATGCGCAGTGGCTGGTCGCGGGCTTCACCATCAACTGCCCCGAATCCGGCGATACGGTGATGACCGATTTGCGCGAGATCGGACCCACGTATTACTTCGCGCCGCCGCGGGTGTTCGAAAACCTGCTCACCCAGGTCATGATTCGCATGGAGGACGCGAGCGCCATCAAGCGCGGATTGTTTCGATACTTCACCGGTGTCGCCAGGCGCTGCGGCGCGACGCTGCTCGACCGAAAGCCCGTGGCGATGAGCGATCGATTGCTTTACGCGCTGGGGAATTTGCTGGTCTATGCGCCCTTGCGCAATGTTCTCGGCATGAGCCGCATCCGCGTCGCGTATACCGCGGGTGCTGCCATCGGCCCCGATCTTTTCCGCTTCTATCGTTCGATCGGGATCAACCTGAAGCAGCTCTACGGCTCGACCGAGACCTGCGCCTACGTTTGTCTGCAGCCCGACGGCGGGGTCAAGTTCGACACCGTCGGCCAGGCGGCGCCAGGCGTTGAAATCAAGATCGCCGATGGCGGCGAGGTCCTGGTGCGCGGACCGATGCTGCTGAAGGAATACTACAAGCGGCCGGATGCCACCGCGGAATCGATCGACGGCGAGGGTTTTTTTCACACCGGCGATGCGGGCCTGATCGACGACAGCGGGCAGCTCAAGATCATCGACCGCGCCAAGGATGTCGGCAAGATGAGCGGCGGCGCAATGTTCGCACCCAACTATATCGAGAACAAGCTCAAGTTCTTCCCGCACATCAAGGAGGCGGTCGCGTTCGGCAACGGCCGCAATACGGTTTGCGCGTTCGTCAACATCGACATGGGCTCAGTCGGCAATTGGGCCGAGCGCCGCGGCATCGCGTACTCGGGTTACACGGACCTTGCCGCGAAGGCCGAGGTCTATCAGCTCATCGGCGAATGCGTGCAGCAGGTCAACGCCGAGCTCGCAAGCGAGGGCCCGCTCGCTTCCTCGCAAGTGCACCGCTTCATCATCCTCCACAAGGAGCTCGACCCCGACGACGACGAGCTTACGCGCACGCGCAAGGTGCGCCGCAGCTTCATCGCCGAAAAGTATGGCGTGCTGATCGACGCGCTGTATTCGGACAAGAGCGTGCAGCACATCGAGACGCTGGTGAAGTTCGAGGATGGTCGCAGCGGCATGGTTGCCGCGGACTTGAGGATTGCGGAAGCCGAGACCGTTCCTGCGGCCGCCGCGCGGAAAGCGGCATGATTCGCCGGTTCTCCCCTTGAGCCGCCGGGCTTTTCCATGAGCACGGTCCGAAGCACCGGCGCGGCGATGCTCGAGCTCGACAATATTTCGCTTTCATTCGGAGGGGTGAAGGCGCTGACCGAGATTAGTCTCGACGTCCGCGAGCACGAAATCCGCGCCATCATCGGGCCCAACGGCGCGGGCAAGAGCTCGATGCTGAACGTGATCAATGGTGTCTACCATCCGCAGCAGGGAACGATCACGTTTCGCGGTGAAGTGCGGCGCGACATGGACACGCACAAGGCGGCTGCGCAGGGCATCGCGCGCACGTTCCAGAATATCGCGCTGTTCAAGGGCATGTCGGTCCTCGACAACATCCTGACCGGGCGCAATCTCAAAATGCATGCGACATTCATCGAGCAGGCGATCTACTTCGGCCGCGCGCGACGCGAAGAGCTCGACAACCGGCGCAAGGTCGAAGAGGTCATCGATTTTCTCGAGATCCAGCACATTCGCAGGACGCCGGTCGGAAAGCTGCCCTATGGGTTGCAAAAGCGTGTCGAGCTCGCGCGGGCACTCGCCGCGGAACCGACGTTGCTGCTGCTCGACGAGCCCATGGCGGGAATGAACGTCGAGGAAAAGCAGGACATGTGCCGCTTCGTGCTCGACGTCAATGAGCAATATGGCACGACCATCGTGCTGATCGAGCACGACATGGGCGTGGTCATGGACATTTCCGACCGTGTGGTGGTTCTCGACTACGGAAAGAAAATCGGCGACGGCACGCCGGACGAGGTGCGCACCAACAAGGCGGTAATCGACGCATATCTCGGCGTTGCGCATTGAGTGCGGCGCTGGAACGAGCCTGTCGGGGATGAACTTCGAACCACTGCTGCTCGGATGAGCGACGGTTAACGCGAGGACAGAGCGTGCAATTGTCGGACGTGCAATTCTTCTTTGAAGTGCTGATCGGCGGCCTGTTGAGCGGAGTCATGTACTCGCTGGTCGCGCTCGGCTTCGTGCTGATCTACAAGGCGTCGGGCGTGTTCAATTTCGCACAGGGCTCCATGGTGTTCTTTGCCGCGCTTACATTCGTCGGATTGCTCGAGCGCGGGCTCAATTTCTGGCTGGCGCTGCCCGCGACGCTGCTGGTCATGGTCGTGCTGGGTGTGGTGATCGAGCGCGTGGTGCTGCGTCCGTTGGTCAATCAACCGCAAATCACGCTGTTCATGGCCACCATCGGTCTGTCTTTTCTGATCGAAGGCCTCGCGCAAATCGTGTGGGGTGCCGGCGTGCACGGGCTCGACCTTGGCATCGAGGACGCTCCGATCCAGTGGATTGCCGATGCCGCCGGTATCAGCGTGTCCAAGTTCGACCTGATGGCGGCCGGTGTTGCAGCGGTGCTGGTGAGCACGCTCGCAGTGTTTTTCAATCGCACGCGCATCGGCCGCGCGCTGCGCGCAGTTGCCGACGATCATCAGGCTGCGCTCGCTGTCGGCATTCCCTTGCAGCAAATCTGGTCGATCGTGTGGGCGGTGGCGGGTGGCGTGGCCCTCGTCGCCGGATTGCTGTGGGGGGCGCGCAACGGCGTGCAGTTCGCACTGACCTTCGTCGCATTGAAAGCGCTGCCGGTACTCATACTCGGGGGCTTCGATTCGATTCCCGGCGCCATCGTCGGCGGCCTTATCATCGGCGCGTCGGAAAAGCTCGCCGAGGTTTTTCTCGGCCCCTACGTCGGTGGCGGGATCGAGGGCTGGTTCCCGTACGTATTCGCGCTGCTTTTCCTGCTGGTGAGGCCTGAAGGTCTTTTCGGCGAGAAAATCATTCGTCGCATCTGACGTCGCCATTCTCCAACCCGGACACCGATTTCCGCCCCATGCTGTACAGAGAAGCAGGCCAGTTCAAAACGACCTACGAGGCCGACGCCGCGATTTTTCCCATTCGCCAGGATCGGGTTGCGATGGCGGTAATTCTTGCGGTCGCATTCGTGGTTGTGCCCCTGGTTGCGACACCGTATTTGTTCTCCGCAATTCTCATTCCGTTCCTGATTCTGTCGCTCGCCGCCCTGGGCCTCAATATTCTGACGGGCTACGCCGGCCAACTGTCGCTCGGAAGTGCGGCCTTCATGGCGGTCGGGGCGTTTGCATCCTACAACTTCGTTTTGCGCGTGCCCGGCATTCCGCTGCTTGTCGCATTTACGGCAGGCGGCCTCTCGGCGGCGGCGGTCGGTATCGTTTTCGGACTGCCAAGCCTGCGTATTCGTGGGTTCTACCTCGCCGTTGCCACGCTGGCCGCGCAGTTCTTCATCCTCTGGTGCTTGAGCAAGATCGGCTGGTTCACCAACTACAACCCGTCGGGCGTGATCACCGCGCAGCCCATCGTCATCCTTGGCTACACCTTCGACACACCGCCTGCCAAGTATCTGCTCGTGCTTACCATTGTCGCGGTGATGGCGCTTGCCGCGAAGAACATGGCGCGCAGCAATGTGGGAAGGCAGTGGATGGCGATTCGCGACATGGACATCGCCGCGGAGGTCATCGGAATCCGCCCGATGCGCGCGAAGCTTCTGGCGTTCGCGGTGAGCTCGTTCTATTGCGGTGTCGCGGGTGCGTTGTTCGCCTACGCTTATCTGGGGACCGTGGAGCCGGAAGCGTATAACCTGGACCTGTCGTTTCGCATTCTGTTCATGATCATTATCGGTGGCGTCGGAACGGTGCTTGGTTCGTTTCTCGGCAGCGCTTTCATCACGCTGCTACCGATTGTGCTGAGCACGACCGTAACTTTTCTCGACACGTCGCTGCACTTCAACATTCCAAGCAGTGTCGCGTCGAATCTGGAACTGATGGTTTTCGGCGGCCTTATCATTTTCTTTTTGATTGTCGAGCCGCACGGGTTGGCGCGGTTGTGGCAGATCGCCAAGGAAAAGCTTCGGCTTTGGCCGTTCCCGCATTGACGACGCGACGCAACACGGCGCGCGAGGGCGCCGACACCTGACAAGGAACGGGCCGTCGTCCGGACGTTCAACATTGACACCTGGACGACGGTCGCCGATGCTGCGCAAAACTGATTACGAGTTATCATCGCAACAGAAGCTTCTTAGGAGGAAGACCATGAAAGGCATCAACCTGGCTTGGCTGGGTCTCGCGTTGCTTGCGAGCGCATCGGGCACATTCGCGCAGAACCAGCAGTTCATTCCGATCCTGTCCTATCGCGTCGGTCCGTACGCGGCGGGCGGTTCGGGCTATTTCGGCGGAGCCATCGACTACTTCAACCTCGTCAATCTCGGCGGCGGCATCAACGGCGTGAAGTTGTTCTATGAGGAATGCGAAACGGAATACAACGCCGCGCGCGGTGTCGAATGCTACGAACGGCTGAAGAAAAAGAACGGCGGCGCGTCGACGGTGGAGCCGCTGTCGACCGGGATCGCCTATGGTTTGCTCGATCGCGTGGCACAGGACAAGATCCCCATGACGACCTTCGGCTACGGGAGCGCCAACTCCGCCGATGGTCGCGTCTTCGAGTGGGTGTTTCCTGTCGGAACGACGTATTGGGACCAGGCTGCGGCAATGATCGCCTATCTGGGCCAAAAGGAAGGCGGTGTCGACAAGCTCAAGGGCAAGAAGATCGCGTATCTCTATCACGACTCCGCTTACGGTAAAGAAGCGATTCCCGTATTCGAGGCGCTCGCCGCGAAGCACGGATACGAGTTCATGAAGGTGCCGGTGACGCCGCCGGGCAACACCCAGGAATCGCAGTGGCTGCAAATCCGTCAGGCGAAACCCGACTACGTTATCTTGTGGGGCTTCGGCGTAATGAATCCGGTGGCATTGAAAGCCGCCGCCAAGCTAGGCTACCCCCGCAACAAGATTCTCGGCGTATGGTGGGCAGGTTCGGAAGAGGACGTCATTCCCGCGGGTGAAGCCGCGAAAGGCTACGTAAGCGCGGCGTTTTCCGCGCCGGGCACGAGCTTTCCGCTGATGCAGGACATCAAGAACAAGCTGTACGCCGTGGGCAACGGCAATCTCGAGGATCAGACGCGCCAGGGAAATATCTACCACACGCGCGGAGTGGTCTACGGCATCATCATTGTCGAGGCGATTCGCACCGCGCAAGCGAAGTATGGCAAGGGCAAGGTCATGACGCCCGAGCAGGTGCGCTGGGGCCTGGAACACCTGAATCTGTCCGAAGCACGCATCAAGGAACTCGGTGCCGCGGGCATGTTCCCGCCGATCAAGACCAGCTGCCTCGACCACGAGGGTTCCGGCATGGTGAAATTCCAGGAGTGGGACGGCAAGGGATTCAAGGCGCTGACGCCTTATATGGCCGGCGATCGCGACCTCGTGCGCAAGATGGTCGAGGAGAGTGCCGCCAAATACGGCGCCGAGAAGAAGGTTACGGCCCGGGATTGCGGCAAGGAAGGTTGAGCGATCCATTCCGTCATTCCCGCGAATGCTTGAATCGGGCGCTGGGACGACGGCGTTTCGGGATTTATTCGTAGCGATAGAAAAATCACGTTGAGCGACATCGCATGAACGCCGTCGCCACTCCACAGACGCAGCACACCGCGCCGTATCTTTCGATCAACAACATCGAGGTCATCTACGATCACGTCATCCTCGTGCTCAAAGGCGTCTCGCTCGAAGTTCCACAAGGGAAAATCGTCGCGCTGCTTGGCGCGAACGGGGCCGGGAAGACCACGACGCTGAAGGCGATCTCGAATCTGCTCGCCGCGGAGCGCGGGGACGTTACCAAGGGAACGATCGAGTTCCGCGGACGGCGCGTCGACAAGCTGACGCCGCACGAGCTGGTGAAGATAGGCGTATGCCAGGTCATGGAGGGACGGCACTGCTTCGCGCATCTGACCGTCGAAGAGAACCTGCTGACGGGAGCGTTCACGCGCAAGATTTCGCGGGCGGCAACACGCGAGGCGTTGGAAAAGGTTTACCGCTATTTCCCACGGCTCAAGCAGCGCCGCGCGAGTCTCTCCGGCTATACCTCCGGCGGAGAGCAGCAAATGACCGCGGTCGGACGAGCGCTGATGGCACAGCCATCGATGATCCTGCTCGACGAGCCCTCGATGGGGCTTGCGCCGCAAATCGTCGAAGAGATCTTCGAGATCGTCCGCGACCTGAACAGGAATGAACACGTAAGCTTCCTGCTGGCGGAGCAGAACACCAATGTGGCGCTTCGTTTCGCCGATTATGGATACATTCTCGAGAATGGCCGCGTGGTGATGGACGGCGCGGCGGGCGAGCTGGCGCGAAACGAGGACGTGAAGGAGTTCTACCTCGGCCTGTCGAGCGCCGGACGCAAGAGCTTCCGAGACGTTAAGCATTACCGCCGCCGCAAGCGCTGGCTTGCTTGAGCGCACCGGCGGGGTAATTGCCGGGATGTCGCTGTTGCATCGCAGGACCTGACCATGGCCGACTATTTCGATGCGCTCGAGACCCGCGACCCCGAACTGCGTGAACGCTCGCAGCTCGCCGCGCTGCCGGCGCAAGTTGGCCACGCCAAGGCGCACGCGCCGGCGTACGCAAAGCTATTGGCCGACTTTGATCCGGCGCAGGTGACCAGCCGCGCAGCGTTGTCGCGGCTGCCGGTGGTGCGAAAGTCGGATCTCGTGGAGCTGCAGAGATCCAACCGCCCCTTCGGCGGGCTCGCCACGGTCGCGTGGGGAGACGCCGCGCTCGTTTTCGCTTCGCCTGGGCCGATTTACGAGCCCGAGGGCCGCGACGCTGACTATTGGCGTCTTGCGCGAGCGCTGCATGCCGCGGGATTTCGGGCCGGCGATCTGGTGCACAACTGCTTTTCGTACCACTTCACACCGGGCGGCGCGATGCTGGAGAACGGCGCCCGCGCGCTCGGCTGCACCGTCTTTCGCGGCGGCACCGGCCAGACCGAACAGCAGGTCGAGGCGATGATCGACCTAAAGCCCGACGGCTATGTCGGGACGCCGTCGTTCCTGAAAATAATTCTTGAAAAGGCGGACGAACGTCAGCTCGCCCTGCCGAGCCTGAAAAAAACACTGCTCTCCGGCGAAGCGGTTCCACAGTCGTTTCGCGATGCGCTCGGCGTGAGGGGGATTCGTGCCCAACAGGTCTATGCCACTGCCGACGTCGGTTCGATCGCGTACGAATCCGACGCTCGCGAAGGTCTCATCGTCGACGAAGGTGTGCTGGTCGAGATCGTGCGCGCCGGGACCGGCGATCCTGTCGCGACCGGAGAGGTCGGCGAAGTCGTGGTCACGCTGCTCAACAACCGGGACTACCCGCTGATTCGCTTCGGCACCGGCGACCTCTCGGCAATAGAGCCCTCGTCGTTGTCGAGGCCATCACCGTGCGGCCGCACCAACATGCGCATCAAGGGCTGGATGGGCCGCGCCGATCAGACGACCAAGGTCAA
>JADGRP010000247.1 GCA_017880805.1 Burkholderiales bacterium
AAGGCCAGCATCGATCTGCAAAGGCCCACCGACGATGCGAGCGGATTCTTGCTGCCGCGGCGCGCGCGGCGGCACGCCGCTATTTCGTTGATGCAGGAGGCGGGCGCGCTGCACATCGGCGCCGAGGTGGTCGCGTCCTCGGCGCGCTTCGACGACGCCGCCAATACGCGCCGCATGGGCGGCTACGCTCTGCTCAATCTGACGGCTGAATACCGATTTGCGAATCGGTGGACACTGTTGGCGCGGCTCGACAATGCGCTCGACAAGCACTACGAGCTTGCTGCCGACTTCAATACTGCCGGCGCGAACGCTTTTGTTGGAGTGCGCTGGCTCTATTGATGAGAAACCAAGCTTACAGTGACGCTGCGTTCCTTCGCCGAGCGCATACGGCTGCGTTTGCGCTCATGCTGCTCGTCGGACCAGGCGCCGCGGCGCCCGTCGCAGTAACCGACGCGAGCGGCAACAAGATCGAGCTCGCCGCCGCCGCGCAACGCATCGTGAGCCTCGCGCCGCACGCCACGGAGCTCCTGTTCGCCGCCGGTGCCGGAAGCCACGTCGTCGGAGTGATCACGCCCGCGGACCGGCCGGCAGAAGCGGCGACGGTGCCACGCGTCGGCGACTCGCGCGCGATCGATCTCGAGCGCATCGTTGCCTTGCGGCCCGATCTCATAGTGGCATGGCCCTACGTTGCGCCGGCGCAGATCCAACGTCTGCGCGACCTGGGTGTCGCGTTCTATCTCAGCGATCCGCATACGCCAGAGGCAATCGCCGACGACATCGAGCGACTGGGAACGCTCGCCGGAACGCGTGAAAGCGCGCTCCGTGCGGCATCCGACTTTCGCGCGCGACTCGCCGCGTTGCGAGCGCGCGAGCGCGGCGTATCAAGAGTGCGCGTTTTTTACGAAATCTGGCATCAGCCGCTCTATACCATCGGCGGCGCGCACCTGATCACAGCCGCGATCGATCTTTGCGGCGGAGAAAATGTGTTTGCGTCGCTCCGATTGCCGGCGCCCTCGGTCAGCGTCGAATCGGTCCTCGCTGCCGCACCCGAAGCTATCGTCGCCGGGACCGATGGCGCGGTACGGCCGACGTGGCTCGATGCGTGGGAGCCATGGCGCTCCGTTCCCGCGGTCGCGCGAGGCAACCTGTTCGTCGTCGACGCCAATCTGCTCCACCGCGCCGGTCCCCGTTTCGTCGACGGGGTCGAAGAACTCTGCTTCGCACTCGATCGGGCGCGAATCAATCTCGGGCGTTAGTCCGGCACGAAAAAGGTCTCTTCGCCCTGGCCAAGCGTCTTGAGCGCCACACCGTAGATCTTCGACAGACGGTCTGCAGTGAGCAGCTCCGCCGCGGGGCCGGCGATGGCCACTCCATGGTCGAGCATGAGCACATGATCGCAAAATCGCCGCGCGAGGTTGAGGTCGTGAAGGACCATGACCAGTGCGCAACGTCGATCGCGAGCGAGCGCGGTGAGCCGCTGCAGCACGGCGAGCTGATGCGCGAGGTCGAGATGCGAAGACGGCTCATCAAGAAGCATGAGTCTCGGCTGTTGCGTCAGCAGAGCCGCCAGCGCGGCGCGCCGACGTTCGCCGCCTGACAGAGTGCGAACGTCGCGCTGCTCGGCATCGACAATGTCCATCGACGCGAGTGCCTCGCGTGCGATGCGCAAATCTTCCGTACTTTCCCACTGCCAACGCGACAAATAAGGATGACGACCGATCATCGCCGTTTCGAGCACGGTCGCGCCGAACGCGTCGCTGTCGTCCTGGGTAAGCAGGCCGCGAATGCGCGCGACTTCGCGAGCGGACAGCGTCGCCAGCGGGCAGCCATCGAGCGCGATCGTTCCGGCCGCGGGCGCACGCAAGCCGGCCAGGGTGTGTAGCAGAGTCGTCTTGCCGGCTCCGTTACGGCCGAGAATCGCCCAACATTGGCCCGGCGCAACCGAGAAATCCAGCTCGCGGCAGACGCCGATTCCGGCGATCGTCACCGTGAGGCCGCGCGCCTCGAGAATTGCCACGGCGCTCATCGATCACGCCGCAGCAGCACAAGAAAAAGCGGCACGCCGATCAGCGCGGTGATCACGCCCACCGGAAGCTGTGCCGGCGCCACAATCTGCCGCGCGAGTGTGTCCGCGATCAGCAGCAGGGCGCCGCCGGCGAGCGCGGATGCCGGCAACACGATGCGCTGGTCGTTGCCAAGCAGGAGGCGCACGGCGTGCGGGACGATCAGACCGACAAAACCGATCGCGCCTGCCGTCGTGACGGCGACGGCAGTGAGCAGCGCCGCCAGCGCGAAGAGCAGCCACGGCAAGTGTCTGGAGACACCGAGCGCGGCGGCTGCGGTTTCGCCGCGCGACAGCGCATTGAGGTCGCGCGCGAACGGCATGGCAATGGTGACTCCAAGCACCAGCACCACCAACGACAGCCACGGCGCGGCCGGAGAGGAAAGATCGCCGATCAGCCAGAACAACATGCCGCGAAGCTGCGTCTCGGGCGCGAGCGACAGCAGCAGCGCCACGACCGCCCCCCAACCGGAGGCGACGATGACTCCGGTCAGCAGCAATCGCGTTGCCGACCACGCGCCGGCGCCGCGCGCGAGCCCGAACACGACGATCGTCGACAGAAAGCCGCCGCCGAAGGCACCGACGGGCGTCAGCCATGGGCTCGCGCCGATCAACATCGCCACCAGTGCGCCGACCGCCGCGCCGCCGGAGACGCCCATGACGTAGGGATCGGCAAGAGGATTGCGCAGGAGCACTTGCAACAAGGCGCCCGCGAGTGCGAGCGAGCCTCCGGTGGCGAACCCGGCGAGCGCGCGCGGAAGGCGCAATCCCTGCACGATCGTGCGCGGCGTCGCATCGCCATCGCCGACCAACGCTTGCAGCACGGCGACAGGTCCGAGGGAAACGCCGCCGACCCCCAGTGCCAGCGCGAACGCGCCAAGCGTGATGATGGCGAGCACGCCGAGCGCGGTAGTTGCGGGTATGCGGGTCATCGCAGGACTTGCGCGGCGGTCACGACAAACGAAAAACGCGAGCGGCGATTATAGTCCTCGGGTGGAGCCTATAATTGCAGTGACTCAGGTTCATCTTGATGGACGGCAGCTTCCCGACAACGCCCGTCATCCCCGCGAAAGCGGGGATCCATTTTGACTTAGAAACCAATGGATTCCCGCTTTCGCGGGAATGACGATTCTAGTTACCCGGGAGTCGCTATGTATCCGGGCGCCAAGGACCCTTTTCATCTTCATTAAGACAGTTTCAAATCGAAGCGCGTTCAGACCACCGCACATCCCTCATGAGCAAAGCATTCACCCGCGAAGACGACTCCGATTCCGATATCGAAGACGATGTCGAGGACACTTCGCCTCTCCCAGAGGGCAGTCGCAACTACATGACGCCGGGTGGTTTCGCGCGCCTGAAAGCCGAGCTCGCCACGCTCGTCGAGCAGGAGCGGCCGAGCGTCGTAGCCATAGTGTCGTGGGCCGCCGGCAACGGCGATCGCTCTGAAAATGGCGACTACATCTACGGCAAGAAGCGTCTACGCGAAATCGATCGGCGGATTCGCTTCCTGATCAGGAGACTCGACAACGCTGAAGTGGTCGACCCTTCGGTGCGACGCGATGCAGACAACGACGACCAGATTTTCTTCGGCGCGACCGTCACGGTGCGTGGCCGCGAAGGCGAAGAACGCACCATAAGCATCGTCGGCGTGGACGAAATCGACACCGCCCGCGGATACGTCAGCTGGGTTTCGCCCATCGCCCGCGCACTTATAAAAGCGCGCGAAGGTGACAGCGTGACGCTGAAGACGCCGGGCGGCACCGAAGAGCTGGAAATACTTGCAGTGCGATACGAACCCCTCGCAACCGGTACTTGAGCATTGCGAAAGCGCGCGACACCCGGGGACCTGGCGACACTCCAATATTTTGCGACACTCGCATACTTATATTGTCATTCCCGCGAAGGCGGGAATCCATTTGTCTTTCGAAGCACGCCGCGGACCTTTCGCGGTTGACGGCACAGAATCCTTCCGCCTATAGTGCGACCGCGCCCCCTATGGATTCCGAACTCGCAGGACTCGAACAAAAACTCGCCACGCTGTTGGCCGACTATCATCGGCTGCGCGCCGAAAACGAGTCATTGAAGCGCGAACTCGGCCGCTCGATGGAGCAGAACCGGACTCTCAACTCACGCATCTCCGCCGCATCCGCGCGCCTCGACTCCCTCTTGCTGCAACTCCCGGAATCGACAGCCTGAATCGATGGAAGATCCCTCGATCACCCTCGACGTCTCCATCCTCGGCCGCGAATATCGCGTCGCCTGCCGGGAATCCGAGCGCGAAGAATTGCTTCAGGCAGTGACGTTCGTCGACCGCCGCATGCGCGAAATCCGCGATTCGGGAAAGATCACGGGCACCGAGCGCATCGCAGTTATGGCAGGTCTTAACATCGCGCACGAATTGCTGCGCTCGAAAAGCGGCAACGGAAGCGCAGCACCGGTCGCAAGTTTTGACACTTCCGGTATTCAGCGTAGACTTTCTGCAATGCAGTCGGCCATCGATCGTGCGATGGCGGAGCAGGACAAGTTGTTCTGAACATGTCCGAACTCAACTGCGCCCTTTGTCCCCTGCGGTGTTCGAGCTGGCCATACATTCTTTGAACCAATGCTAACTTAGCGAGGTTGCCGTGCTTTCAACGGGCCGGTGTGCGCTCCCTACGCGGAAGCGCCTGATGGCCCTGGCAGGCGACCCTCTTGAACTGCGGTTCAAGATGAGGCTGGCACGGCACAGGCGGGGGACTCCCTCTTGGAGCGCCGAGGCGTTTGATATCGGCCGCTGACCGCGTTGCTGGTTGTTTCTCGACGCCTATCTTCTTGCTGACATGCGCTACTGGCTGATGAAATCCGAACCGGACGATGTGTCCGTCGATCATCTCGCTCGCATGCCGAAGCAGACGGTAGCCTGGTACGGCGTTCGAAATTATCAGGCCAGGAACTTCATGCGCGATTGGATGCAGGTCGGCGATCTCGCATTCTTCTACCATTCGAGTTGCGCCGAGCCAGGCATCGCGGGGATCGTTAAAGTCAGCAAGGCCGCGTATCCCGACAAGACGCAGTTCGACAAGAAGAGTCCGTACTATGACCCGAAGGCGACGCGTGACGCGCCTCGCTGGGTCAACGTCGAGGTTACCTTCGTCGAGAAGACGCGGCTTATTTCGCTTGCCGAGCTGCGCTCGCGGCCGGAGCTCGCGAGCATGCGTGTTCTCGAAAGAGGCAGCCGCCTTTCGATCACACCGGTCGATCCTCTCGAGTGGAGGTTCATCACCAAGAAGATGTTGAAAGCGTAGTTTGGATTGGACGCTGATCCCGGTGTTTCTTGTCATCGGGTGCGTCGTCGGTTTCATCGCCGGCTTGCTCGGCATCGGTGGCGGAATGACCATGATCCCGCTGCTGACGCTACTCTTCAGCTATGAGCATTTCCCCCCGGACGACATTCTGCACATCGCGGTGGCGACCTCGATGGCAACGATCGTGTTCACGTCGATTGCCAGTGTGCGTGCGCACGACCAGCACGGCGCGGTGCTGTGGCCCATCTTCTGGAAGCTTGCGCCGGGAATTCTGATCGGCTCACTGGCCGGCCCGCAGATCGTCAGCGGGATGTCGACGCGACTGCTGTCGGGTGTTTTCGCATTGTTCGCGTCATATACGGCGACACGCTTGCTGCGCAACAAGCTGCCGAAGGCGAGCCGTGAATTGCCGGGAACTCTAGGATTGTGGCTCGTCGGCAGTGCCATCGGCGCGCTGTCGAGCATGGTCGGCGCCGGCGGCGGATTCGTCTCGGTGCCGTTCATGACGGCGTGCAACATTCGCCTTCACAACGCCGTGGCGACATCTGCCGCGCTCGGTCTGCCTATCGCGGTGGCCGGCACGGTGGGATTTCTGATCGCGGGCTTTCGCCATCCGGGCCTGCCGCCGTACACCGTGGGCTACATCTACCTGCCGGCGCTCATCGCGATCGTCAGCGCCAGCATGCTGGTCGCGCCGATCGGCGTCCGGCTGGCGCATCGCTGGCCGGTCGCGCATTTGCGGCACGCGTTTGCCGCATTGATGTATGTGATCGCGGCGTTTTTTTTCTGGAAGCTTGTCAAAGGCTGAGGGCAACCCCTCGCGTCAGAATTGTTGTCGCCTCTCCATTTATCCGTTCGGCCATCGACCGTGGTTAAATGGCGGACGCTGCGCCGCAGCGTCCAAGGAAGGGAACATCATGCGCCTCGTTCATTCCCGCGTAAGGTCCGCGCTCGCGGCCGCGTTGTTGCCGATCATCATCTCGTTGTCGCCGGGCGCATCCGCGCAGGGCACCTTGTCCGGCGTTTACAAGGCCAATGGCAAGTCGGCTGCGCTGACTGAGGTCACGGCGCACAAGGGCGAGCCGGAATCCGGCAAGCCCGTGACGGTCCTCGTGTTCACGACCAAGGATCAGGCCAAGGACCCGAAGGCTGGATTCAAGGCGCTGTTTGGCGAATACGGCGACGCGGTCGTCGTGAAGGTATTTTCCGACGGTAAGATCTATAGCACCGACATCAGGCATTCGGGCTTCGACTTTGGCCCCGTTCCCTCCGCCACCGTATTCGATATCGTGCAGATGAAGGACTTCAAAGCGGCAGGCGGCGAAATCTCGGGCCATATCACCACGGGCGGAAAAGTCGATATCAGGGGCCAGCCGTGGGAACTGGACCTCACGTTCAAGACCAAGGCGTCCTGACTCCGCGAAGCGTACGTGCAGTCAGCTTGCCGAGTATCGCTGCCGCAAAGTATTCTTCTCGACCTTGCCCATGGCGTTGCGCGGCAGCTCATCGACGAAATGCACGCGCTTGGGCACTTTGAAATTGGCGATCTCCGCCTTCAGCGCCGCGATGAGATCGGCTTCGCTGGGCGCCTGTCCGGCCTTGGCGACGACGACTGCCGTTACCGCTTCGCCGAAGTCCGGGTCCGGGACGCCGATGACGGCGGACTCGGCGATACCGGGCAGCGCATCGATTCGTTCCTCGATTTCCTTTGGGTAGACATTGAGCCCGCCGGTGATGATCAGATCCGTTGCCCGCCCCACGATCTTCACATACCCGTTGTCGAGCAGTTCGCCCAGGTCTCCAGTCTTGAAAAAGCCGTCGGCGGTAAACTCGTCGCGCGTCTTGTCCGGCATTCGCCAATAGCCGGCGAACACGTTGGGGCCTTTGACCTCGATGCCTCCGATGGCGCCGGGGAGACATGCCCGCCCTTCGCTGTTGGCGACACGCACTGCGACTCCCGGCAGCGGCGGTCCGACGCTGCCGCAGATTCGCTCGCCGCGGAGCGGATTCGAGGTGTTCATTCCCGTCTCGCTCATCCCGTAGCGCTCGAGGATCGCGTGTCCTGAGCGGGAGCGAAATTCGTTGAATGTTTCGGGTAGCAGCGGCGCCGAGCCCGATATGAAAAGTCTCACGGAACGGCAGGCGTCCTCGTTGAAGCCGGGCTCGGCGAGCAAGCGGCTGTAGAACGTCGGCACGCCCATCATCACACTCGCATGCGGCAGCAGCTTCGTCACGTCGGCCGCATCGAACTTGGAGAGCCAAAGGATGCGACTGCCGGAAAGCAGCGCGCAGTGGCAGGCCACGAACAGGCCATGGACGTGATAGAGCGGCAGCGCATGCAGCAGCACGTCGCCCCGCGTGAAGCCCCAGGCGTCGACGAGGGTCAGTGCATTGCTTGCCAGGTTGCGATGGGTGAGCATCGCACCCTTGGCGCGACCGGTCGTGCCCGAGGTGTAAATGATCGCGGCCAGATCGTCCGGCGCAGCAACTACGCTGTCGAAAGTTTCGGGCGCATCGCGCGCGAGATCGAGCAACGTTCCTTCATCGCCGGAGAGGGTCAGGACTGTCGCTTCGGGGCGGAGCGCGCCGATGGTCGCGAGTTTTTCCATGCTGCAGACGATGACTCGCGGTTCGGCATCGCCGAAAAAATATGTCAGCTCGCTTTTTTGATAGCCGGTATTCAGAGGCAGATAGACGAGACCCGCGCGCAAGCACGCAAGATAGAGCGCGAGCGCCTGCCAGCACTTGTCTACCTGAGCCGCCACGCGATCGCCTTTTTCGCAGCCTGAGGCGACAAGCACATGCGCGATTCGCGCAGACGTGGCGTCGAGGTCGTCGTAATGAATCACCGCCCCGCCAGGATGAAGGATGCACGGCTGCTCGCCGTGTTCGGCAAAGTGATCGCGCAGCAGTGCGTACAGGTTGGCGTTCATGGCTGCGGGAATTGGAGCGCGCCCCGAGCCGGGCCGCGTCAGGCGGAGATTACAACATGCGATGCCCGTGCAGTGCCAAGACGGTCTATGGCGGGCGCAAAATGGATTCCCGCTTTCGTGGGACTGACGAACGTTTTACCGTAGCGGTCGCGTATCTCGATCTTACGCAATATTGCCATTCACGTTTTGGCGAAGCTGTCGCCTATTGTGGTATTGCCCCAATATCGTCATTCCCGCTCACTTTGGTAACCGAGCGGGAACCCATTGGTTTTTTGCGCGATGAAAGCCGTAACGGAACGAAAGCGTCAGATCAGGCCGGCACCGCGTGCCCATTTGTACTTGGCACCAAGCACCGCGACCGGCGTTTCGGTCGTATACGGATACGCCGGGATGCCGTGCGCGAAAAGATATTCCGCGGCTTCTTCCACCTGGACGTCGCCCGCGAGCGAAGCGACGATCGGTTTCTCGAAGCCTTTCGCCCTCATCTCGTCGACCACTTCGACCATTTTCGTCGCGAACACCATCGGCGGCGTGATAATCGTGTGCCAGTAACCGAGTATCAGCGCGTGGATGCGCGGGTCTTCGAGGCCGAGGCGCACCGTGTTCTGGTACGTCTTCGGCGGCTCACCGCCGGTGATATCGACGGGGTTGCCTGCCGCACCGAATGGCGGGATGAACTTGCGGAACGCGGCGTCGAGATCGGGAGGCATCGCCATCAGCGACAGATTGTTGTCGACGCAGGCATCGGACAGCAGCACGCCGGAGCCGCCCGCGCCGGTAATGATGAGGACGTTCTCGCCCTTGGGTGTGGGCAAAATCGGAATCGCACGCGCGAATTCGAGCAGGTCGCGTAAGGAGCGGGCGCGTATCACGCCGGATTGCTTCAGCACGTCCTCGTAGATCTTGTCGTTGCCGGCAAGCGCGCCGGTGTGCGAGCTTGCCGCCCGCGCACCCATGCTGGTGCGGCCGGCCTTGAGCATCACGATGGGTTTTTTCTTCGACACGCGCTTGGCGACTTCGGCAAACGCACGGCCGTCCTTCAAGTCCTCGCAATGCTGGGCGATGATCGTGGTGTTGTCGTCCTGCTCGAAAAACGTCAGTAGATCGTCCTCGTCGATGTCGGATTTGTTGCCGAGTCCCACGATCGCCGAGACGCCCATTTTCGCCGAGCGCGAGAAGCCGATGATCGCCATGCCGATGCCGCCCGACTGTGACGATAGCGCTGCCTTGCCCTTGACATCGTACGCGGTGCAGAAGGTCGCGCACAGGTTCTTGGGCGTGTAATAGAAGCCATAGATGTTGGGCCCCATCAACCGCACGCCGTACTTGCGTCCGATGTCGACGATCTCCTGTTGTCCCGCGACGTTGCCGGTCTCGGCGAAGCCGGATGGGATCAGCACGGCGCCGGGAATTTTCTTTTCGCCGACTTCCACCAGCGCCTGCGCGACGAACTTGGCGGGAATAGCGAACACCGCAACGTCGATGACGCCGGGAACATCCTTGACGCTCTTGTACGCCTTCCGGCCCATGACCTCGGGGGCGGAAGGATTGATCGGATAGATCTCTCCCTTGTAGCCACCGTTGATCAGGTTTTTCATGACCGAATTGCCGATCTTCCCTTCTTCGGTGGAAGCGCCGATGACGGCAACCGCGTTGGGCTTCATGATCCGGTTCATGTCGCGCACGATGTCGTCATGGCTCGGCCGGTAGCGCGCCGGCGCCGGCGAGAAATCGACGACGATGCGCACGTCGGCGGCGATGGCGCCGCTCTTGGTGGCGAATACCGGGTTCAGATCCATCTCGGTGATGTCCGGAAAATCCGAGATCAGCTCGGAGACGTGCTGAATCAACGCAGCCAGCGCTTCGCGATGGACCGGGTCGGAGCCGCGAACGCCCTTCAAAATTTCCGCCGCGGCGATGCCGTCTAGCATCGACAGCGCGTCTTCGCGCGTTGCGGGAGCCAGGCGGAACGTGATGTCCTTCAGCACCTCCACCAGAATTCCGCCGAGCCCGAAGGCGACCAGCTTGCCAAACGACGGGTCGGTGACGGCGCCGATGATGACCTCCTGGCCGCCGGCGAGCATCTGCTGTACCTGGACCCCAAGCAGATTGGCCTTGGCGTCGTATTTCTTGGCGTTGGCCATGATGGTCGCGAAGCCCTTCTCGGCCTCTTCCGCGCTTTTTACGCCGACCAGCACGCCGCCCGCCTCGGTCTTGTGCAGAATCTCGGGAGACACGATCTTGAGCACGACCGGAAAGCCCATGGCGGAGGCGATCTTCGCCGCCTCGGCGGCTGAGGTCGCGACACCTTCCTTCGGCACCGCGATACCGTACGCGTCGCAAACCAGTTTGCCCTCCGGCGCGGTCAGCGAGGTGCGGCCTTCGGCCTTGATTTTGTCGAGAATCTTCCTGACCGCAGCTTTGTCATGCGCCATGTTCTTCCTCTTGGAGTGTTATGCGCCGTCGGTTGCGGCGGAGTAGCTTCGCTTGGTGGTTGTTGGTTGCGATTACTGTGTTGAGCGATGCGCCGTCAGATCGCACCCGAAGTGCGCAACTCCGCGACCTGCTCCGGGCTATAACCGAGCTCCGCGAGAACCTGATCGGTATGCTCGCCGAGCAGCGGTGAGCGCGTTACGTCGGTTGCACTCTCGGACATCTTGATCGGGTTGCCCACGGTCAGGTATTTGCCGCGCTTGGGATGATCGACTTCGACCACCGTTCCGGTCTTCCGCAGTGACGGCTCCTCGGCGATCTCCTTCATGGACAGAATCGGTCCGCACGGAATGTCGTGCTCGTTGAGGAGATCCATCGCCTCGAACTTGGTCTTGGTCTTGGTCCACTCTTCGATCTGGCCAAAGATTTCCATCAGGTGCGTCAGCCGTACCTTCGGCGTTGCGTAGCGCGGATCGGTGAGCCACTCTTCCCGGCCGATCACCTTGCAGATGTCCTTCCATACCGGAGCCTGCGTGATGAAGTAAATGTAGGCGTTGGGATCGGTCTCCCAGCCCTTGCACTTGAGAATCCATCCCGGTTGGCCGCCGCCCGAGGCGTTGCCCGCGCGCGGCACCGCATCGCCGAACGTGCCGTTCGGATATTGCGGATATTCTTCCATCACGCCGGTGCGTGCGAGGCGCTGCTGATCGCGAAGCTTGACGCGGCAAAGATTGAGGACGCCGTCCTGCATCGCGGCGAGCACCTTCTGCCCTTTGCCTGTCGTCTTGCGCTGATAGAGCGCCGCGACGATGCCGAGCGCGAGATGCAATCCGGTGCCGCTGTCGCCGATTTGCGCTCCGGTCACGACCGGCGGGCCGTCGTCGAATCCAGTGGTGGACGCCGAGCCGCCAGCGCATTGCGCGACGTTCTCGTACACCTTGCAATCTTCGTACGGGCCGGGACCGAAGCCTTTCACCGAGGCGACGATCATGCGCGGGTTGAGCGACTGGATGTGCTCCCAGGTGAACCCCATGCGGTCCAGCGCGCCAGGCGCGAAATTCTCGACCAGCACATCGCACTTCTTCACGAGCGCCTCGATTATCTGCTTGCCCTTCGGGTTCTTGGCATCGATGGTGATCGAGCGCTTGTTGTGGTTGAGCATCGTGAAATAGAGGCTATCCACGTCCGGGATGTCGCGAAGCTGGCCGCGGGTGATATCCCCCTCGCCGGCGCGCTCGACCTTGATCACGTCGGCGCCCAGCCAGGCCAGAAGCTGCGTACACGTCGGACCCGATTGCACGTGAGTGAAGTCGAGAATCCGAACACCGTCTAATGCCTTACCCATTACGTTCCCCTATGCAATACCGTCATTCCGAAAGCGCTATTCCGACCCCGGATCGCCGTCACGGTTTCTTCTTGGCGGCGGGATTGAGGCTCGTGATGCGGCCGCTTTCCGTGCCCGCCTTTTCGTCGATGACCGCGTTGATCAGGGTAGGCTTGCGCGAGCGGATCGCTTCTTCCATCGCGTTGCGAAGCTCGGCCGGCGTCGATGCCATCACACCCACGCCACCGAAGGCCTCCATCAGTTTCTCGTAGCGCGCGCCCTTGACGAACACCAGGGGCGATGGATCGCGTCCTCCGGTAGTATTCACTTCATCGCCGCGGTAGACGCCGTTGTTGTTCAGGATCACGACGCACACCGGCAGGTTGTAGCGGCAGATCGTCTCGCATTCCATGCCGGAGAAACCGAAGGCGCTGTCGCCCTCGACCGCGATCACCTGCTCGCCGCTGACCACGGCCGCCGCGACCGAAAAGCCCATGCCGCTGCCCATGACGCCCCACGTGCCGACGTCCAGCCGCTTGCGCGGCTTGTACATGTCCACGATGCTGCGCGTGAAGTCGAGCGCGTTCGCACCCTCGTTGACGAGGATGGCATCCGGATTTGCCTTGACGATGTCGCGCACGACGTTCAGCGCGCTGTGGAAGTTCATCGGCGTCGGGTTCTTCGCCAGTGATTCCCCCATCTTCGCGATGTTCTTGGTCTTGCGCTGCGCAATGGCATCGAGCCACTCGGCGGGCGGCGTAGGCCACGATCCCGCAGTTGCGCTGATGGCGCCGAGCATGGCCGAGACGCACGAACCGATGTCGCCGACGACCGGAGCATCGATACGGACGTTGCTGTCCGCCTCCTGCGGCGAGATGTCGATCTGGATGAACTTCTGGCCGCCCCAGTCCTTGGCGCTGTTGGCGCCCCACGTCTTGCCTTTGCCGTGCGAAAGCAGCCAGTTCAGGCGCGCACCGATCACCAGCACGACGTCGGCTTCGGGCAGCACGTAGGAGCGCGCCGCGGCTGCGGATTGCTCGTGCGTGTCGGGCAGAAGGCCCTTGGCCATCGCCATGGGCAGATAGGGGATACTCGTCTTTTCCACCAGTGCGCGAATATCCGCATCGGCCTGCGCATACGCCGCGCCCTTGCCGAGAATGATGAGCGGACGCTTCGCTCCCTTAAGCAGATCGAGCGCGCGCTTTACGGCGTCCGGCGCCGGGATCTGGCGCGGCGCTGGATCGACGACCTTGATCAGCGACTGCCGCCCCGCTTCCGCGTCCATCGTCTGCGGGAACAGCTTGGCCGGCAGGTCGAGATAGACGCCGCCGGGACGGCCGGAGAGCGCGGCACGAATCGCCCGCGCCACGCCCACTCCTATGTCTTCGGCGTGCAGAACCCGGAACGCGGCTTTGGCGTGCGGCCTGGCGATGGCGAGTTGATCCATCTCCTCGTAGTCGCCCTGCTGCAAGTCGACGATCTCGCGCTCGCTCGAGCCGCTGATGAGGATCATCGGAAAGCAGTTGGTGGTGGCATTGGCAAGCGCCGCGAGTCCGTTCATGAAGCCGGGGGCGGACACCGTGAGGCAGATGCCCGGCTTCTGCGTCATGAAGCCGGCGATGGAAGCGGCGTACCCCGCATTCTGCTCATGCCGGAAGGAGATAACGCGAAGGCCTGCGGCCTGCAACTTCCGCGTGAGGTCGGTGATCGGGATGCCGGGCAGACCAAAGATCGTATCAATGCCGTTTAGCTTGAGGGCATCGATGACCAGCTGAAAGCCGTCGGTCTCTTGTGACTGGGCATTGATCTCGCCACTGGCGATTTTCGGCGCGTCTTCGGCGGCGCTCGCCCCGGGCGAGGGTTTGGCGGTTCTGGTGGGTTGGTCGAGCATGGTTGTCTCTCCGAAAGGGTGCCGCGCTGGGACTGCGGGGCAGCGCCGCGGTCACGCCGCGAGGATCCCCGCCGCGGCGCGGGTGTCATGCGTTGTCAGGTGGCTGCTTTTTGCGCAGCCATCATCGCGTTGCCGGTCTGTCGCGCGTAGCCGTCCGCCGCGTGCGCCGCCACCTGTTCGTGGCGCACATCGATGATCCGGATGCCTTCGTCCACGCACCCGTCGTAGCTATCGATGATGTGGCCGCCGCAAAGTGTAAAGATCGTATCGACGCCCTCGCTCTTGAGCGCCGTCGCCACCAGATGGCCGCCCGAGATGACGTTGCTATCCCGGGTTTTCTGCTTCAGCGTGTCTTCTGCTGTCGTCATTGTCGGCTTGGTTGAGGTTTTCGCGGCTGTGTCGAGCATGGATCCTCCGTCATCTATGAATCAGTCATTGAACGCCGGTCAGAGCACGTCGCCCCGAACGCAGGCCCGCGGTGACGGACCGATGCGCCGTAGCCATCGGCACGAATCGCATCAGCGCGATTCGTGCGTCGAGCCTGTCTGCTCGCCGCCAAGTCTCGCGCGGCGAACGTCGGTCAATGGCGTTGCTAGGTGCGCTGCCCTCCGGCCGCGCTGCCCGCTACGCCGGTCCCGGCCCTGTCGGCGGCGGTGGTTCGACTGGTGTATGCCGCGCGCATGGGTTTGAGCACGAAGAGTGCGAGTAGTGCGGCAAGGATGTTCATCGAAGCGCCAATGATGAACACCGCGAGCCAGCTACCTGTGCTGGCCGTCAGCACGCTGCCCAGCGGCACCAGCAGCGACGCGGTGCCCTTGGCGGTATACATCAAGCCAGTGTTCGTGGTCGCGTAGGTGGCGCCGAAGGTATCGGTGACGGTGGCCGGGAACAGGCTGTAGATCTCGCCCCAGGCGAAGAACACCAGTCCGCTCAGGATCACGAAAAGGACCGGGTCCGTACCGAACTTGGCCAACGCAAATATTCCGATGCCTTCGAGGCCGAAGGCGATGAACATCGTGTTCTCGCGCCCGATGTGGTCGGACACCCAGCCAAAGAACGGACGGGTAATCCCGTTCAAAATGCGGTCGAGCGCAAGCGCAAAGGTCAATGCGGGCAGGGTAATGCCGATCAGGCTGACCGGTATCTTCGCGACATTGAAATCCAAGGCAATGGGCGCGAGCTGGGCGGTCGCCATCAAGCCCCCTGCGCCCATCAGCACAAACATCAGATACATGAGCCAGAAGATCGGCGACTTGACCATCTCTCCCGGAGTGGACTGATGTCTCCCCGCGCCCGGAGCCAATTTGGCCGGCGCAACGAGCATGCTCGCAGGAGGTGTAAAAAGCGCGAATCCGAGAATGATGACAATCAAACCCTGCGCCAAGCCGAAGACCAGGAAGGTCTGTTCATAGCCGCTGGTCCTGATCATGGCGGCAATCGGAATGATCGTCAGCGCCGAGCCCGCACCGAAGCCTGCCGCGGTGAGACCCGCGGCCAGACCGCGACGGCCCGGAAACCATTTCACCGCGTTGCCGATGCAGGTGCCATATACCGCGCCGGCCCCGACGCCGCCCAACGCGGCCGCGAAATAAAGCATGGGAAGGGAGCTGGCAACCGAATTAAGGGCCCAGGCGATAGCGCAGAGAAGGCCGCCGACAACGACGACCCAACGCGGCCCGAAGCGGTCGACCAGATAACCTTCGACTGGAACAAGCCAAGTTTCGAGGAGGACGAAAATGGTGAACGCGACCTGGATCGAAGCGCGTCCCCAGTGGTATTTCTCGTCCATCGGATTGACGAAGAGCGTCCAGCCGTATTGCAGGTTGGCGACGCTCGCCATGCAGATGATGCCGATGATGAGTTGTATCCACGGGGACGCGAACGCAGATTTAGTGCCGGTTGCAGATTCCATCAGTCTCTCCTCCAGGATGGTCCGCGGCCGTCGTAGCGACCGTCGGCTTGCACGCCATCGTGCGCCGATGGGCGCCGTATGGCTTTTTTCTAATCTTTGGCATAACGTATGTGGTATATCAGCTAAAGTCAACCGGGATTTGAGGTCACGAGGGGGCGCTGCCCAGCTGCAGGCCGCGGGCGCTTGAACCTAGTCGGCGCGGGCCGTCCACCGCGCAGGCCGGCAGGAGAGAACGTGAAGGTGTGCGTCTTCGGTGCCGGCGCGATCGGCGGCTATCTTGGCGTGTGCCTGGCTCGATCGGGGGCTGACGTGAGCTTGGTCGCGCGCGGGCCTCATCTCGACGCCATACGCGCGGGTGGGCTGCGCTTGCAATGCGGCGGGGAGGAACATGTCGCGCATCTTCGGGCGACCGCAAATCCGGCCGAGCTCGGCGAGCAGGATTACTTGATCATCAGTCTCAAGGCGCATCAGATCGACGAGGCAGTCGATGCGATGGTCCCGCTGCTCGGACCGTCGACCAGCATCGTTACTTTGAGCAACGGCATACCTTATTGGTATTTCCATGGCGACAAGCGACTGTCCGGCGTTCGCTTCAGCTGTATCGATCCTGGCGGCAGGCAGTGGGACCGGCTGGGTCCGGAACGCGCCTTCGGCTGCGTCGTCTTTCCGGCGGCCGAGGTGGTCGCGCCCGGGGTCATCCGCCACGAGCACGGCCGCAAGTTTCCGATCGGCGAACCCGGAGGACAGAAAAGCGCGCGCGTGGAGCAACTGCACGAGGCGATGGTGGCGGGCGGGCTCGACGCGCCCATACGTGAAGATATTCGCGACGAGATCTGGCTAAAGCTATGCGGCAATCTGTGCTTCAACCCAATCAGCGCGCTGACTCTGGCGACGGTCGACATCATCGCCGCGGATCCGGGAACGCGCGCGATCTGTCGTGCAATGATGCTCGAGGCAAAGGCGATCGGCGACTTTCTGGGCTTACGCCTTCGCGTCGATATCGAGCGACGCATCGACGGCGCCGGCGCACTTGGGCCCCACAAGATGTCCATGTTGCAGGACCTGGAGCGCGGCCGGTCGATGGAGGTCGAGCCGTTGGTGGGGGTGGTGCAGGAATTGGGTTTGTACACCGGTATCCCCACGCCGACGACCGACGTCGTGCTGGCGCTCATTCGGCAGCGAATGCGGCGCACGAGAGGGGAGCTGCATTGACGACAGCTCTTGATTTGCGACGCGCATGCTCCGTGGCCTGGCATCCGAGCAGGCTGAAAAGGGAGACGCAGCCATGACCCCTGCTACCGACGCGCCCGTTACGGCACCGCCGCTGCCGACGCTGGCGCTGCAGCCGCTCAATACCAACGTGAGCTTCCGCGACCAGGCGTACGCCGCGCTGAAGCAGGCGATCACGGACGCCGACATCTATGCGCATCGCGACGAGATACGCCTGGACGAGCGACAGTTGAGCCAGGCGCTCGGCGTGAGCCGCACGCCGATCCGCGAGGCGATGACGCTGCTCGAGCAGGAGGGATTTCTGCGCACGGTTCCGCGGCGCGGTGTCTTCATCATCCGCAAGACCAAGAAGCAGATCGTGGAAATGATCGAGATGTGGGCAGCGCTCGAAAGCATGGCGGCGCGCCTTGCGACCATCAATGCCTCGGACGAGGACATCTTCGCGTTGCGCCACATGTTCGACGAGTTCCACAACGAGATGCCGGCCGAGCACATCGAGGAATACTCGGATGCGAACATCGCGTTTCATCAGGCGATCATCGGCCTCTCTGGCTCGCATCTGATGGGCAAGACGATCGAGAATCTTTTCATCCATGTCCGGGCGATACGAAGGATGACGATCTCGCAAAGCGACCGCGCGGCGCGCTCGATCGTCGATCATATGGCGATCATCGAGGCACTGGAAAAGCGCGATACCGAGCGCGCCGAGCGCCTGGTACGCCAGCACTCGCTCGACCTTGCCGCACACGTCGAAAAATCCTGTGACTTCCTCGACTGATCCAATGACCGTGAAGCGCCGCGATCGAACCCAGCCTGCTCGCGGTCGCGCATGAGCGAGGTCTCGGTCGTCGATACATCGGCGCTCGGCCGCAAACGCGGCGTCCGCGGCCATCCGAAGGGGCGCCCGCTCGACGCGCAGGCTGTGACCGAGATTCGCGCCCTGCTGGGCGACTCGTCACGCCGGCGCGATCTGCTGATCGAGTTTCTGCACCGTATCCAGGATCGCTACGGACATATTTCGGCGGCGCATATCCTCGCGCTGGCCGAGGAGCTCAAGCTCGCGCGCACCGAGGTCTACGAAGTGGCCACCTTCTATCATCACTTCGACGTGGTGAAGGAGGGCGAGACGCCGCCACCGGCGCTGACGGTGCGGATTTGCGAAACCTTGTCCTGCCAGATGGCCGGCGCCGACGCATTGCTCCACGCCCTCGAGGGTGCGAGCGGTGCAGGCGTTCGGGTGATCGGCGCGCCATGCATCGGGCGCTGCGAGCACGCGCCGGCGGCAGTCGTAGGGCGCAATACCGTCGACGGCGCGACGTTGGAGAAGATTGCCGAGGCGATCGCGCTTAAGCGAACCGAACCGGAATTGCCGACGTATGTCGACTACGCCGCGTATCGCGCCGACGGCGGCTATCGGACGCTGCTCGCGTGTGCAAGTGGCGAGCGTCCGGTCGACGCCGTCATTGCCGCAATGGAGCACTCGGGCCTTCGGGGACTCGGCGGCGCGGGGTTCGCGGTAGGCCGCAAATGGAAAATCGTGCGCGCTGAGCCCGCGCCGCGGCTGATGGCGGTCAACATCGACGAGGGCGAGCCGGGCACGTTCAAGGATCGCTACTATCTGGAGCGCGATCCGCACCGCTTTGTCGAGGGCCTGCTGATCGCGGCGTGGGCTGTCGGCATCGACGAAATCTACGTCTATCTGCGCGACGAGTATGCCGCCTGCAGGGCAATTCTCACGCGCGAGCTCGCGGCGCTGCAGGCCAATCCTCCGCAGCCGCTGCCGCGAATTCATCTGCGGCGCGGCGCCGGCGCGTATATCTGCGGAGAAGAGTCGGCGATGATCGAATCGATCGAAGGCAAGCGCGGGATGCCGCGACTGCGCCCGCCCTACGTCGCGCAGGTGGGGCTCTTCGGGCGTCCCACGCTCGAGCACAATATGGAAACGCTTTACTGGGTCCGCGACATCCTGGAAAAGGGGGCCGAGTGGTTCGCGGGCCATGGACGCAACGGCCGCAAGGGCCTGCGCTCGTTTTCGGTCTCCGGACGCGTGACGAAACCCGGCGTGCATCTCGCGCCGGCGGGCATTACCGTGCGCGAGCTGATCGACGAGTTTTGCGGCGGCATGCTTCCGGGACACGAGCTCTATGGATACCTGCCGGGCGGCGCCTCGGGCGGAATTCTGCCGGCATCATTGGACCACGTTCCGCTCGACTTCGACACGCTGCAGCCGCACGGATGCTTTATCGGATCCGCGGCGGTAATCATCCTTTCGCAGCACGATCGGGCACGCGACGCCGCGCTCAATCTGATGCGCTTTTTCGCCGATGAATCCTGCGGCCAATGCACGCCTTGCCGCGTCGGGACGCAAAAGGCGGTCGGGCTGCTCGCCAAGCCGAAGTGGGACACGGCGCTGTTGGCGGAGCTTTCCCAAGTCATGATCGACGCATCGATCTGCGGGCTCGGGCAGGCCGCGCCCAACCCGATCACGTGCGTGATCAAATATTTTCCCCAGGAACTGATCGAATGAACGCCCCGTATGAAAAAGCGCTCGATGTGCAGCGCACCGAGTTTCGCCTGAACGGTGTGGAGCTCAGCGCCGAGCCCGGCGAGACCATCATCCAGACGGCGAAGCGCCACGGCGTCGATATCCCGCACCTTTGCTACAAGGAAGGCATGCGCGCCGACGGCAATTGCCGCGCGTGCATGGTCGAGATCAAGGGCGAGCGCGTGCTGGCGCCGTCGTGCTGCCGCGCGCCCACGAAGGGGATGGAAGTCTCGAGCGAGAGCCCGCGCGCGGTGCATTCGCAGAAGCTGGTCATCGAAATGCTGGCCGCGGACGTGCCGCAAAGGGTTTACAAGCTCGACTCGGAGCTGGACCATTGGAAGCGATGGCTCGACATCGGCGTGCCGCGATTCGAGGCGCGTGTGCAGCCGCCGGCCGACCTTTCGCACCCGGCGATGGCGGTCAATCTCGACGCCTGCATCCAGTGCACGCGGTGCGTGCGCGCGTGTCGCGAAGAACAGGTCAACGACGTGATCGGCTACGCCTTTCGCGGCGCGAGCTCGCAGATCGTGTTCGATCTTGCCGACCCGATGGGTGCATCGACCTGCGTCGCGTGCGGCGAATGTGTGCAGGCCTGTCCCACCGGAGCGCTCGCGCCGGCGCACGACGCCTATCTCGTCCCGGTGGACAAGATCGTCGCGTCGGTGTGTCCGTATTGCGGTGTCGGCTGTCAGCTCACCTATCACGTCGCCGACAATCACATCGTTCGCGTAGAAGGACGCGACGGCATTGCCAATCACGAGCGCCTTTGCGTCAAGGGGCGATTCGGCTTCGACTACGTTCACCACAAGCAGCGGCTGACCAAGCCGCTTATCCGCAAGCCGGGGATGCCCAAATCCGCCGATTTCGTGATGGACCCCGCCGATACGCTGTCGGTGTTTCGCGAAGCGAGCTGGGAAGAGGCGCTCGCGCTGGCCGGCGGCGCGCTGCGCGGCATTCGCGATACGCGCGGGCCGCGGGCGCTGGCAGGATTCGGATCGGCGAAGGGGTCTAACGAGGAAGCGTACCTGTTTCAGAAGCTCGTCCGAACCGGTTTCGGCTCGAACAATGTCGATCATTGCACGCGGCTCTGCCACGCATCCAGCGTCGCGGCGCTGCTTGAAGGCATCGGCTCGGGTGCGGTATCGAATCCGGTCATGGACGTCATGCTCGCCGAGGTGGTGCTCCTCATCGGCGCCAATCCGGTGGTGAACCATCCGGTCGCGGCAACTTGGATGAAAAACGCCGTCAAACAGGGTACGAAGCTCATTCTCGCCGACCCGCGGCGCTCCGAGCTCGCGCGACACGCCACGCACTACTTGCAGTTCAAGCCGGATACCGACGTCGCGCTGCTGAACGCGATCATGCACACGATTATCGAAGAGGGCTGGGTCCAGGAAAATTTTGTTGCGGACCGCACCAATGGTTTCGAGGCGCTCAAGGCCAACGTCGCGGGTTACAGTCCGGAGGCAATGGCGCCGTTGTGCGGCGTTCCCGCGCAGATCATTCGCGAGGTGGCGCGGCTCTACGCCACGTCGCGCGGGTCGATGATCCTGTGGGGCATGGGGATTTCACAGCATATCCACGGAACCGATAACGCACGCTGCCTGATCGCGATGGCGATGATGACCGGCCAGATCGGCCGGCCGGGGACCGGACTGCACCCGCTGCGCGGACAGAACAACGTCCAGGGTGCCAGCGACGTCGGCCTCATCCCGATGATGTTTCCCGACTATATGCGGGTCGACAACCAGGACGGGCGCGCGCGCTTCGAAGCGGAATGGGGCATCAAGCTCGATCCGACGCCCGGACTCACCGTCGTGGAAATCATGAACGCGGTGCACGCCGGTGAAATTCACGGCATGTACATCATGGGCGAAAACCCCGCGATGTCCGATCCCGACGTCAATCATGCGCGCCAGGCATTGTCGGAGCTGGAAATGCTGGTGGTGCAGGATATCTTCCTGACCGAAACCGGTTATCTCGCCGACGTCATCCTGCCGGCGTCCGCGTTCCCGGAAAAAACCGGCACCTTCACCAACACCGATCGTGCGGTGCAACTCGGCCGTCAGGCGCTCGAGCCGCCGGGCGAGGCGCGGCAGGATCTGTGGATCATCAACGCCATGGGCAGGCAGCTCGGGCTCGATTGGCACTACGAGCATCCGAGCCAGGTGTTCGAGGAAATGCGCAGGACCATGCCGTCGATTGCGGGCATCACCTGGTCCCGTCTGGAACAGGAATCCGCCGTGACTTATCCGTGCGAAAAGGAAGGCGATCCCGGTGAGCGCGTGGTATTCACCGAACAATTTCCAACCAAGACGGGAACCGGTCGATTCGTTGCCGCGCAGATCATTCCCGCCGCGGAGCGGCCCGATACGGAATATCCTTTTGTGCTGATCACCGGCCGGCAGCTCGAGCATTGGCACACCGGCAGCATGACGCGGCGCACCGAGGTTCTGGACAGCATCGAGCCGGCGCCGGTGGCATCGATCAATCCTGATGATCTTCGGGCCTTGGGCATTGCGGCGGCGGGCGTCGTTACGGTGGCCTCGAGACGCGGCAGCGTCACGCTCTTTGCGCGTGCGGATGACGGCACACCGAGAGGGGCGGTGTTCATCCCGTTCTGCTACTACGAAGCCGCAGCGAATCTGCTGACCAACCCCGCGCTCGATCCCTTTGGCAAGATTCCGGAGTTCAAGTATTGCGCGGTAAAGGTCACCGCCGGCGGGACCGTGGACCCGGGCCAAGGCTACAACGACACGGCGCGGGGCGAAATGGCGAGTCCTGCCGCCTGAGTCGATTTAACGGGCTGGGCAGGGTTAGAATAGCCCACCGTTTCTTGCGGTCACAATAATTTTCCGACGGACCGGGCAGCATGCTCCGCGTCCGATCGACAAACTTGGAGGAGGAACCAATGAGCAAGTTCAAGCACACCGGCACGCTTGCCGCGCTGATGGCCGCGCTGCTGGCAGGCTCCGTCGCAGCCGCGCCCGTGGTCATGCGGGCCTCGCATCAGTTTCCCGGCGGCAAGGGCGACGTGCGCGACGACATGGTGCAGATGATCGCCCGCGAGGCCAAGGCTGCGAACGTCGATCTCGACATCCAGGTCTACCCCGGCGCTTCGCTGTTCAAGGCGGAGCAGCAGTGGAACGCGCTGGTCAACGGGCAGCTCGACATCACGCTCTTCCCGCTCGATTACGCGAGCGGCCAGGTGCGCGCTTTCAGCGCAACGTTGATGCCCGGTCTGGTGCGCAGCTACGATCGCGCCAAGCGGCTCAACGACTCGCAGTTCATGAAGGACATCCACGCGCACATCGAACAGGCTGGCGCGATCGTGCTGTCGGATGCCTGGTTCGGCGGCGGAATGGTGTCCAAGCGCGGCTGCATCCTCGAGCCCAATGACGTCAAGGGGTTGAAGTTTCGCGCCGCGGGTCCGACCTTCGCGCAGATGTGGCAGTCAGCCGGCGCGTCGATCGTGTCGATTCCATCGAACGAGATCTACAACGCGTTTCAGACCGGTGTGGCCGAGGGAACCGACACCAGTATGGGCAGCTTCCTGTCCTTCCGTCTCTACGAGCAGGCGAAATGCCTGACCGTGCCCGGCACCAATGCGCTGTGGATGATGTACGAGCCGCTGCTGATGTCGAAAAAGAGCTTCGACAAGCTCGACAAGAAGCAGCAGGACGCGCTCATCCAGGCCGGCAAGAAAGCGCAGAAGTACTACGAGGACAAGGCCGAGTCGGTCGACGCGGCGACGATCCAGGCCTACAAGGATCACGGCGTCGAGGTCAAGAGCCTGACCGACGCGCAGTACAACCAGTGGATCGAGATCGCGAAGAAGAGCTCCTACGCGGAGTTCGCCAAGGACGTGCCCGACGGCAAGAAGCTGATCGACGAAGCGTTGAGCGTCAAGTAAACGCTTTGAGCCCCGATTGTCGGTGGACGGCATGCGTCGTTCGCCGATTTCCCTGTCGAACTGACAACCGGCTCAGCTAGAGCGGCACATGGATCAATTCGTCCGCGCCGTCAGGCTGATCTCGCGGCTTTGCGGCTATATTGCCGCGGCGCTCATCGCCGTCAGCGTCGTCATCGTCTGCGAAATGGTGTTCGTGCGCTTCGTGCTAAACGAGAACACCATCTGGCAAACCGACTTTGTCACCTATAGCCTGGTCGCGGCGACTTTCATCGGCAGTCCCTTTGTTCTGATGATGCGCGGGCACGTGAACGTCGACGTGCTGCCGCTCTACCTCGGCCAGCGCAAGCGCTGGTGGCTGGCGCTGATCTCGACGCTGCTGGCCATGGCGTTCTGCGTGACGATGGCGGTGCTCACCTGGCAGTACTGGCTGGAGGCGTGGAACCAGCGTTGGCTCTCGAACACCATGTGGCGGGTGAGGCTGTGGATTCCGTATGCGTCGATGCCGATAGGCCTGGCGATCCTCACCTTGCAATATGTCGTCGAGCTGTTCTGTCTGACCACCGGCCGTGAACCGCCCTTCGGTATCGCCAAGGGACGTCGAGCATGAGCCCGGCAACACAAGGCGCGATCGTCCTTGTCGTCACGCTGATCGTGCTGCTTTCAGGCACGCCGGTCGCTTTCGGTCTTGGAGCGCTTTCCATCGTCTTCATTGTCATCTTTCAGGGCTTCGGTGCGCTGCACGTCGTTGCGGAGACCTTCTTTGCCGGATTGAACGACTTCACGCTGGTTTCCATCCCGATGTTCGTGATGATGGGCGCCGCGATCGGCTCCTCGCCCGCCGGCAAGGATCTCTACGAAGCGCTCGACCGCTGGCTATACCGCCTTCCGGGCGGCTTGGTGATCTCGAACCTGGGTGCGTGCGCGCTGTTCGCGGCGCTTACCGGATCGTCGCCCGCGTGCTGTGCTGCCATCGGCAAGATGGGCATTCCGGAAATGCGAAAGCGCGGCTATCCCGACGATATCGCGACCGGGTCGATCTGCGCCGGCGGCACGCTCGGCATTCTGATTCCACCGTCGATCACCTTCATTCTGTACGGCATCGCCACCGAGACCTCGATCGGGCGCCTGTTCCTTGCCGGCGTATTACCTGGCGTGATGCTCACGCTGCTGTTCATGCTGTGGACGCTGTTCATCATCTGGAAAAGAGGCTTCCGCTCGCACGCTGTCGATTTCCGTTACACCTGGAAGCAGAAGTTCCAGTCGATTCCAAAAATCGCGCCATTCCTCGTCATCATCGGCGGCGTCATGTACGCACTTTATGGCGGAGTTGCAACACCGTCCGAGGCGGCGGGGGTAGGCGCCGCCATGTGCGTGCTGCTCGCAATGCTGATCTACCGCATGTGGGCGCCTGCGAAGTGGTGGGCCATCCTGCGCGACACGACAAGAGAGTCGGTGATGATCCTGACGATCATTGCCGCCGCCGTTTTGTTCGGCTACATGCTGACTTCGCTGTACCTCACCCAGACGCTGGCTCAGGCAATTGCCGAGATGCACGTCAATCGCTGGGTGCTCATGGGAATGATCAACGTGTTCCTGCTCGTCTGCGGTTTCTTCATTCCGCCGGCGGCAATCATCCTCATGACCGCGCCGATTCTCTATCCCATCATCAAGGCTGCCGGCTTCGATCCCGTTTGGTTCGGCGTGATTCTCACCATCAACATGGAGATCGGGCTGATCCATCCTCCCGTCGGGCTCAACATATACATCGTCAGCTCGATCGCGCCGGATGTGCCGGTCACGCGCATCATGTGGGGCACCATTCCCTACGTGCTCTGCATGATGCTTCAGATCGTGATCCTGTGCGTTTTTCCGGAAATCGCCACCTGGCTTCCCGATCACATGATGGGTATATCGCACTGAAGACACTGCACTGAAGACACGGGACTCATTGCTCGTAATCAGGGCTTGGCGTCAGCGGTGTCTGGCTCACTGCCGCGAAGAGCGGTTAAGAGGAGCGCAAGCTGCTCGGCCCGATCGGTGAGCAAGCCGGCGGCTTGCACAACGCATTGCTCCAGCGCGATCGGCCCGAACGTCAAGGAAAAGCAACCGGCGAAATGGCGCGAAAGCTCCGGCAGCGCGGTACGATCGATGCCGCCGGAGATCAACGTCGTGCGAACGCCCATCGAAGCTCCGCGGCGCGCGACGACGAGCGGTGTCTTGCCCAGGAGCGTTTGCGCGTCCGTGCGGCCTTCGCCGGTGATCATCCAGTGGGCGCCTCGAAGTGCCGCATCGAGCCCGATCAGATCGGCGACGACTTCCGCGCCGGAGCGCATTTCGCCGCCGAGCAACTGAAGCGCAAAACCAAGACCGCCCGCGGCGCCCGCGCCGGGCCGATCGCGCGCGGTATTTCCGAGGGCTTTTTCCACGAGCGCTGCGAAGCGCGCAAGCCTCGCGTCGATCTCGCCGACGCGCTCGGCGCGCACGCCCTTCTGCGGGCCGAAGATCGCGGTGGCTCCGTGTGGACCGGCAAGCACGTTGTCGACATCGGACATAATGGTGATCGTCGCCTCTCGCAGACGCGGATCGAGTCCACCGGTATCCGCCACGGCAAGCTTCGCGAGGCCGGCGGGCGTCGCGTCCACGGAGCGTCCGCCTACATCGAGCAGTTGAACGCCCAGCGCGGCCAGCATTCCCGCGCCGCCATCGTTGGTGCTGGTGCCTCCAAGGCCGACCATGAACTCCCGCAGCCCGCCATTGAGTAGCTTGACTATCAGCTCGCCGATGCCGCGCGAGCTGCGCTGCTCGACGTCGATCGCGGTGCCTTCAGGATCGGTGAGACCGACGATTTGCGCGGCTTCGATGATCGCGATCTTGCCGCCGCCGACGATTCCATAGCTCGCCTCGACAGTCTCGCCCGAAGCCCCGCCGACGCGGGCGGTCAGGCGCTGCCCGCCGCGCGAAAGCACGGCGTCGAGCGTTCCCTCGCCGCCGTCGGCCATCGGACACAGACGCAAGTCCGCGCCAGGCCAAACGCGGCGCAAACCCTCGGCGATGGCCGAAGCGGCGGGCGGCGCCGCGATCGATCCCTTGAACGAATCGGGAGCGATGACGACGATGGGAGGGTCTGCGCGCATGCGCGTCGGATACTATTGGTGTGCGGATAGGAACGGATGACAGCGAAGGGCTGCGCCGTCATGGTATCAGTCCGGGAAGCGCGGAGAAAATGATGCGTTTCGTTTGGCGAACCTCGGCCTTGGTGGTGACGGCGATCACGCTGATCGGCGTCGCGGAGCGCGCATCTTGCGCCGCGGACTACGCTCGCGAAGCGCGCCTCGCGCAGGAGATCGTGCCAGCGATCGTCGTCGGCGACGCCGTTTATCTCATGACTGCGCGACAGCCGCGAGTTCTCGCGATCTACACCGAGGCGACGCCGCCGGCAATTGCCAAAGCCGCGGCCATCGTCGTCCACGGCGTGGGGGTGCATCCGGATTGGGGCTTGATCAACGGACTTCGAACCGGGCTCGCGGAAGCGGGCATTTCGACGCTTGCGGTACAGATGCCGGTGCTGGCTGCCGATGCGTCGCGCGAGCAGTATTCAACACTATTTCCCGAGTCCAACGAGCGCTTTGTCGCGGCCATTGCCTATCTCCGGGCGCGCGGCACGGAGCGGATCGCCATCGTCTCGCATAGCATGGGGGCATCGATGGCCGACGCGTATGTGTCCTCTTTGTCGGCAGCGAAGATGTCAGCCTGGGTTCCGATCGGAATGATGAACGCGTTCGGTTCGCGGCCGGAGTTGCCGGTGCTCGATGTCACCGCCGAACGCGATTTTCCGCAGGTCCTTGAGTTTGCTTCAAAGCGCGCGGTGAGCCTCCCGCGCGATGGGTGCTCGAAGCATGTTGTCATCACCGGCACCGACCACTATATGGAGAACCGGCATAAGGAGTTGGTGGCCGCGATCGTCCCGTTCCTCGCGCGTGCATTCGCCGCCCAGTGCTGAAGGCTCGGCGCGCACGGCACGCTCACTGCCGATGCGTCGCTTTGCGCAGCCGATCGCTCACCGCGACCCAATCGGAGCCCTCTGGTGGCGTCTCGATCCAGATTTCGTCGGCGCCGCGCGCGTCGAGCGTGCGCAAGTTGGCGTAGAGATCCCGCGCGTAGGCCGTGCTTTTTTCCGGCGCCTCGATCCAGGTGCCCGTGAATCCCGCCGGCTTCGCGACGGAGCGCGCAAGTACTGCGATGTCCGCGACGGGTTGCGTCAACGTGGAGAACGCGTGAATGAGCTCGTCCGGCGCAATTAGCCGCGCCGCCGTCCTTGGCGCGTAGTGCGACGCCAGCGTGCCGGATGCTCGAGGGGACCGTGCGTTTGCCACCCGCGGCGCGGATCCGAGAACGCGCCGAAGCGCCTCGACCGCGATGGCTCCAGGGCGAAGGAGTACCGGATCGTCGGTGGTGAGGTCGACGATGGTGGATTCGATGCCATGCCTGCTCGAGCCTCCGTCGAGTATCAGCGCGATTGCGTCTCCAAACTCGTCTGCGACATGTCGCGCATTCGTCGCGCTGATGCGGCCAAAACGGTTGGCCGAAGGCGCTGCAATGCCGTCACTGCCGAGATCCAGCAATCGCACCAGCAGCGCGTGTGCGATCGGGTGAGCAGGAACGCGCAAGCCTACGCTGTCCTGGCCGCCGGTCACGACGTCGAGCACCGTTGAAGCGCGCGGCAGTATCAAGGTCAACGGTCCCGGCCAGAACGCCTGCGCAAGCGCTTCCGCGCTTGCGCTGACTTCTCGTGCCCAGCGCGGCAGCAAGTCTGCATCGGCCAGATGCACGATGACCGGATGTCCGGCGGGCCGACCCTTGACGGCGAACATCCGCCGTACCGCGTCGGCGTTGCGTGCGTCCGCGCCCAGTCCGTACACGGTTTCGGTGGGAAACGCGACCAGCGCCCCTGCGTGCAACAATTGCGCCGCGCGCTCGATTTCTTCGGAGGCGACAGTGTTCACAAGGGCGCGCCTGCGGTTTTCGACCGGCCGGCAGGCCCCCCAACGCCGGGCACGCCGAATTTGGTAGAATTCAACTCTTTGCGCCGCGACGGCCGTGGAGCGCGCGCGCTATTTCCACGCATTTTCCAGGTATCTTCCAATAATCTACGCGGGGAGCGGCAATGGGTGAGTTTCTGTTCACGTCGGAATCAGTTTCGGAGGGTCATCCGGACAAGGTTGCCGACCAGATTTCCGACGCCGTTCTCGACGCAATTCTAACGCTGGATTCGCACGGCCGGGTAGCCGCAGAGACGCTGGTGTCGACCGGACTGGTGGTCATGACCGGCGAAATCACGACCGATCACAAGCACGATTATGCGCGTATCGCGCGGGACACGATTCATCGCATCGGATACACCGACCCCGAGCTGCGCTTCGACGCCGAGGGCTGCGCGGTCATGGTCTGCTATGGAAGGCAGTCGCCCGATATCGCACGCGGCGTCGACCGGACGTCCGAGGAGTACATGAACCAGGGCGCCGGCGACCAGGGCCTGATGTTCGGATATGCGTGCGACGAGACTCCGTCGCTGATGCCGCTCCCGATTTATTACGCGCATCGCCTGGTGCAGCGCCAGAGCGAAGTCCGCCGCGACGGCCGGCTGCCGTGGCTGCGGCCGGACGCAAAATCGCAGATCACGGTGCGCTACGTCGACGGCCGGCCGAAGAAGATCGATACGGTGGTGCTGTCCACCCAGCATCATCCGAGCATGAATCACAAGCAGAAAGAGTTGATGGAAGCGGTGGTGGAGGAGATCATCAAGCCGGTGCTGCCGAGCGAAATGCTGATCGACACCAAATATCTGGTCAATCCCACCGGGCGCTTCGAAATAGGCGGCCCACATGGCGACGCGGGCCTGACCGGTCGGAAGATCATCGTCGACACTTATGGTGGCGCCGCGCCGCATGGCGGCGGTGCATTTTCAGGCAAGGATCCGTCCAAGGTCGATCGCTCGGCCGCGTACGCCGCGCGCTACGTTGCCAAGAACATCGTCGCCGCGGGCATCGCGCGCCAGTGCCAGGTGCAGGTTTCATACGCGATCGGCGTCGCTCAGCCGATCAATATCACCGTTTACACCGAAGGCACGGGCAAGATCTCCGACGCGAAAATCGCCGAGCTGGTCACCTCGCACTTCGACCTGCGACCCAAAGGCATCATCCAGATGCTCGATTTGCTGCGGCCGATCTATCTCAAGACCGCAGCCTATGGGCATTTCGGGCGCGACGAGCCCGAGTTCACCTGGGAAAATATCGACCGCGCCGACGCGCTGCGCGCGGCGGCGGGATTGAAGGGCGAAATCAGACAGTCGGTGCCGGCCTAGTTTTCTCTCAAAGCAGCGTTCCCGCTGCGCGAGGCTTTTCCGGCAATGGAATGAACTCCGTTTCATCCGGTACGGGCGGAAAGCTCCGCTCGCGCCAGCGCGTGCTTGCGGAGTCGATCAGTTCCTTCGAGCTGGCGACGAAGTTCCACCAGATCAGGCGCTCGCCATCCAGCTTGCTGCCGCCGAGAAGCACGAGGGCGGCGCGCGAGCGCGCTTCGATTCTCACGGTAGTCCACGATCGCAACACCGCCATGTGATGCGTAATAAGCGCTTCGCCGCCAACGAGAAGCTCCCCGTCGATGGCGTAGACGCCGCGCTCTTCATGTTCGGGATGCAGATCAAAAGCTGAGCCGGCCTCCATATCCACGGCGACATAGAACATCGGAGAAAATGTCGACGCAGGAGAGCGCTGGCCGAACGCCGTGCCCGCGATCAGGCGCATGGTCACGCCTGGCAGGGCGATCGTCGGCAGTGAGGCGCTTGCGTAGTGGGCAAACGATGGTTCGTCCTGCTCGTGCGCCTTGGGTAGCGCGACCCACGTCTGCAATCCATGCAGGCGATGCCCGGTCGTGCGGTCTTCCGGCGCCGTACGCTCCGAATGCACGATGCCGACGCCGGCGGTCATCCAGTTGACGTCGCCCGGCTCGATCCGCTGAACGCTGCCCAGGCTGTCGCGATGCATCATCGCGCCTTCCAGAAGATAGGTCACGGTGGCGAGACCGATGTGCGGGTGCGGACGCACGTCGACCCCTTCGCCCGGTGGGAAGGTCGCCGGACCGAAGTGGTCGAAAAAGATAAAGGGCCCGACCATCTGCGCGTCGATCGCAGGCAGCAGGCGCTGCACCTCGAAGCCACCGAGGTCCTTGGTGTGCGGCTTGAGGAGCGCGGCAATGGGCGAGGGCGCGCCGGAGTCTGTTCTTGCCATGAGCAATATTATCGCGCGGGCGGCACGCCGTATCTAGCGAGGTTTACGAATGTGCGTGACGCCGGAAGCTCCCATATCGTCATTTCCGCGGAAGCGGGAATGACGATTATTGGGGCTCCACGCGTCACTCTCGTCCGCAATCCTGACTACAGCGTTCCCCTGCGCGCACGCTTGACCGCGAACCGGGCCGGATCGATCGCGTCGGCCAGTGTCGCTTCGATCGGCAAAGGCTCTCCTTCGAGCTGGCTCGCAATGCACTCGGCGGCAAGCGCCGTCCAGGCCAGGCCGCGCGACGCGAATGCGATTGCGCAGTAGAGTCCCGGCAGGCGCGGCATGTCGCTTGCGTGGGCGCCGCTCAGTGATTCCGCGATCTGGCGAGCGCGAGCCATGTCGACTATCGGCCCCACCAAGGGCATGCGATCCCGTGCGACGCAGCGCATGCCCACCTCGCCTCGCAACGACATCATGTCCACGTGCACGCTGATCCCGGGCAGAAGCCGCTCCGCGCGATGCAAGTTGGCGGCGTGACCAGCGTCGTCCGGTTGCATCGCGTCGTCGAGATCGTAGCTTGCACCTATGACGATGTTACCGTCGATCTCGGGCAACACGTAACCTCGTCCGCAGAGCACCGTGCGCGGGGCGGCAGGCGATGCCGGGAAAAGCGTTAGCTGGCCCCTGACACGCTGCAGCGGCGCCGGTGCGAAATCGACCAGCCTCGCGGCATCGCAGGCATTCGCTAGCACCACCACCGGGGCACTCGCGATCTCGACCCCGGAGGCGTCGATCGCACACCAGCGCTCACCCAGACGTCGCAACGACGCGACTTCCCGATGAAGCATGATGCGCGGAGCCGGTGTCTCTCCAAGCGCCGCCGCGGCAAGTTGCGCGCGCACCACCGCTGCCGGTCGCGCCCAATCGCCCATCGGAATCCACCAGCCTCCCGCTCTGACCGGGCTGCCGGCGCGCGAGCTCGCGGCATCGCGGGAGAGGAGCTGCGCATACTCGGCCGGATAGGCGAATGCTGCGAGATCAGCGGCCATCCGCACTTCGTGGCTTGAATCGTCCGCGATCTGCAGCACACCGCATGGCGGTCGCGTCAACGTCGCCCCGTAGACGTTTATCGATTGCCGGCGCGAATGTTCGTACAGGAAGCCGGCACGGGTGAAACGCGACAGAATGCAATCATCGCGCGACAGATGTGGCTGTAACACCCCCGAGGACAGCCCCGACGCACCGCCGGCTACGGCACCATTGCGATCCAGGACGTCAACCTGCCAACCCCGCGACGCGAGACGCTCGGCGATTGCCGCTCCCGCAAGTCCCGCGCCGACGATCAGCGCATTGCGTTCCGGCCGCTCGATGCGTAACGGAGGCGGATGTCTTATCGGCCAGCGGGGTGCGAAGTGCCCCGTCAGCATCTCGCGCTTGCGTCCGAAGCCGACCGATTTCTCGACCGCGAAGCCGGCCGCGGCGAGCGCGTCGCGCACCGAGCGCGCGGTGGTATACGTGGCAAGCGTCGCGCCCGGCCGGGCAAGCCGCGCTAGAGCCGCCATGACCGCGGGCGACCACATTTCCGGATTGCGGTCGGGCGCAAAGCCGTCGAGATAGAATGCATCCGCGCCGAGACGCAAGTCGCGCAGCGCTTCGACTGCGTCCGCGAATACGAGCGTCAGCGTGATCCGTCCGCCGTCGAAATGCAGCCGGTGCACGCCGGCGATCGCAGGCGGCCACGCTGCGCAAATCTCGGCCGATGGATTGTTGAATTCAGGGTAGCGGGAATGCAGCGCGGCGAGATCCTCGCGGACAAAGGGGTGGCGCTCGACGGACAGGAAATGCAGGCGCTTGCATCGTGCCGGATCCGCCCGCCACGCGGCGCAGGTCGCCATGAAATTGAGCCCCAGGCCGAAGCCCGTTTCGACGATGGTGAATACGCGCCTGCCGGCCCATCGCGCGGGCAGATCGTTGCCGTGAAGAAAAACGTGTCGCGCCTGATCCGGACCCGACTCGGCGCTGTGATAGACGTCCCCGAACTTTTCCGAGAACGGCGTGCCTGAAGGATCGAAGGCGAGCGTGGCGGGGCGGATGACAATGGGCACCGGGCCAATATGCGTGCCGCCGGCGACGTGAGTCAAGCGCGAAGGCGCTGGGGCGTGTTGCCAGCGTTGCGAAGTCGGATAGACTTCACGCAGAACGCAATCGATTACCGTGCCTTTCGCCTACTACGACAAGCTTTCGCGCGCCCGCCAGCGCATCTACCGCAAGAGCGACGCAATCGAAACGCTGGGCATCCCGCCGGGGCTTGCGCTCGGCGGCGCCATCGCGGCGATCGCCTACGCCTTGCGCCGCGAGCACCGCACCAGCGCGCAGAGTGCATGCCAGAGCCTTGTCGACGCGCTGGTCGAGGGCTACCGCGTGCCCGCGGTCCGGGTGAAGGTGCTCTTGCGGCGGCCCGCCGACGACTATGGCGAGCTGCATGGACTCTACGAGCCCGAAGAGGACGGTGCGCGGGCGTGTATCACGCTGTGGATGCGCACCGCGCAGAAGAAGCAGGTGGTCGCGTTCAAGACTTTTCTGCGCACGTTGATTCACGAGGTCTGTCATCACCTCGATTACGAGTTGTTCGCGCTGGAGGAAACCTTTCACACCGAGGGCTTCTACAAACGCGAGTCGACCCTCGTAAGTGCGCTACTGGGCCAATTCGCGGCACATCCCGATTTTCTGCCACCCGGAAGCGACTGACCGATGAACGACTGGCTCGATGAACTTCGGGCTCGGCAGGACGTCGTCGCCGTCCCGCGCGTCTGGCTGACGATCGCGCTGTCGATACTCATCCACATTGCGATCCTTTTTCTATGGATACCGCGAACGCGCCTCTTCGGCCCCGGAGATCAGGAACAGGACCAGACAAGTGATCAGTTGCAAGTGCGACTCGCCGCTGAGCCGACGCCACCACAGCCAGAGTCCCCCGTGACGATACAGGCGCCGCCGCGGCCGGCAGCCAGGCCGCCAAGGACGATACCGCGCACGCAGCCGCCACCGGTGGTCACGCTAATCACTCCGGAGACGCCTGCCGTTCTTCCGCCTCCGCCAGCGGTTCCGGCAGTTGTCGCGCCGCCGCGAAGCTATCCGCCGATAGAGGGTGATCTGGCTGCGTATGTCCAGGCGCGGCGCCGCGAGCGTGGTGAGCAGGAATCCGTAGTGGAGGATGAAGCTGCTAAATTCAATCGTGCCATCGCGGCCAATCTCCCGGCACCGGCGCGTGGCTCCGCCACGCAGGACGCGAAAAAAGGAGGCGGCATTTTCGAGATCAAGCGCATGACCTACGATGATGCCGCGTTCGAGTTCTTCGGATGGAACACGGCCATGGGACGCAAGACGCCGCAGCTCATCGAAGTGCGCAAGGGTAACAACAGCGACATGCGCATTGCCGTGGTGCGCAAGATGATCGCCATTATTCGGAACTTCGAAAAAGAAGACTTCAACTGGGAATCGCCGCGACTCGCCCACAACATCGTGCTGTCCGCCCGTCTCTCGGACAACGCGGCGTTGGAGGCTTTCCTGATGCGCGAATTCTTCGATGATTCGGGCGCGCCCCATTGACGCGGCGTGAACTCGCCGCGGTGGATCGATCCGTGCTGCTTCCAGGACACTGGCCCAGCCGGTGAATTGCGCTATGGCGCAGGGAGCGCCTTCGTCAGACTGGCGTTGGTGATGCCCTTGTCGGCCAGCGTCAGCGTTCCGCTCGCGTTCACGTCCTTTAGGAAGTTCGCCGCCGTCACCAACTGCGCCAGTTGTGCATTCACGAGACCCAGGTCCGCGAGGGTCACCACCCGGTTCTGGTTCACGTCACCGGCCAGGAACGCGACCCGAATCGATCCGCCCCCGCCGGTGCCACCATCGGCCGAGGCCACGTTCGTGAGAGACATCGTCACGTATTGCTGGTTGGCGACGCCGGTAAGCGGCACGATCACGTCGTTACCGCTGAACGTCAGCACGCCGGGCGTCGCAACACCTTCCGTGATCGTCGCAGTGGCGCTTGCAATCGCCTTGTCGAACGTCAACACGATCGCCTGCGCCGGGCCGCTCCGCGGTTCGGTCGTCGGATTGTGAACGTCCGCCAGCGGCAGCGGCAGGTCGAACGTGCCGGCGCCGCCATGCAGTTTGCGCGAAACAGCGCTCTGGAGCACAGGTGGGGGGCCGCGTGTCGTAGTGATGCGCCCGATGCTGCATTTCAGCATATCGGGCCCGGGATCCACCAGCTAGTGCGCGTCGGACGAGGCTCGCTGCTCACAGCGCTGCCGCGTTCCATCCTCCGCCGAGCGCTTGGATCAACGCGACGCTGGCGGTGAGGCGCCGGCCGAGGATCGCGAGCGCTGTGCGTTCGTTGGACAATGCGGTGGCCTGAACGATGACCACGGCCAGATAATTGGCCGTCCCGGCGCGGTATTGATTCAGGGTGATGGTCAGTGATTCGCGCGCTGCCTTGACGGCTTCGTCCTGCACCACGGCTTCCTGCTCGAGAATGCGCAGTGCTGCGAGATTGTCTTCGACCTCCTGGAATCCGCCGAGCACGGTCTGACGATAGTTCGCGACGTTTTCGTCATAGGTCGCGATCGCCTGGTCTGTTTGCGCACGGCGCAACCCGGCGTCGAATAGTGTCTGCGCCAGATCCGAACCGAGCGACCAGTAGCGACTGGGAAGCGAGAACAACTTCGACAGTACCGAACTCTGGAAGCCACCGGTCGCCGACAGCGTCAACGACGGAAAGAACGCCGCCTGCGCAACGCCGATCTGGGCGTTGGCCGCCGCCGCACGGCGCTCCGCGGCCGCGATGTCCGGACGACGCTCGAGCAACTCGGATGGGAGGCTCGGCGGTATCGGCGGAAACTCGGTCGGCACGATTTCGGCGGCGACCGAAAAGTCCGCGGGCGCCTTGCCGAGAAGAACCGCGATCGCGTGCTCGAGCTGCGCGCGCTGGACTCCGGCGTCGATGGCCTGGGCTTGGGTGGATTTGAGTTGCGTTTCGGCTTGAGCGACGTCGGCGCGCGCAGCGACGCCAACTGCGTACTGGTTGCGCGTCAACTGCAGAGATCGCTGATAAGCATCGACCGTGTCGTTGAGCAGGCGGATTTGCGCGTCCTGCACGCGCAGCAAGAAATAATCTTCGGCGAGTTGCGCCTGCGCGACGAGCTTTGCCGATTCGACATCCGCGACGCTTGCCTGAGCCGTAGCCTCACCCGCTTCGATAGTTCGCCTGATGCGGCCCCACAGGTCGACCTCCCAGCTCACGTCCAGCGAGACGTTGTAGTTGTTGCGAACGCCTCCTCCCTGACTGCTGATGGTGCCGGTGTTAGCGACGATTGCGCTCCCGCTGCGGCTGCTGCTTCGCGTCGCGCTGGCGGTCGCGCTGACCAGCGGAAACAATGCGGCGCGTGCAGCCTGAGTCAATGCCCGCGCCTCACGCACGCGCGCTTCGGCGGCCTTGATCGTCTGATTGCTGACCTCGACCTGCGCCACCAGCGCATCGAGTTTCGGGTCGTTGAAAACTTCCCACCAGTTGCCGCGCGGCTCCTGGTCTCGCGGCACGGCCTGCTTGAACGGAGCCGCCTCCTTGTACGCCGAAGGGGCTTCCGCGGCTGGTCGGACATAGTTCGGACCGACCGCGCATCCGAACAACGCGAACGCCGCGCAGACAACCCACGCTGCGTGACTTCTCCGCATCGCGCTCGCCTGCTTCGCGTTTGTGCTTGTCATTCCGCTTTAGTCCCCGGTTTCGGCCGCCGCGTTCAGCATCGGGCGCCGCCCTTGGTGCAGGCGACGTGTCCACAGGCTGAACCGGTCGAGATACAGGTACACGACCGGAGTTGTGAAAAGCGTCAGCATCTGGCTGACGATGAGACCGCCGACGATGGAGATGCCGAGAGGCTGGCGGAATTCCGCGCCGTCCCCGGTGCCGAGCGCGAGCGGCACCGCGGCCAGGAGCGCAGCCATCGTGGTCATCATGATTGGACGGAAGCGCAAGAGGCAGGCCTCGAATATCGCGTCACGCGAGTTCTTGTTGCGGTTGCGCTCGGCGTCGAGCGCAAAGTCGATCATCATGATCGCATTCTTTTTCACGATGCCGATGAGGAGGATGACGCCGATAAGAGCGATGACGCTGAATTCCTTTTGAAACAGCAACAGGGCAAGCAATGCACCGACGCCCGCGGACGGAAGCGTCGACAGGATCGTAATCGGATGCACGTAGCTTTCGTACAGAATCCCCAGGACGATGTAGACGGTGAGCAGTGCGGCAAGGATAAGCCAGGGTTGGCTGCTGAGCGAATCCTGGAACGCCCTCGCCGTGCCCTGGAAGCTGCCGCGTATCGTCGCCGGGACGCCGATCCGCGCGAGCGCGTCCTCGATCGCCACCGTTGCCTGTCCGAGCGACGTGCCATCCGGGAGATTGAACGAAATGGTCGATGCCACGAATTGCGACTGGTGATTCACGCCGAGCGAGGTGTTGGTGGGGGCGTAATGCGCGAACGCGGAGAGTGGAACGGACGCTCCCCTGGAGGTGCTCACGTACACGTGATCGAGGGAGTCGGGGGACTGCCAGTATTCCGGCGCAGCCTCCATCACCACGTGATACTGGTTGAGCGCGGAGTATATGGTCGAAACCTGCCGCTGGCCGAACGCGTCGTTCAGCGTGGTGTCGATCAGCTGCGGCGAGACGCCCAGACGCGTCGCCAGGTCGCGATCGATGACCAACGATGTCTGCAGGCCCTTGTCCTGTTGATCGGTGTTGACGTCCACCAGTTGCGGCAGGTTGCTCATCGCCGCGCGTATGCGCGGCTCCCAGGTGCGCAACTCGGCCAGATCGTCCGCCTGCAAGGTGTACTGATACGTCGCGTTGGCCGCCCGGCCGCCGACACGGATGTCCTGCACCGGGTTGAGGAAGAGGTTGGCGCCGGGCTCGTTGGCGAGCTTGACCCGCAGGCGCGAGATGATCTTGTCGGCGGAGTCCTTGCGCTCGGCCAGGGGCTTCAGCTGAACGAACATCATCCCCGTATTTCGCTGCGCGCCGCCGGTGAACGCGACCACATTTTCCACCGCCGCGTCGGCGCGGACGATGGAGACGAAGCTCGCCAGCTTCGGCTGCATCGCCTGGAAAGATATGCTCTGGTCCGCCTGGATGAATCCTATGAGTCGGCCGGTGTCCTGCGTGGGGAAAAATCCCTTGGGGATGATGACGTACAAGTAGACATTCAGGCACACGACCGCCAGAAGAATCGCGACCATGACCAGCCCGTGGTCGAGCGCCCAGGTAAGACTTCGTTCGTACCCGCGATGCATCGCGTCGAATGCGCGCTCGCTCCAGGCGTGCAAGCGCCCATGGCGCTGCCCCTTTTCCGAGCGCAACAGACGCGAACACATCATCGGCGTCATGGTCAGCGAGAGCACGAGCGAAATCAGGATCGCCACCGACAGTGTCACCGCGAACTCGCGGAAATAGCGGCCGACGATGCCTCCCATCAGCAGGATGGGAATGAAGACCGCAATCAGCGACATGCTCATCGACAACACCGTGAAGCCGACCTCGCGCGCACCCTGCAGCGACGCCTTCATCGGCGGCATTCCTTCCTCGATGTGACGCGATACGTTTTCAAGCACGACGATGGCGTCATCGACCACGAACCCGGTGGCGATCGTCAGCGCCATCAGCGAGAGATTGTTGAGACTGAAGCCGAACAGGTACATGGCGCCAAACGTTGCGATCAACGACACCGGCACGGCGACGCTCGGAATCAGCGTCGCCCGCCAGTTGCGCAGGAACAGGAAGACGACCAGGACGACCAGGCAGACGGCGACGATGAGCGTCCGCTCGACATCGCGCAACGACGCACGGATGGTCGTCGTTCGCTCCATCATCACGTCGACTTTGATCGCGCTTGGAATCGACGCGCGGAGCTGCGGCAGCATCTCGGTGACGGCGTCGACGGTTTCGATGATGTTGGCGTTTGGCTGGCGGCTGATGATGATCAGTACCGAAGGCTTTCCATTGGAGGAGCCCGCGTTGCGAAGATCCTGTACCGAGTCCACGACAGTACCGAGGTCGGTAAGCTTCACCGCCGAGCCATTGCGGTAGGCGATGATCAACGGCATATATTCGACCGCTTTCTTGGCCTGGTCGTTGGCGTAAATCTGCCAGTGATGATCGCCTTCCTCCAGCGACCCTTTCGGGCGGTTCGCGTTGGTGGCGGCCAGAACCGTCCGCACATTTTCGAACGAGATGCCGTACTTGTTGAGCGTCTGCGGGTCCAACTCGACCCGCACCGCCGGCAGGGAGCTGCCTCCGACCTGCACCTGTCCCACACCCTGCAATTGCGACAGCTTCTGGGCAATGATGGTGGAGCCCGCATCGTACATTTGGCCCTGCGTCATCGTATCCGACGTGAGCGCCAGGATCATGATCGGGGCGTCGGCGGGGTTGACCTTGCGATAGGTTGGGTTGCTGGGAAGTCCGGTCGGCAGGAGGCTCCGCGCCGCGTTCAGCGCCGCCTGCACGTCGCGTGCGGCGCCGTCGATGTCACGGTTGAGCTCGAACTGCAGCGTGACCCGCGACGAGCCCAACGAGCTGTTCGACGTCATCTCCGTCACGCCCGCGATGCGGCCGAGCGAGCGCTCGAGCGGCGTGGCAACCGTTGCGGCCATGGTTTCCGGGCTCGCGCCCGGCAGCGAAGCGGACACCGAAATCGTCGGAAAGTCGACCTGAGGCAGCGGTGCGACCGGCAACAGGCGAAAAGCGGCGGCACCGGCCAGCGCGAGCCCGATCGTGAGCAGCGTCGTCGCCACCGGACGATCGATGAACGGCGCCGACAGATTGACCTGGAGCGACGACGCGTTGCGCGCCTTCAGGTCGTCGTCGGGCACCGGGTCAGACATGCTAATCGCCTGCGGCTGGCGCGGGCTTCGCTTCTTGCCTGCGCTTGCGGCGGTCCGCGAACCTGTGCGCCAGACCGTCAAAGGCGAGATAGATCACGGGCGTCGTGAACAAGGTCAGCATCTGGCTGACGATCAAGCCTCCGACCATGGTGATGCCGAGCGGATGACGCAGCTCGGAGCCCACACCCCAGCCGACCATCAGCGGCAGCGCGGCGAGCAGCGCCGCCATGGTCGTCATCATGATCGGACGGAAGCGCAGCAGGCACGCCTGGAAAATCGCCTCGCGCGGCGGCTTGCCTTCCTTGCGCTCGGCATCGAGCGCGAAGTCGATCATCATGATCGCGTTCTTTTTCACGATGCCGATAAGCAGCACGATGCCGATGATCGCGATCACGCCGAGGTCCTGGCCGAAGATCATCAGCGCCAGAAGCGCTCCGACGCCGGCCGAGGGGAGCGTGGAGAGAATCGTGATCGGGTGGATGAAGCTCTCGTAGAGCACTCCGAGCACGATGTACATGGTGACGATGGCGGCGAGGATGAGCCACAGCTCGTTGGCGAGCGAGCCGCGAAACGCCGCCGCGGCGCCCTGGAACTGGATTTGCGCGCTCGCGGGCAGGCCGATTTCGGCTTGCGTCTTCTGGATGGCCTTCACCGCGTCGCCAAGCGAAGCGCCCGGCGCCAGATTGAACGAGATGGTCGCCGCCGGGAACTGGCCGATGTGGTTGACGACCAGCGGCGATGCGCGCTCGCTGATGCGCGCGATGGCCGTCAGCGGAACTTGCATCGACGCCTGCGTGCTCGCGCCCGACGAGCTTGCCGATGACGTGGTCCCCGCTCCGGGTGCCGCCAGTGCCGCGGACGCGTTACCGCCGGTGGTCGGCACGGATGGGCTCGCCGTAGGAGAGCCGGAATTGGTCGCGGGAACGTAGATCTGGGCCAGCGCCTCGGGCCCCAACTGAAATTCCGGCTTTACTTC
>JADGRP010000248.1 GCA_017880805.1 Burkholderiales bacterium
CGCGGTCGAGCAGTGAAGGATCGGCGGCGATCGCCGCATCGACCCGCAGTTCTAGCCACGCAAGCCACTTTTTCATGATTGCTCGCTTTTTCTCGATCATCGGATCCAGCGCATAATGCCCAGCTGTCACGTCACCGGCCGGCGCGCCCTCGGAATGGTCGAGGATCAGCTTGATGTCTTCCAACGAAAAGCCGAGTTCACGCTGACCGTGGCTCGCGAAGCCCCGACGCCAGCTATGGCAGCTCATGTCGACGCCCGGCATGTACTGTAAGGCGTGGTTGATGAAGCCAGGGTCGGAGTACGGATTCTTCGTGCGTTGGCCGCCGAGAGTTCGCGCTGGAAAATAATAGCCTTGTTCTCCCGCCAGAATGTCGAGGCGCCGGGCCGCGCGTGCGGCCCAGTCGATCAGGACCACATCGTGATTCATATTGGCCCGACGTTTGTTCGACCGCTTTCTCATGTACGGCGGGATAGACCATACGATGTCGGCACTTTCTTTGGACCAGTCACCCATCAGGTGGAAATCGTGGCGATGGCTGCCGATGACGGCCCGGCGCCGCTGGAGCGAACCCGCCAGCAACTGAACTGATAGAGCCGCCCTTTCTTTCATCCCTCCGGAGCGGGCAATGGCGAGTGTAACCGGCCAGCGCCCCGTGCAAGGATTCGACGTTCGTCCGCGCGGAATCGATTGGAGCAACTGGAAAACTGATCCGGCAGCGATGGCCGCGTGGCGCCGCGCATACAAGAATTTGTCGCCAAGTCGGCAGATGCTGGTGGCAACGGTTATGTGCTGGTGAATATCGAAGCGTTCGGTCTTCATGGCACGATTGGATGGTTCGCAACGGCTGGACGCCGGAGGCGTGGTTGAGCGCCGAGGGCGATGAGTTTAGAGCGCGGCTCGGGTGCAAGCCTATTTCCAAGCGGAAGAAGAAGCAGCGGGAGGCAATGCTGCGCGAAATGATCGACGCCGGGGTGTTCGGACCACCGGTTTTAGATGGTCGGTGCCATCAATGGTGAGCAGACGCATATCCGCCTCAACACCGAGCTGGTGAAGAAGCCCAAGGACCTTCTAGAGTACGTGATCATCCACGAAATGGCCCATCTCATCGAGCCGACGCACAGTGATCGCTTCATCGGCATCCTTGAGGCACAATACCCGACGTGGCGCGAAGCCCGCGCTGAGCTCAATGAGCTGCCGCTAACGGCCGAAGTGTGGAACGAGTGACTTCACGAGCCTGATGAACCGATATTTGCCAAACTGGAGCCTCGTTCGGCAAATGCCTTCCTGCATGGCCAACGGTTTGCGCGGTTTGAACATTTCGCGTGTCTGAGCGTCGGCCGATAGATACCAGACCTCATAACGGTGCGTCTTGCTCACAAGGACCAGAAACGGGGAAAAGTGTATGCCCGCATCAACCCAGACGGCACTCTGACTGTCGTTGACCTAACAGCCAAAGAAGATGAATGAGGGTCGCAGGGAGGGACCGCTGGTGCGGTTCACCCTCGGGGTCGCCTTGCCGGACCCCGCAAAACCACTACGATTGCGCGGTGCCTAAGCCCCGAAAGAAGTCGAAACCGAAGCTGCGGCGACACCGCGAATCGCGTAGCCATACTGGCAGCGACAAGGATGTGGCCATGAACGTCGCAGCAATCCGAAGTCAGCCGAAAGGCCGTGGCAGCGGGCGTTATACCCCACCCTCGGACGTGCGCGTGCGCGGGCTGCGCGATCTGATCGCATGGTCCGGTCGCCAGGCACTGGAGGATGCACAGCTGACCCTGCTCGCCGCCCGGCGGGACGATCCCGAGATCGACGTGTTTCTGGCAGGCGACGTCGAGCTCTTGCGCTCACCGTGCGTCTCGATTGTCGGCACGCGAGAGGTCGCCGACGAGGGTTGGCAGCGGGCGAGCCGCTTGGCGCGCGAACTCGCCGCCGCGGGCGTCGTCGTCGTGAGCGGCCTCGCCAAGGGTGTCGACACCGCCGCGCTGTCCGGCGCCGTCGACGCTGGCGGTCGGGTGATCGCGGTGATCGGGACCCCTCTCGACAAGGCATACCCGATCGAGAACGCCGAGCTGCAGCAGTCGATCTATCGCGACCATCTGCTCGTCTCGCCGTTTCCGGCCGGCGAGCAGGTGTACCCTTCGAACTTTCCCAAGCGCAATCGCGTCATGGCGGCGCTGAGCGACGCCTCGGTGATCGTCGAGGCCTCCGACACCTCCGGCACGCTGCACCAGGCGGCGGAATGTCAGCGGCTCGGCCGATGGCTCTTCATCATGCGAGCCGTTGCGGAGGATCGCAAACTCAAGTGGCCGGCGAAGTTCATCGGGAAGCCAAAGGTCGCTGTGCTGACATCGACAGCGGGCATTCTCGATGTCGTCCGGCGGCCTTAAGCTCATAACGCTTTGCTCCTATCTGACAGCGCGCTCGGCGGAGTGGCGGCAGGGCGACTATGACGCTTCCAAAATGGTGAAGGCGCTCAAAGGCGACCCGATCAACGGCTATTTCGACTTCAAAATCGGCGACAAGGTCATCCGCTTCACCGAAGCGAACGTGGGCGATTTCGTGAAGCGCATCCCGCGCGCGCTCGCGAAGATGATCGCGCGCCAAGTCGACGGACCGGCGACCCTGGTGCCGATCCCCAACGCGCACGTCACCGACCCGGCCGCGGCGGATTTCCGGACGCTCGATCTGGCGAGATCGGTGGCGGCCGCGAGCGGCGGCAAGCTCACCGTCGTGCCGGCCCTCGTCTTCAAAGAACCGCAGCAGAAGTCACGGAAGGGCGGGCCCCGGAGCGCGGATCACTTCGAGCAGGCGTACCGGCAGGCCAGCGGGGTGCGGGGCCCAATCGTGCTTCTCGACGACGTGTGCACCTCGGGCGGGCACCTGATCGGAGCGTACCGGAAGCTTCACGCGCCACCGACGCGGGACGTGGTGCTCGCGTGCGCCTTCGGTCGCTCCACGAAGGAACAGGTGAACACTCCGGTGGGGATTCGCGAAGAGACACTCGACGTGAGCATGGACGAGTTCTAACCGCGCGGTCGCTGGTCTTA
>JADGRP010000249.1 GCA_017880805.1 Burkholderiales bacterium
CGTGCTTAAATACTCACTCCTGTCTGGGTTCGCGCGGGCGGTTAGCTCAGAGGTAGAGCACTGCCTTCACACGGCAGGGGTCACTGGTTCGACACCAGTATCGCCCACCATGGAACCAAGGGGTTACGCGCAAGTGTAACCCCTATTTTTTTGCCTGCGTTTGCTTCAGTTGCACCTATCGCGCCAATTTTTGCATAGGATGGCAGAGAAATCGGCATTGAGGTGACGCGATGATTGCAAATTCCACGCCTGCTTTTCTAATCGATGCTCTGGTTTTCGACGCGTACGGCACGCTGTTCGACGTGCAATCGATCGCGGAGACGGTCGAGCGCCTGTTTCCTGGCCGCGGCGCCGCGCTGTCGCAGCTTTGGCGCTCCAAGCAACTCGAATACTCCTGGCTGCAGAGTCTGATGCAGAGCCCGATGCAGCGCCGCGAGGATTTCGCCGCCGTCACGGCGCACGCGCTGGATTATGCCGCGGAGGCTCTGGGCCTATCGCTCGCCGGCCCGGCTCGCCACCGCCTGCTGGACGCGTATCTCGACCTGTCTGCGTACGCCGACGCCGCGCCGACGCTGGCGCGACTGGCGCCGCGACCGCGACTGATCCTTTCCAACGGCACGCGCGCAATGCTCGAACCGCTGGCCGCCGCGACCGGTGTCGCCCGCCACCTCGATGTCATCCTTTCCGTCGACGGCGCGGGTATTTACAAGCCAAGCCCCCGGGCTTATCAACTGGCACTCGATCACTTGAAATTCCTGCCGATCCGCATCGGCTTCGTGTCGGCAAACGCGTGGGACGCCATAGGCGCCAAAGCGTTCGGCTTCACCTCATTCTGGATCAATCGCAATCACACTCCGCTGGACCGGCACGGGCCGAAACCCGACGCGGTGCTGGACTCGCTTGCCGAGTTGCCGCCGCTGGTCGGCAGCGTTTGATCGCCTCGACTTCGCGCTACGGCATGTATTGACCGCCGTTGACCTCGATGATCTGTCCGGTGACATAGCCGCTCATTTCGTCCGAAGCGAGGTACACGAAGGTGCCGGCGCACTCGTCTGCGCTCCCGAGCCGGTTCATCGGGATGGTGGCCTGCATCGCCTTGAGCTGCTCGGCAGTTGAGTAACGTTCATGAAAAGGCGTCGTGATGACGCCCGGCGAGACGGCGTTGACGCGGATTTTGTCGGCGACCACCTCCTTCGCCCATCCCCGCGTCGCGGTCGAAATGAAGCCTTTGGCACCCGCGTAGATGATCGCGCCGCCGCCCCCGCCATGGCGCGCGGCGATCGATGTCACGTTGATGACGTTGCCGCCGCCCTGCTTGCGCATTACCGGGATGACTTCATGCATGAACATCGCCACCTGCGTCACGTTGAGCGCCAATACCTGGCGCAGATAGTCGTCGCTATAATCTTCGATCTTGGTACGGCCGATCATGCCCCCGGCGTTGTTGATCAGGACATCGATCCTGCCGCAGGCGGCAAGCGACTCGGCGACGATGCGTTTTACGTTCGCGGTCTGCGTAACATCTCCACCGACCAGGTGCGCCTCTGCGCCAAGCGCCTTCACGTCGCGGGCGACGGACTCGGCCGCCTCCTTGCTCGCGTTGTAGTGGATCAGCAGTCGACTGCCCAGACGCGCAAATGCCCGTGCGGCCGCGGCGCCAATGCCCGTGGACGCGCCGGTGATAAGGACGACTTTTCCTTTGAGGTCCGAGGCCATTCGTTGCTCCATGAAGATGAATGCGTCGGCGAGTCAGGAGGCGGCGCGCGACGGTGGCTAGCGATTGAAACACGCGATTGCGACGGCGTGAATTGTACTTGATGTTGCGCCGCCGAAATGTCATCTTGTCTGAAATTTGCCGCTCCACCCAACTCCTGAAAATTCTTTTTCGATGATGTCACCGAAACTCGTGGCTCCGCCAGGTGCGTGCGATTGTCACATGCACATTTACGAAGATCGATTTCCGCTCGTGCCGCAAGCGGTGTTCAAACCGCCGCACGCACCGCTGCGGGATTATCGGGCCGTGCAGAAAGCGCTTGGTCTTTCGCGCGTGGTGCTCGTGCAGCCGAACGGATACGGCTACGACAACCGCTGCATGCTCGAAGCTATGGCCGAGCTGGGCGAAAGCGCGCGAGCGATCGCCATTATCCGTACCGACGCGAGCGATGCCGAGCTCGACAGGCTCACGCGTGCCGGCGTTCGCGGCATCCGCTATTTCCTTCTTCCCGGCGGCATGCTGCCGTCGGAATCTCTGGAACCGATGGCGGCGCGCGTCGCCAAGTTCGGTTGGCACGTTCAGATGCAGCTCGATGGCCGCGACCTCGCGCGCCATGAACCCGTATTTGCGCGATTGCCGGTTCCGCTGGTGATCGACCATAACGGCAAGTTCCTGGAACCGGTCGCGACGGACCATCCGGGATTTCAGGCGTTGCTTAGGCTGCTCGACGGGGGCAACACCTGGGTCAAGCTGTCGGCGCCTTACGAGACCTCCAAGACCGGTCCGCCACACTTCGACGACGTCTCGATGCTCGCACGTGCGCTGGTCGCAGCCAGACCGGATCGGTGCGTATGGGCGACCAACTGGCCGCATCCCGGCCGCAGTCCGGTTCCAGACACTGCCTTGATGCTCGATTTGCTGCTGGCATGGGCCGACGATGACGCGACCCGTCATCGAATCCTGGTCGACAATCCGGCTCGGCTGTACGGCTTCTGAGGCCAAAGCGACGCGGTGATCCGAGGCTTAAGCGACCGATCGCACCTTCGCCTTAGGGCCGCGACATGCGGCGACGGCGTCGCGAATCGCGGCGATGGCCGCGGGACGCGGGAAGCTCTTGCGATACGCGACTGCGATGCGCCGCGACGGAACCGGCTTGGCGAACGGCACAGGCACCACCAGCCGGCTATGGTATTTCGGCGTCAATGCATCGCGCGGCAGAACCGAAATGCCTAGACCGGATGCCACCATGTTGCGAATCGTCTCCAGAGAATTGCTGCGCGTCACTGTCGCATCCCCGCGATTCAATTCCGGGCAGCTTTCGAGCACCTGGTCGCGAAAGCAGTGGCCGACGTTGAGCAGGATCGCATGCTCGCCGGCTAGCTCGCAGGGATCGATCGTCTTGCGCTTCGCCCAGGGATGACTCTGCGGGACGACGACCTGGAAGGGCTCCTCGTACAGAAACTCCGTGGCGATGCCCGGAGGCTGAAACGGCAGCGCGATGATCGCCGCGTCGATGCGCCCGGTCTTGAGCGCGGCCTCGAGCTGCTCGGTAACGTTTTCCTCGATTTCGAGCGGCATGTCCGGAGCCCGCGCGTTGAGCGCCGGAACCAGATCGGGCAGAAGATACGGCGCCACCGTGTAGATCGCGCCCAGGCGGAACAATCCCGCCAGCTGGTTACGGCCAGCTTGCGCGATATCGCGAATTCGCGCCGCCTCTTCCAGCACCCTATGTGCCTGCTCGACGATGCGCTCGCCGACCGGCGTCACCGTAATCTCGCTCTTTCCCCGCTCGAAAAGCTGCGTCTGCAGCTCTTCCTCCAGCTTCTGGATCGCCACCGACAGCGCGGGCTGGCTGATGAAGCAGCGCTGGGCCGCGCGGCCAAAGTTTTTTTCCTGCGCGACCGCGACGATGTAGCGAAGCTCGTTGAGCGTCATCGCCGACGCTTGAGAAAGGCGGCGAAGTCCGCTCCGATATCCGGGTGCTTGACTCCCAGCTCTACGGTTGCCTCGAGATATCCAAGCTTGTTACCGCAGTCGTAGCGGCGCCCCTCGAATTCGTAGGCGAGCACCTTTTCATCCTCGAGCAGGCGCGCGATGCCATCGGTCAGCTGAATTTCGCCGTTGGCGCCGGCCGGCATCGTGCGCAGGTGATGAAAAATGCGCGGTGAGAGAATGTAGCGCCCCACGACGGCGAGCCGCGATGGCGTGATCCCGGGCTTGGGCTTTTCGATAATGCGGCTGACGCGGCTGACGCGGCCGGCGATGGCTTCGCTCTCGACCACGCCGTAGTTCCCGACCTCTTTCTCCGACACCTGCATGACCCCGATCACCGAATATTGCTCGCGTTCGGCGATGTCGGTCATCTGCCTCATCACCGGCACGACGGAATCGATCAGGTCGTCGGCAAGGAGGACCGCAAACGGCTCGTCGTTGATCACCGGCTCGGCGCAGAGTACCGCATGGCCGAGGCCGAGCGCTTCCGTCTGGCGTATGTAAATGCAGTTGATACCCGGCGGCGTGGCCGCCTGCACCGCTTCCAGAAGCGCGGTCTTGTGGCGGGCCGCAAGCTCCGTCTCCAGCTCATAAGCCTTGTCGAAATGATCTTCGATTGCGCGCTTGTTGCGCCCGGTAATGAAGATCATGTCGGTGATGCCTGCCGCGGCGGCCTCCTCGACGGCGTATTGGATCAGCGGCTTGTCGACGACCGGCAGCATTTCCTTGGGGCTCGCCTTGGTGACAGGCAGAAAGCGACTGCCCAGCCCCGCGACAGGGAACACCGCCTTGGTCACTTTAGCGATTGCCATCGAGATCCTTGCTGCGCGCCGGAGGCGCGCACGAAGTTTTCCCTCGCCCTCGGTGGGAAGGTGCGAAGGAGTGAGGAAGCGCAGCCAGCGTCAGAGTCATCGCTTGATCCGCCCGTGAGCGACCATTGCCATCAACTGTTGTTCGTCCAGGACCGGCACGCCGAGTTCGCTCGCCTTGTCGAGCTTGCTGCCGGGCTCGGCGCCGGCGATCACATACGCGGTCTTCTTCGACACGCTGCCCGCAACTTTGCCGCCATGCTCTTCGATCAGCGCCTTGGCGTCGTCGCGCGAGAACGTCGGCAGCGTACCCGTAATGACAAACGTCAGACCCGCAAACTTGCCGGCAGGTTCTCGCCGGGGCGCAGTCTCGGTCCAATGTACCCCGGCAGCGCGCAACTGGGCAATCACATCCCGGTTATGCGCCTCGGCAAAAAACTGCAGGATGCTCTGAACGAGCACTGGCCCGACGTCCCGCACCTCGAGCAGCGCGTGTTCGTCGGCGGCCAGCAAGGCGTCGAAGGTCCCGAAATGCTGCGCGAGGTCCGCCGCCGTGGTCTCGCCGACGTGACGGATGCCCAGCGCGTAAATGAACCTCGCAAGGGTCGTTGCACGGCTCTTGTCGATCGCGGTGACGACGTTTGCCGCGGATTTTTCGGCCATGCGATCGAGCGCGGCCAGCGCCGCGACGCCGAGCATGTAAATATCGGCCGGTGTGTGCGCCAGTCCGGCGTCGATCAGCTGATCGACCAGCTTGTCACCGAGCCCTTCGATATCCATCGCGCGCCGGCTGGCAAAATGAAGCAGCGCCTGCTTGCGTTGGGCCGGGCATACGAGCCCTCCGGAACAGCGCGCGATCGCCTCGTCGGGCAGGCGAACCACCTTGGAGCCGCATTCCGGACAGCGCTTGGGCAGCTCGAACTGAGGCGCATTCGGCTGACGGCCTTCGGGCAACACGCGCACGACCTCGGGTATCACGTCGCCCGCGCGTCGAACGATGACCGTGTCGCCGACGCGTATGTCCTTGCGCCGCACTTCGTCTTCGTTGTGCAGCGTCGCGTTGACGACCGTCACGCCGCCGACGAATACCGGCTTGAGCCGCGCCACCGGCGTCAGCGCGCCGGTGCGTCCCACCTGGACGTCGATGGCCAGGACCTGGGTCGGAAGCTCCTCCGCCGGAAACTTGTGCGCGAGCGCGAACCTGGGCGCTCTCGAGACGAAGCCCAGACGTTCCTGCTGCGCGAACGGATTGACCTTGTAGACAACGCCGTCGATCTGGAACGGCAATTTGTCGCGCTTGGTGCCGATGAAACGGTAATAGCCGAGCAGTCCTTCGAGACCGCGGACCACGGAGCGCTGCGACGCGACCGGAAGCCGTAGCGCGGCTAGCAGCTTGAGCAGCGCGTCTTGCGTCGCGGGCGGTGTGACGGAGCCCCATTCGACGGCGCCCACGCCGTAGCTGAAAAAGGCCAGCCGACGCGAAGCGGTTATCGCGGGATCGAGCTGGCGCAGCGCGCCCGCCGCGGCGTTGCGCGGATTGACGAAAAGCTTTTCGCCGGCCGAGCCCTGCGCCGCGTTGAGCGCGGCGAAATCACGCTTGAGCATGAGCACCTCGCCGCGAACTTCGAGCAAAGGCGGCGCGTCGGCGGGCAGCCGCATCGGTATCGCGCGTACTGTCCTCAGATTGGCGGTGACGTTTTCGCCGGTATTACCGTCGCCGCGCGTCGCGCCGAGCGTGAATTGCCCCCGCTCGTAAACCAGGCTGACCGCGAGCCCGTCGAATTTGGGCTCGACCGCATAATCCACCTCCTCGACGCCGAGCGCGGCGCGAGCGCGGCGATCGAAAGCCTCGGCCTCCTCATCCGCGAACGCGTTGTTGAGCGATAGCATCGGGACGCGGTGCGTGACCGGGTCGAATTGGGTTGCCGCCTGGCCGCCGACACGCTGCGTGGGTGAATCGGGCGTCGAAAGCGCCGGGTAGTCGCGCTCGAGCGCCTGCAGCTCCCGGAACAGGCGGTCATATTCCGCGTCGCTGACAAGAGGCGCATCCTCGACGTAGTAGCGGTAGTTGTGGGCATCGAGATCGGTGCGAAGCTTCGCCGCGCGCTGGGCGATCTTCGCGGGGACCGCGGTCTTGGCCACGAATTCAGCCTCGGTGCTTTAGCCGAACAGGCGCAGAGCGCGCGGGCCGCCGGGATCGATGTGCGCGTCGCGCAACGCAGTCGCTGTCACCTGCACTTGAGCGCGAATCGCGGCCAGCGAGGTGTCGGTGATCGGCCGCCGATTGTCGTCGACCAGCACGCCTTCAAGGGTCTGCGTCATGCGCTTCGCCACCATGCGCATCTGATCGAAAACCCGGACCGGATCCGCGACACGGGGAACGTCGAGCAGGAACACGATGCCGGGTGTGGTCGTTCGGCGCAGGCTTTCGATGGTAAACGGCTCCTGCTTGTAATTCTGGATCGTGTACAGCGTTGTGCCGGTCTCCTCCTGTGCGTACTCGAAGTGACCCGCGGCGTTGAGCCGAAACCCCGACGCTTCGGCCACGCCACGCAAGCGTGTTCCGGCGATCTGGCCCAGTTCGCTCTTGAGGATGGTGAGCCCGATCTGGACGTCGAGATCGGCGCAAAACCGATCGAGCTCCGCGGCGCGATCCGCTTCCGCCGCGGCATCGACTCTCGCATGCGGGGCTCCAGAAGCGGCAGCAACATCGGAAACAAGGCGCTGAAAGGATTCGACGTCGGCGCGCGACACCGACCCGGCACGATTCGCGAGCAGCAGACATGCGGCCACTTCGTGCCATGGGCCTTGTGTCGCGGCGTCGATGAGCTGCCACGACGTACCGACTCCGCGCCGGCCCAGCCAGCGCACCGGTTTCCCGACGCCGGCCGAAAGCGCAGGACCGAGGGCCAAAGTGGACACCGCCTGCACAGGCTGGAGCAACGCGACGCACTCGATATCCGCGTCGGGCGCGAGGCCGAGGCGTTCGGCGTTGGTCGCCAGTGTCACCTGCGGCGGGGGCTCGTCCGCCATTTCCTCGGGAACATCCGCGAGTCGCGCATCGTCGGCTTCCGGCGACGTCTCGATCGCGACGCTTTGTTGAGACAACGCATCGTCGACTTGCAACATCGGTTCGATTCGCCCGGAACCGCGCGCCGCGCTTTGCACGCCGCCGTCGGGCTTTCGGAACGCGGCGTCGATCCGGCGACGCACCCGGCGCTCCTGCAGCCAGTTGTAGATCAGCACGCCGGCGACGAGCACAATGCCGGCGGCAAGGAGGCCGAGGAACAACGGGTTCATTCCAGGCATCGGTTCTATGACGCTGTGATTTCGGCCAACTCCAGCGCCTCGGCAATATCTACCGCGACGACGCGCGAGACACCCGGATCGGGCATGGTGATCCCGACGAGCTGATTCGCCATTTCCATGGTGATCTTGTTGTGGCTGATAAAAAGAAACTGCGTCACCTCGGCCATCGTGTGCACCAACGCGCAGAAGCGATCGGTGTTCGGATCGTCGAGCGGCGCGTCGACTTCGTCGAGCAGGCAGAACGGCGCCGGATTCAGCTGGAACAGCGCAAATACCAGTGCAATCGCCGTCAGCGACTTCTCGCCGCCGGACAGCAGATGAATCGAAGTATTTCGTTTGCCGGGCGGTTGCGCGATCACCTGCACGCCGGAATCGAGGATTTCCTCGCCGCTCAGAACCAGCCTCGCCTGTCCGCCGCCAAAAAGCGTCGGAAACAATTTGCCGAAATTGACGTTGACCGCGTCGAACGTTTGCTGCAACAGTTCGCGCGACTCGCGATCGATTTGACGGATCGCGGTCTGAAGCGTCGTCATGGCCTCGGTCAGATCCTGCGCTTGAGCATCCAGATACTGCTTGCGTTCCGCTGTCTGCGATAACTCATCCAGCGCCGCGAGGTTGACCGGACCCAGCGCGGCAATAACCTGCGTGAGGCGCTCGATTTCGCCAGGCAGCGCGCTCGCCCTTCCCCATGCCTTGAGCTGCGCGGGGAGGCCGGCCAGATCGGCGTGCGCCTCGACGAGTTGTTGGGTGTACATCTCTTCCGACAGCGCCGCGGCTTGTTCCTTGAGCCGCACCTCGTCGATGCGCACCCGCGCAGGATCGAGCCGCTGATCGATCGTGAGCCGGGCTTCATCGGCCAGCCGCATCTCCGAGCCCAGCGCCTCCTGACGGTTGCGCGCGGCCGCCAGCGCCTGCTCCGCGCCCGAGCGCGTCGCGAGCTGAGCGTGAAGCGACGCTTCCACCGGACTCCAGTCGATCTGTCGCCGCTCGTCGGCGACCTGCGCGACCAGCGCCTGCTGCTGCGCGATCTGCGCCTCGATGCCTTCGCGGCGGCGGTTGAGCTCGGCGATGCGCTCGCGGCACGATCGCTCGGCGAAGCCCGCTTCCTGTGCCGCGCGTTCGGC
>JADGRP010000250.1 GCA_017880805.1 Burkholderiales bacterium
GGCCTGGCGCGCACCGCGCCGACCGCCGCTCCGCCCGAAGAAGGATCGGCCGTCACGCTTCTGCCGACACGGACTCAAGTCGAAGCGCGGGGCCTTGCGCTCGGAGTCCTGGCCGTACTCGCTTCGGTCTTCGCGCTGTCATGGGCCCAGGCCTTCGTGGTGCCGCTGCTGCTCGGCATCATCGTCGCGTACACGCTCAATCCGCTCGTCACCTGGCTCGAAGCGATCAGGATTCCTCGAGTGGCCGGCACCGTGATCGTAATGGCAAGCGTGATCGGGGCGCTCGTCGTCGGCACGTATTCGCTGCGCGGACAGATGCAGACCATCGTCGAGCAGTTGCCGGAGGCTGCGACGCGATTCGCAACAGGCCTCGAGCGCATGCAAATCGGTCGGAGCGGCAACATCCAGAAAATGCAGAACGCGGCGACCGAAGTGGAAAAGGCGGCGACGCAAGCAGCCGGGGGGCCCGTCGCTCCCCCTCAGCCTGCCACTCACGTCATCGTCGACAAGCCCAAATTCCGCATCGGCAACTTCCTGTGGGAAAACTCGTTGGGCGCGCTCGGCGCGGTTGGCCAGGCGGCAATGGTCATCTTCCTGATCTTCTTCCTGCTGCTCGGTGGCGACACGTTCAAGAGAAAGCTCGTGCGCATTACAGGGCCATCGCTCTCGAAACGAAAGATCACCGTCCATATACTCGACGACATCAACGCGTCCATCCAGAAGTACATGCTCATGCTCCTGACGACCAATCTGCTCGTCGCACTCCTCAGCTGGATCGCGTTCAGCTGGATCGGCCTCGAGAACGCCGGGGCGTGGGCGGCAGCTGCGGGACTGTTGCACATCGTTCCTTATCTGGGTCCCGGCGTCACCGCCGCCGCGGCGGGAATGGCGGCATTCATGCAGTTCGAATCGTTCCCGATGGCGCTTCTGATCGCCTGCACGTCGCTTGCGATCGCCACTGTGGTCGGAACCTTCGTTACGACGTGGATGACCGGGCGAATTGCCAACATGAATTCGGCCGCGGTGTTCATCTCGCTGCTTTTCTGGGGCTGGCTGTGGGGCGTATGGGGAATGCTGCTCAGCATTCCCATCATCGTCATCGTCAAGGTAGTTTCGCAACATGTCGAGCAATTGCATCCGCTGGCGGAGATGCTGGGGGATTGATTCATCCGGCAGCGCAGAGGCCGGCCCGTCGAATTTTGCGTGCGGCCGCCGGTCTTCAGTGACAACCGCCACACAATTCGACAAGCGCACGCCGCGATCCGGCGAACGCATCTAAAAAAGGGATCGTGCAATTGGCAACGAGCAGCGCATCGATTTTCCGGCATCTGACCCGGTTCAGGGCGCGGCTTCGCACCGTTGGCCTGACACGCCGGACGACCATCGAAGAGCCGCCGCTTCGCTCGGAGCTGTTCAGCGCCGACCAGATGGAGCGATACGGCAGGACGCTCGCGGCGGCGCATCGGCTGACGCCGCGACGGACGCGCGATCAGCTGCTCCCGCGGCTGGCCGCGAACGAGGACGTGCTGATCGACGTCTGCAAGCGACTGACTGCAGCTATTTCCGCGAATCATCGGATCAGTCCGGCGGGTGAATGGCTGCTCGACAATTTTCACCTCATTGAGGAACAGATCCGCACGGCGAAGCGGCATTTGCCGCGCGGCTACAGCCGCGAATTGCCGCGCCTCGCCATCGGGCCGTCGGCGGGTCTTCCCCGCGTGTACGACATCGCGCAGGAAACAATCGCGCACGGCGATGGCCGCGTCGATGCCGACGGCCTGAGTCGCTTCGTGGCCGCGTACCAATCCGTTACCGCGTTGAGGCTGGGGGAGCTCTGGGCGATACCGATCATGCTTCGACTCGCCTTGATCGAGAACCTTCGGCGCGTCGGCGTCCGTGTGGCCGCCGGCAGAGGCGAGCGCGATCTGGCCAACACCTGGGCCGACCGCATGATGGCGACCGCCGAGCGGGATCCGAAAAGCCTCATCCTCGTGATCGCCGACATGGCGCGATCGAACCCTCCTATCGGCAGCGCATTCGTGGCAGAACTCGCGCGCCGGCTGCAGGGGCAAAGTGCTGCTCTCGCCCTCGCATTGACGTGGATCGAGCAGCGCCTCGCCGAGTCGCATCTGACGATCGAGCAGTCCGTGCAATCGGAGAATCAGCAGCAGGCGTCGGACCAGGTCTCCATCAGCAACAGCATCGGCAGCCTCCGGTTCCTGAGCGCGATCGACTGGCGCGAGTTCGTCGAGTCGATCAGCGATGTCGAGAGGGTTCTGCGCGAGGATCCGGCAGGTGTATATGGCGCGATGGAGTTCGCGACCCGCGACCGCTATCGGCACGCGACCGAGCGCATTGCCAGAGCGGGCCGCCTTTCGGAAGCCGAGGTCGCCGCGAAGGCGATCGAAATGGCACGGGCCGGCGTCACTACCAGGAGCGGCGATCACCGTACGGCGCATGTCGGCTTCTATCTGATCGACGAGGGACTTGCCGAGCTCGAGCGCGCTGCGGCGGTCCGGGTTTCCGTAATTGGAAAACTGCAAAAAATCGGAAATCGGTATCCCTTGCCGCTCTACCTTGGTGCGATCGCGCTAGTCGTCGCGGTCGTTGTCGCTGGTCTGGTCGCACATGCCAATGCCGCGCAAGCGAGCGCGGGAACCCTGGCGCTGGTTGTCGTCCTTTCCCTGCTGGGGGCCAGTCAGCTGGCGATGGCTGTCGTGAATTGGCTGGCCACTTTGGTGGTGACGCCGCACCCGTTGCCGCGAATGGATTTCTCCAAGGGAATCGCGGCAAAGGCACGAACGCTGGTGGTGATCCCAACGATGCTCGGCAGCATTCAAGGCGTGGAGGACCTGGTCGAGGCGCTCGAAGTTCGATTTCTGGCCAATCGCGACGCGCACCTGCACTTCGCCCTGCTGACGGATTATCCGGATGCACACGAGGAATCGGCTCCGGACGACGAGCAGGTGCTCCGGCTGGCCGAGAAGCGGATCGACGAGCTCAATCGAAAATACGCGCGGGGCGAGCAACCGCCGAGTGCCGACAGCGCAGGCGCCGGCCGCCCGGGCCATGGCATTTGCGCTGATGGCAGCGCGTTCTATCTGTTTCATCGCCCCCGCCGCTGGAATGCGCAGGCACGGATGTGGATGGGCCAGGAGCGCAAGCGCGGCAAGCTCAGCGCCCTCAACTCACTCCTTCGTGGCGGGAATGGAAGCGAGTTTTCGCTTGTCGTGGGCGCGACTCCGGTCCTTGCGCAGGTCAAATACGTCATCACCCTCGATACGGACACGCAGCTGCCGCGCGACGCGGCGCGGGAATTCGTCGGCGCCATGGCGCACCCGCTCAACATGCCGCGATTCGACGAATCCCGCAAGCATCCGAACAGGGACGTGGTGATTTCGGGACACGGGATACTCCAGCCGCGCGTGTCCGTGAGCCTGCCCGGCACGAACCGGTCGCGCTACGCCCGACTGAATGGCGGCGACGCCGGCATCGACCAGTACACGCGGGCGGTATCGGATGTCTATCAGGACATCTTCGACGAAGGCTCGTTCGTCGGGAAGGGCATCTATGACGTCGATGCCTTCGAGCGCGCTCTCAGAGATCGCTTTCCCGCGAATCGTGTGCTGAGCCACGATCTGCTCGAGGGATGCTACGCCCGCGCCGGACTCCTGAGCGACGCCGAGCTGTATGAGGAGATTCCCGCGCGTTACAGCGCCGACGTCGCGCGCTGCCGACGCTGGGTCCGCGGTGACTGGCAGCTCGCGGGATGGCTGCGGCGAAATGTGCGAAGGTCAGGCGGCAAGCGCGAGCCCAATCCACTTTCGATGTTGTCGCAATGGAA
>JADGRP010000251.1 GCA_017880805.1 Burkholderiales bacterium
CCGGTCGAGATTGCCCCAGTCTTGCTCAGTGAATCAGCACAACTGGAATGTGCGCCAGGTGTAGAACCCTCGTAGTAATCGACCCCAAGATCATGTTGGAAAGCGCCGTCATACCGCGCGTGCCCATATAAATCATCGTGCTGTCGAGTTGTTTCGCCTGCTCGACGATGGTCTCAGCGATCGCTCCGACGAGCCTGTATGCGGTGTACTCCACGCCAGCGGCATTGAGAGCCTTCTTGCTCGGTGCAAGCATTGCCTCGCATCCTTCAGTGTAGTAGCGATCGAGCATTCCATCGTTGATAACCACACTCATGTTCGGAAACTGCGGGACCGGAAGGTGAACGGCGAGCAGATCAATTTTGGGCGGCTCCTTGTACCAGCCCAGGACCTCTATGAGCTTTTGTGTGGCGCGGGAGGCGCTCTCGGAACCGTCGACGGGGACCAATACTCTAAGCATGTCATGCTCCTAACATTGCCGCGTGCGGCGTTATCCAAGAGATCATTTCGCATCCGCCAAGGCTGCTAATCCGGAATTGCCGAAAAGGAGCCCTCCGTTAGCTGTCAACATTCTGGCCCTCTCTTGATTCGAAGGTTTGATCTCGCTCAAACCGGAGTAACAGGATACTTGCTTGATGGCGGTGCAAAACATCCGCTTCGCGGCTTCGGCGATACCTGGATGGGCGACCACCCGTCCCTCGAGGATCGCCAAAAACTCAGGTGCGTCTTGCCGGCGTGATAGCCTAACGCGAATTGTCGCCGGTTCCGCTGCGACCGGCCCGGCGCAGCGACTCAATCCGATCGCTGTCGATTCCCCAGCGGCCCAGCATCGCCTCGCCTTCGGCGTCGAACAGCGGATGCGAGTCGCGAACTTCCGGCACGGTCCGGCTGAACCGCGGGGCGGGCGCGGGCTCGGCGACGCCATCGACCTCGACGAAGGTCGACCGCGCGCGGTTTTGCGCGTGTCCCGCCGCTTCGTCCAGGTCGAGCACCGGCGCGAAGCACGCGTCGCTTCCCTCGAGCAAGGCACACCACTCGGCACGGGTCTTGGTCAGAAAGACGCGCGCCAGCTTGTCGTGCAGGGCCGGCCACTCTTCGCGTTTCCACTGCGAGCGTAATGCGGGATCATCGATCCCGCATTTTTCCAGGAGGGCAGCGTAGAACTGCGGTTCGATGGCGCCGATACTGGCGTACTTGCCGTCCGCGCATTCATAAACGCCGTACCAGTGAGCGCCACCGTCGAGCGCGTTCTTGCCGCGCTCGTTCGTCCACACCCCCGCCGCCTTACGGCTGAAGATATTGGCCATCAGCAAAGCCGCACCATCGACCATTGCCGCGTCGATGATTTGGCCGCGTCCCGACGATCGAGCCTCGAGCAGCGCGCAAACGATGCCGAACGCGAGCAGCATGCCGCCACCGCCAAAATCGCCAACCAGATTGAGCGGAGGCACCGGCGCTTCACCGGCGCGGCCGATGCACGATAGCGCGCCGGTGATCGCAATGTAGTTGATGTCGTGCCCGGGAGCTTGCGCGAGCGGCCCCTGCTGACCCCAGCCGGTGACGCGGCCGTAGACGAGCTTCACGTTTCGGTGCAGGCAGATCTCGGGACCGAGCCCGAGACGCTCCATGACGCCGGGGCGGAAGCCTTCGATCAGCGCGTCCGCGTGATCGATGATGTCAAGCACCGCATCCGCCGCGCCGGGAAGCTTCAGGTCGAGGGCAAGCGTCCGCCGCCCGCGCTGAGTGGCCCCCTGGCGTCCCTTGCTCAGGAATTCGACATCGTTCGGACGGTGGGTCCGATCGACGCGTATCACCTCCGCCCCCATGTCGGAAAGCATCATGGCGCAAAACGGCGCCGGGCCGATGCCTGCCATCTCGACGATCTTGAATCCTGCCAACGGTCCCATGGTCACCTCTGGAAAAAACCGAACAAACCGCGATGCCGCCCTTCGTTGCGGAAGACTCTGTTCCCCCGGGGAAGGAGATGCCGACGCGTGGGGCGCCTATTGCAATCGTTCTAGAGACGGTGGCTCTGATCTCCGTCCCGGAACCCAATCAGATCCTCAGCTATGCCCTTAGCCATAGCCAGCGCCTTGAACAGTTCTCCCATCTCGGCCGGCGAGAGCAGCTTCTGCACCGCAGCCGCTTCGCGCAGGTACGCGCCGGATTGCGGCTCGCCGCGGCGCGCGAGAGCATCGAGGATGCCGCAGTTGACCAGAAATCGAGCCTGCGTGGCATAGCCCGCGAGCGACATGCCTCCGGCGAGGCCAGCGTGCGCGATGGCGCTGAAGTCGACGTGCGCCGTCAGATCGGCGAGCCCGGGAAGGAAGAATGGATTGTTCCCCGCGCGATGGCGATAGTGCGTCATCAGGGTGCCGTTGTTGCGCTGCGGATGGTAATACTCGCTTGCTGGAAATCCATAGTCGAAAATCAAGAGTGCGCCGGCTTCGCAACGGAGCGCCAGACTTCTCACCAATGCTTGCGCTGCCGGATTGATCTCGCTCGCATAGTCGCCGTCGCCAGGAAAGCACGCTTCCGCCGCGCAACGAAGCGCACCCTTCGCGAGGGGCCGATCGGCAAATCGAAATTCGCCGCCGTCGCTTTCCACGCCACGCTCGAACCATGCGCCGCCCCGCCGCACGATCAGATGCGGCGGCACCGCATCGAGCATTTCGTTGGCCAGCAGCACGCCGCGCCAATGCCCGGGAAGGACGTCGATCCACGCCACTCGCGGCAACAGATTGGGCACGCGATCGCGCAGGTGCTCGCGCTGGCGCTCCCGCAGATCGGGACTCACCTCCAGCAGGCAATACCGCTCGGGCAGTGCGTCACGCGCGGCGAGCGCGGAAAGCACGTCGGCGGCAAGCCTGCCCGTTCCCGGGCCGAGCTCGATCAGCGAGCCGCCGGGCAGTTGCGCGAGCACCGCTTCGATCGGTGCCGCGAGCGCTTCGCCGAACAGTGAGGTCAACTCCGGCGCCGTCACAAAATCTCCGGCGAGACCGAATTTGCGCGCGCCGGCGACGTAGTAGCCGAGTCCCGGCGCGTAGAGCGCGGCGCCCATGTAATCGGCAAAAGAAATCCATCCGCCGGATGCCGCGATCATTCGCTCGATGTGCGTGCCGACGCGAGCGCTGTGCGCGAGCGCTTCATGCGTCGGCGTCGGCACGTTCGCGCGATCGCCGCTTGATGGAGTGTGTGCCATCGATGTGTTAGGCTTTGCAGTTGTCCGAGTGTAGCCGGAGCGCCGCGTGCAGGGCAAAGTTGTGCTTATCACCGGAGGAGCCAAGCGTGTCGGCGCCGCGACGTGCCGGCGTCTGCATTCAGCCGGGGCCAATATCATGCTGCACTATCGCGTCTCGGCAGGTGAGGCGCGCCTGTTGCAGGCCGAGCTCAATCATCAGCGCAAGGATTCGGTGGCGCTCATCCAGGCCGACCTGCTCGATACCGCCAAGCTGCCGGCAATGGTGGAGCAGACCGTGCAGAGCTTCGGTCGTCTCGACGCGCTGGTCAACAACGCCTCGTCGTTTTTCCAGACCCCCGTGGGCGAGATCACCACCGCGGCGTGGGAAGACCTGATCGGCACCAATTTGCGCGCGCCGCTGTTTCTCTCCCAGGCCGCGGCGCCGGCGCTGAAAAAGTCGCTGGGGGCGATCGTCAACATCACCGATATTCACGCCGAGCGCCCGCTCAAGAATTACGTCGTATACAGCGTCGCCAAGGCCGGGCTGGTGGGACTGACGCGCTCGCTCGCGCGCGAGCTCGCGCCGGAGGTCCGTGTCAACGCGGTCGCGCCGGGCCCGATCCTGTGGCCCGACGACGAATCCTTCGACGAGCTTTCACGCCAGCGCATCATCTCGCACACGCCGCTCAAGCGCGAAGGTACGCCCGAGGACATCGCCAAGGCCGTGCATTTTCTGCTGGCTGAAGCGACCTATGTGACGGGAGAAACCATCAACGTCGACGGCGGGCGCCACGTAGCTCTGTAGGCGCGCATTTATTCGCGTTCATCGGTCAACCTGAGCCGGGAAGATCGTTGTGGCGACGGCGTTCGGCGCAAGCGTGCGACCGCTACCGCAAGCCTTTCCAGGTAAGGGTCGACGACGCCGTGGGTGACCAGCGCGATGCGTGCGCGCTCGAGGTAATCCGCAGACGATCCGAATACTCCTTGCGCGGTCGCGAGAACCTTCGCCTGCCGCGCCATGGCCAAGCGCCCCGCATATTGCGGATGCGCGCGATCGACAACAAAGGCGAGCGCGGTCAGCGAACGTCCGGCAGGATGCAGTTGCTGCACTTGCAACCAGCGCGGCTTGTATGACCCGACGACCATTTCGCGTCGCCACAGCAGCGCGAGCTCCACTCGAGCGCAGCGCGCCGGCAGCCGATACGCGACGCCGCGGCACGATCCTCCACGATCGAGACCCAACACCAGGCCGGGCACGTCGACGGTTCCGCGCGAGCCCAGCGACCAAAGACAGAATTGCCGATGCAATCCGCTCAGCACCGCTGGTTTCGCATCGGCGAACGGAAACAGCGGGTTCCACAGCAGCGAGCCGTAAGCGAACACCCACCATCCGGAGCCGGCAGGTTTTTTCGCGAGCGTTGCCGCGAGAGAAGCGGCCAGTGCGTCATCCGAGAGCGCTCGATGCGGATCGACCGTGGACATGTAGATCGCCCGCATGCGGCCTTCTTCGAGATCGCGGCGCGACAGGGTCATGGGATCACGGCTCAGGATCCGGATCGCGAGTTTGTTTGAGCAATTCGACTTGCGCTTGTCGCCGTTTCGCCGCGGTCGACTTGCCATGCGGGCCGCCCTTGCCGAGCAGCGGGGAGCGCGCGACCGGATTGCGCGGCTTCAACGGGAGTCGCTGCTTGGCGCGTTTCATATCACACCGAAATTCTCACCGTTGCTCACGATCGAACGCGACGATCTTTACTGGAACATCGCGCGGCGCCACGCGCTCCCGTGGCAGGAACAGAGCCTGCAGATCATTGAGAAACCGGCGTCCCAGGGGCGATGCCCGCAGGTTCACGTGGTCGCGCTCGAGCAGACCGCGCCTCTCGCCTTCTTCCAGCTCTTTTTCCACCAGCGTCAGCGGAAATCCGGTTCGCTCGCGGAACAATCCCACCGGGACTCCTTCGGCCAGCCGCAATGCATTGAGCATGAACTCGAAGCCGATTTCGGCGCGCGTGACCTCATGCTCATCGAGCAAGGGCGCGCTTAGCTCCGCCTGCTCGAGATATTGCTGCGGCTTCTTATAGCGGACCTGTCGCACCACGCGATTGTGAAAAGAGATCTTCGAATGCGCTCCAGCGCCGATGCCCAGATAATCGCCGAAGCGCCAGTAGTTCACGTTGTGCCGGCACTCGTACCCGGGACGCGCGTGCGCCGACGTTTCGTAGTGGACGTAACCGGCCGCGGCCAGCTCGGTGTCGACGAGGTCCTCGATGTCGGCGGACAACTCGTCGTCGGGTAGCGAGGGCGGATGACGATGAAACAAGGTGTTCGGCTCGATCGTCAAATGATAGAACGACAGATGCGGCGGCGCGAAACTCAGCGCGGCTGCGGCGTCGGCGCGCGCGTCGGCAAGAATTTGCCCGGGCAGCGCAACCATCAGATCCAGATTGACGTTGCCGAAGATCTCGATCGCGGCAAGCGCCGCCGCACGGGCTTCATGCTCGTCGTGAACGCGTCCAAGCGCGTCGAGAAACCGCGCATCGAAGCTCTGCACGCCGAGCGAGAGCCGGTTGATGCCCGCGGCCTTGAACGCGGCGAACTTCGTCCTCTCGAACGTTCCGGGGTTTGCCTCCAGCGTTATTTCGGCATCCGGCAATACCGGCACACGCGCGCGCACGCCGGCGAGGATGGCATCGACCGCCTCGGGCGAAAAAAGGCTGGGCGTGCCGCCACCGAGGAAGACGCTGACGACGCGGCGGCCCCAGATCGACGGCAGCGCGAATTCGAGGTCGCTCATCAGCGCCGCGACGTAGCGCGCCTCGGGAATCTCGCCGCGGCGCTCGTGCGAGTTGAAATCGCAGTAGGGGCATTTCTTGAGGCACCAGGGAATGTGTATGTAGAGCGCGAGCGGCGGCAGAGCCTCGAATTGCGGCGCGCCGAGCGTTGGCCTGAGCACGACGCTCATCGCATCGATTCCAGCCGCGCGACCAGCGATCGGATCGCCTTGCCGCGATGCGAAAGCTCGTTTTTCCTTTCGAGCGGCAGCTCGGCGCCGGTGAGACCCGTCTGGAGGTCGAGAAAATGCGGGTCATAACCGAATCCACCGGCTCCGCGCGGAAGGTCGATGATCTCCCCCTCCCACCGGCCGTCTGCGAGTATGGGCTCCGGATCGTCGCCACGGCGCATGAGCGCGAGCATGCAGTAATAATGCGCGCGGCGATCAGCGATGCCGGCGAGCTTTTCGATCAGCATCGCGTTGTTGCGCGCGTCGGATGCAGGCTCCCCGGCGAAGCGCGCCGACTGCAC
>JADGRP010000252.1 GCA_017880805.1 Burkholderiales bacterium
AACTCGGCGAACTCCGCTAACTCGGCGAACTCCGCTAACTCGGCGAACTCCGCTAACTCGGCGAACTCCGCTAACTCGGCGAACTCCGCCAACTCGGCGAACTCCGCCAACTCGGCGAACAGCTCAAGATAAGCAGCATCCGTTTTAAGCAAACCGCCGGCCTCGAGTGCCGGCGGTTTGCTTTTGGGCGCCGAGTTAGTATGCTTCGCCAGTCCTGTGCCTCCGGGGGAGGTGGCTTGCATGCGAATGCGCGTCCTGTGCCTGATCCTGGCTTTGCTGCCGGTCGCCGCTTCCGCCGAAGACAATCCCCTCGGAATGTCGTACGTCGAAACAAAGGATCTCAAGCTCATTTATTTCAATCCTTTGAGCTACCTCGTTCCGCACGCCGTCCACACGTTCACCAATTCGCTCGCCTGGCAGCGCCGCACATTCGGGTGGGTGCCTTCCGAGCGCACGACGGTCTTCCTGAAGGACCTTTCCGACTACGCCACGGCAGTCGCGCAGGTCGCGCCTCACGATCGGCTCGCCATGGACATCGAGCCGCTGTCTCACGCGTTCGAAACCGATCCCGCGAGCGAGCGCCTGTACTCGCTGATGAATCACGAGATGGTGCATGAGACCAGCGGCGACCTCGCATCGGAAGAGGACCGGCGCTGGCGCCGGTTCTTTCTGGGGAAAGTCGCGGCGCAGTCGCAAAACCCGGAGTCGCTGCTCTACAGCTATCTGACGATACCTCGCTACACTGCGCCCCGCTGGTATCTGGAAGGCGCGGCGGTCTTCATGGAGACATGGATGAGCGGCGGGATCGGCCGCGCGCAGGGCGGCTACGACGAGATGGTCTTCCGCGCCATGGTGCGCGACGGCGTCCGCTTCTACGATCCGCTGGGACTCGTATCGCGCGGCGTCCAGGTCGACTTCCAGGTCGGGGCGAACGCCTATCTCTACGGCACGCGCTTCTTCACGTGGCTCGCCTACACGTACTCACCCGAAAAAGTCGTGGAGTGGATCAGGCGCGACGAAGGCAGCGAGCGAAACTACGCCGACCAATTCCAGAAGGTGTTCGGCATTCCGCTCGAGCAGGGCTGGCGTGACTGGGTCGCGTTCGAGCAGGAATTCCAGCACCGCAACCTCGAGGAGGTGCGGAAGAACCCGATCACGCCGCACCGGAAGCTCGCCGGGAGCGCCATCGGTTCGATCTCGCGCATGTACTACGACGAATCGAGCGGCACGATTTACGCAGGCTTCCGCTATACGGGCGTGGTCGAGCATATCGGCGCGCTCAACATCCGCGACGGCAGCGTACGGCGACTCGCCGACATCAAGCGCGCCATGCTGTACCGTGTCGCGTCGGTGGCGTACGACCCGAAAAGCGGCACCGTTTTCTACACCAACCACAACCTGGGCTGGCGCGACCTGATGGCGGTGGACGTCAACACCGGCGAATCGAGGACGCTCTTCCCGGCGGCGCGTATCGGCGAAATCGTCGTCAATCCCGTCGACCGCTCGCTGGTCGGCGTGCGCCACAACAACGGCATCGCGACGCTGGTCCGCCTTCCGTATCCCTATACGGAATGGTTCGAGATACACACCTTCCCGTACGAATACGTCCCCACGGATCTCGACATCTCGCCCGACGGGCGTCTGCTGTCGGCGTCGATGAGCGAGGTCAACGGAGACCAGTTCCTTCGCGTCTGGGAGCTCGATAAGCTCCTCCGTGGTGATACCAAGCCGCTGAGCGAGTTCCGCTTCGGGCAATCCGTGCCTGAAAGCTTTGTGTTCTCCAAGGACGGCCGCTACCTGTACGGCAGCAGCTACTACACCGGCGTATCCAACATCTTCCGCTATGAGGTCGCGACCGGCGCGGTGGAGGCGGTGTCGAACGCCGAATCAGGCTTCTTCCGCCCGGTCCCGCTCGACGACGGACGGCTCCTGGTGCTGACATACACCGGCGCCGGATTCGTCCCGGCGACGATCGACCCCGTTCCCATCGAGGACGTGAGCGCCATCAAGTTCCTGGGGACCGAGGTCGTCGCCAAGTATCCGGTGCTCACGACATGGCAGGTGCCGCCGCCCAGCGCTGACGACGATGAATCGATGATCACTGCCAGGGGCCCGTGGATTCCGTTGCATGACCTGAGGCTCGCGAACGCGTATCCGGTACTGCAGGGCTACAAGAAGACCGTCGGAGCAGGCTATCGCGCCAACATCGAGGATTCGCTCGGCTTCGCCAGGCTTGCGGTGACCGCCGCGTACACGCTGAGCGGCAGCGTGCCGCCAAGCGAGCGCGGCCACCTGGGCATTGTCGGAAGCTACCTCGACTGGCGAGCCGACCTCGCGTGGAACCGCTCGGACTTCTACGATATTTTCGGTCCCACCCGGCGCAGCCGCAAAGGCTACGCCGCGAAGCTGGGCCACGACAACGAGCTGGCCTTCGACGAGCCGCTCAGTTTCGTCGTGTCGTCAGATATCGAGTACTACGACAAGATCGATACCCTGCCGAACGCCCAGAATATCGCGACGCCGTTCAGCCGGCTGGTGACGGCAAAGCTCGGCATGCACTACAGCGACGTGCGGCGCTCGCAGGGCGCAGTCGACGACGAAAAGGGATGGCTGTGGAACGCGCAGCTCGATTCCAACTTCGCCGAAGGTCAGACGATTCCGCAGATCTACGGCAATCTCGATGTCGGCTTTGCGCTTCCTCCCAAGCATTCCTCGCTGTGGCTGCGAAGCGCCGCCGGAGCCGCCGGAGGACCGCGGACGAATCCGGTCTCGAGCTTTTACTTCGGCGGGTTTGGAAACAATTACGTCGACGGCGGCAATGTGAAGCGCTATCGCGAGCTCACGTCGCTGCCGGGATTCGGCATCGACCAGGTCAGCGCGCTGCGCTTCGTGCGCGAAATGGTCGAATGGAACCTTCCCACCGTCGCGCTCGAGTCCGTCGGCAGCCCCGGCTTCTACCTGAACTGGTTGCGGCCCTCGGTATTCGCGGCAGGCCTCTGGGCCGATCCGGGAAATGCGGCGTTTCGAAAGAACTACGCGAGCTTGGGCGCGCAAACCGACATGCACATCAGCATTCTGCACTGGTACGACATGACCTTGTCGGTGGGCTACGCGGTCGGATACCTTGGAGGTCGGCGCGCCGACAGCGAATGGATGATATCGCTGAAGATCATGTGAGCGCTATTGTGGCGCGCCATGTCGACTAACATCCTCGAAGCAGCGCTGGTGGGTTTGCTGCCGGTGCTGAGCTTCCTCGCCGCGCTGCTGTATCTGGACAGCTACAAGCTGGTAAAGCTGCGCGCCATCGTCACGATAGTCGCGTCCGGTGCATTGGTGGCGGGCGCCAGCTACCTGATAAACGGCTACGCGCTCGACCTGGTGCGTATCGACTTGACGCACTTCTCACGCTACGTCGCGCCAGTCACCGAAGAGTTTCTGAAAGGGCTCGTCATCGTCGCGCTGATCCGTGCCCACCGCATCGGTTTCCTCGTCGATGCGGCGATCTTCGGCTTTGCCGTCGGCACCGGCTTCGCGACGGTCGAGAACCTCTACTTCCTGCATCTGGTTCCCAATGCGGGCATGGGCACTTGGATCGTGCGTGGACTTGGCACCGCGATCATGCATGGTGGCGCCACCGCAATCTTTGCCGTGATGGGCCTCGCCTTCCTGGAGCAGGCGCCGGGAGCGACCGTGCGAGCGCTCCTTCCTGGTTATGGCTTCGCCGTTGTGTTGCACTCGGCATTCAACCATCTGCTGACGTCGCCGCAAATTGCCACGCTTGCCATCCTGGTGGTGCTGCCACCGCTGCTTTATGTGGTTTTCCAGCGCAGCGAAAAGTCAGTGGGCGACTGGCTCGGGCAGGGTTTCGATGCCGACACTGAAATGCTCGAGCTGATCAACTCCGGGCGCCTTTCCGATTCACCGGTAGGCGAATACCTGAATACATTGAAGTCCAAGTTCAAGGGGCCCGTGGTCGCGGACCTCCTCTGCTACCTGCGCCTTTACACGGAGCTCGCGTTGCGCGCCAAGGGCATCTTGATGATGCGCGAGAGCGGCTTCGAGGTCCCCGTCGACGAGGAAACCCGCGCAAAATTCATCGAGATGCGCTATCTCGAATCGAGCATTGGAAAGACCGGGCTGCTGGCGATCCAACCGATGTGCCACATGAACCATAGGGAGCTGTGGCAGTTGTACATGCTTGGCAAATGACTACCGGCGTTTAGTCCGAGAGCAACATATGGCAAGGGATCGGGACGCGCATCCGCGGTGTTCCAGTGGGCGCGCTCATCGGTGGTGCGGAGGCACATCGCCGCAGATCGCCGTGCTACGCTTTGTACCATTGGAATGATCCGTGCTTGAATAGCGGGTCACGACGCCGATCGAGGAGTGGCTCATGTTGGATAAGACCACCATGAAATTTTCGCACGTCAAGCCGGGCGATACTGATTTCATAGGAGAAGGACTGCGCGACTTCTTTTCCTATCGCGATCTCGGGATCGCGGAAGCGACCGCCGGCAAGGTGCTCGCGCAACTCGTCCGGTCGGATAACGCACCGGAAAAAGGCACGGGCTGGCACTATCACGGTGCCGATTTCCACATCGTGTACATGTTGAAGGGATGGGCCCGATTCATGTATGAGGAAAAGGAAACCCTGGTCGAGGCCGGCGATTGCGTGCATCAGCGCCCTGGGATCGTGCACTACCTCTTTGATTACTCGCCGGATATGGAATATCTGGAAGTCGTGGGGCCAGCCGATTTCACGACCATCGAAACGGTGGGACCGTGTCCGGTTCCCGATCCCACGCCGTGGAAATGACGGCGTGGCGACCGCGGTGATCGGACGCGGGTCCGGCTCAGAACTCCATATCCAGTTCGTCGATTTCCTCGGGCTCGAGCTTCGCCGCCGCGGTCCATTCGATCATCTCCGGCATGGCCAGGATGTGCGAGCCGTACGCCGCGCATTTCTTGTCGATCTTCACGTCGTAGGTTACAAAGCGCGTGACGACCGGCGCATACATCGCGTCAGCGATCGAACGCTTGCCGAACAGGAAGGGACCGCCGTAGGTGGCAAGGCATTCGCGCCAGATTGTCGTGATACGCTCGATGTCACCTTGCGCACGCGCCCACACCTTGTGACCCGGAAAGACACGCTTCAGATTCATCGGCAGCGCCGAGCGAAGATTCGAGAACCCCGAATGCCACTCATGCCATGCCGGGTGAGCATGGAGCACGCTGAACTTGGCGAGGAACTACTTCTTCTCAACTTCGAGCACCAACCGGCTGACACGCCATATCGCGCTACCCATGCCATCTATGTGCGCAAGGTCGCTGAGCAAGCCTTCGAAGTTGTCGACATCGTTCCAGAGATCCTCGCATCACGGCTTCTGGCTGTCCGTGCTTTCGACGCGCAGCACATGATGATCGATGCCGAAGTCTGTGAAGGTATTGAGGCCTCAGAGATTTTTGAGCGTTTCCTCGAAAACCCTCAAGCCAGCTACTTGCAGGTGCACAACGCTCGTCGCGGGTGCTACGCAGCGCGAGTTGTGCGCGCATGAGAAGGCAGGTGTTCGATTCGGCTCGCTAAAATACCGTACGATGGTGAGCACCGTCATCGCGGCTCGCTGCCGTTCGCCGGAAAATTCGCATGGGGTGAGCGCGCCGCTCTGCTCCAAGGGGATGGCAACAATTTCAACTACTAGCGGCGCGCACAGTTTCAATGTAACCCAGTTACGAAAAGGATTCTGTCAGGAAGCCGACATAAGCTTGGAGGCGCGCCCACGGGAGCACCCCTACGGCGAGCCTGCGACGGCGCAGCCGTGATCCTGAAGCTCTTCGCCCGGCCCGGAGCGCGTCTCGAGCAGGTAGAAGCCGGATTCGCCGTTGGCAAAAACTGCACCAACGACGACGAGCGACTCGGAGCCCATGTCGGCTCGTGCCTCCGGCAACCTGGCCACCAGGTGGAACGGCGTCGCATTTGGCTGAGCCAGCGTCGGGAGGCGAATCGCGCGATAGGCGTGACCTGCGAGAGGAACCGCCAAAGGCGTCCAAGCAGTGCCGATCTCGGCCCCGTGTGCGCGCAGCGCATCGCGGACCTCGACACTCGCGCAGTCGACGTGAATATGGAACTGATTCTGGCTACGCCGTGGCGCGGAATTGATCGCGAGCGACAAGGACACGCGCGGCAAGGCGCGGCCGAGCAACGCTTGGACGAGCCGGGTGGCGTCCCACGCCGGTTGCCAATAATCGGGCGCGTCAGGAGCGAGGATCGCCGGATCTTCGATGCCGGACACGCGCGCGGTCGCGATCAGCAGAAACTGGCTGGCGCCGTTGCGGTCCTTTAGGATGCCGTATCCGGCAGCTTCGTTGACCGCGGCGCAGGGCAACGGTGTGCCGAACTGCGCCTGATGCGGCACGCACTGCTCGTGCACGATGTGCCACAGTGCGTTCGGGTCGTCGGCCGCTGCCGCAAGCTGCACATGCGACAAAAGCAACGCAACGGAAAATGCGAGCGCGGCAAGCGCGGCCACATCACCGTTATCGATAGCCAGCGGCCTGCAATTCGAACAATTCTGCATAGCGCCCTCCCTGCTCCAGCAATTCGGCGTGGGTACCCATCGCCTCGACGGCGCCGTCCATGAGCACCACGATACGATCGGCCATGCGGACGCTGGAAAAGCGGTGCGATATCAGTACCGCCGTTTTGCCTTGGCTCAACTCCTTGAAGCGCTTGAACACCTCGAACTCCGAACGCGCATCGAGCGCTGCGGTGGGCTCGTCGAGGATCAGAAGCTGCGCGTCGCGCATGTAAGCGCGAGCGATGGCGATCTTCTGCCACTCGCCGCCGGAGACGTCGACCCCGGTTCGAAAACGCTTGCCGATAATCTGATCGTATCCATTGGGAAGCTTCCGGATGACCTCGTCCGCGAGGCTGCGTTCGGCGGCGGCAACGATGCGCGCACGGTCATCGCGCGCCTCGATGCGGCCTACGGCGATATTGTCGGCAGCGGTAAAGTGATAGCGCACGAAATCCTGAAAGATGACGCCAATGTTGGCGCGTATCGTGAACAGGTCGTACTCGCGCAGGTCGTGCCCGTCGAGCAGAATACGGCCTTCGTCGGGATCGTAGAGCCGCGCGAGAAGTTTCACCAGGGTGGTCTTGCCGGCGCCGTTCTCGCCGACGAGTGCGAGGATCTCGCCGGCGTGCAACTTGAACGTCAGTCCGCGCACCGCCCAACGCTCGGCACCGGGATAGCGGAACCCCACGTTTTCGAACGCGAAGCCGTCCTTTATCGGAACGGGGAACGGGCGTGGATTCGGCGGCGGAACGATTTCCGGCTGGATCTCGAAGAATGAAAACAGATCGTCGATATAGAGTGCCTGGCCGGCAACCTGCGAGAATCCCATGAGCAGATTTTCAAGCAAGTTGCGCAGGCGTCTGAAGGAGCCCGCGAGGAACGTGAGATCGCCAATGGAAAATTCGCGATGGAGGGTGCGCCATACGATGTAGGCATACGCTACGTAATAGGCAACGGTTCCGATCGCGGAGAGCAAGCTTCCCCAGCCGGCGCGTCGGAGCGCGATCCGGCGATTGGCCTCGGCGAAGCTCGTGGAAAGCGTACGATAGCGCTCGATCAGGAAGGCGTTCAGGCCGAAGATCTTCACTTCCTTCGCCGTTTCCGCGCTCGCGCCCGTCTGCCGGACATAGTCGAGCTCACGCCGCTCGGGCGTACGGGCGTAGTTGAGGGCGTAACTCTGGGCGTTGAAATGCGCCTCGCCGATGAATGCCGGCAGAAGGGCAATGGCGAGAAACGCGATGAGCCACGGCGCGTACACGAGCAACCCCGCGGCAAAGCTCGCGACGGTGACCACATCCTGCGCCTGGC
>JADGRP010000253.1 GCA_017880805.1 Burkholderiales bacterium
CATTCGCCTGTAACGGGAGATGATCGCGAAGTCGTTTATAGGGACGCTTGCCCCCGGGTGCGCGGGCGATCGCGCAAATGTGAATTCAGACCGATGTACCGGCGCGCGCCTCGACATTCGCGCTCCGTGCCGGCACGCCGAATTCCCGGCGGCATACCTCGGCGAGCAAGGCCACCCCTTCGCGGATTTCCTGATGCGAGGGACTGGCAAAGCACAGCCGCAGCCGGCTGCCGGCATAGGCCTTGTCGGTCGACCATTCCGGTCCCGGATTGATGGCGACGCCCGCTTTGAGCGCGGCCTGGTAGAGTTTTAGCGTATCGACATTGTCGGGGAGTTTGACCCACAGGAAAATGCCGCCTTTGGGTTCTTCGAATTCCGCCGAGGTGCCGAATTGCTCGTTGAGCGCCTCCATCAGCGTATCGAGCTTGGCGCGCAGGCCCCGCGTCAGTTTCGGCACGTGCGAGGTAAAATGCGGCGCGCAATATTCCGCCAGCACCATCTGCTCCAGCGCGCCGCTTCCGGCATCGGTTTTCAGCGCCAGCATGCGCGACAGTACGTTCCAGGGTGCGACGATGAAGCCGACCCGCAACGCCGGCGCGATCGACTTGGAGAATGACCCGATGTGGATGACGTTGGCGCATCTGCTCATGGCATACAGCGCGGGCGGGCGCGCTCCGTCCCAGATCAGGTCGGCGTAGCAATCGTCCTCGAAGATCGGCACGCCGTATTGTTCCGCGAGCTCCAGAAGTTCGGTGCGCCGCGGCTGCGGCATGATGGTGCCGGTCGGGTTCTGCACGGTCGGGATGGTGTAGATGTATTTTGGCGTGACGCCGCGGCGCTTGAGATCGGCGAGGACGTCAGCCAGGATGTCCATCCGCATGCCCTCGCCATCAAGCGGGATTCCAATGACATTGACGCCGAGCCGCGTTAGCCGGTTCAGCGCGCCCTGATAACTGTCCCGCTCGACGATCACGGTATCGCCGCGGGCGAGCAGCGTCGCGTTGACGAGGTCGAGCGCCTGTAGCGAGCCCGAGACGATCAGAATGTCATCCGCGGCGCAGGCGATCCCGGCATCGCGCTCAAGTTTCGCAGTGAGAAATTGGCGCAAGGGAAGGTAACCCTGGGGCCCGCTGGAGAGCCCATAGGTCGCCAGCGTCCTGCCTTCGCGCCTGAGCACGGCATTTACCGCTTCGGTCAGGCCCTCGACGGGCACCTGATCCGGATCGTTGTTACCGCCGACAAAACTGTATTTGGCCAGCCCAGTCCATTTTGCCGCTGGCGCGGGCGATCCCGCGGGCAGCAAGGGCGTGAAGTCAAACATTGCGGAGGCCATGCGCGCCGTCTCCCTTGTTCTTTATTGGTTCCGACCTTAAGCAAGTCTGCGGGCTTTGTCGCCACCGTACCGCCACACCGCCGGAGCCGTTCTGCCCTGCGTTATGAAGCTGGCGCGGGCATGCGAGTCCGGCTAATGCTCGCCACGCGCAAAGTGAGACCCTTGAATGGCCGACCCGATCCAGGAAGTTCTGCACGCCTTCGCCAGCGGCCAACTCGTCGTCGTCACCGATGACGACGACCGTGAAGGCGAGGGCGATCTGATTGTCGCGGCATCGCTGTGCACCGCCGAGAAGATGGCGTTTATCATCCGCCATACCTCCGGCATCGTCTGCGCGCCGATCACCACCGAAGACGCGCGCCGGCTGCGGCTCGATCCGATGGTGGCGCACAACGAGTCCAATCACACCACCGCCTTTACCGTCTCGATCGACTACAAGCCGGATGGCGGCACCGGGATTTCGGCGGACGAACGGGCGTCCTGTTGCCGGGCGCTGGCCAATCCGAACGTCGGCGCCAACGATTTTGCCCGGCCCGGTCACGTGTTTCCGTTGATTGCGCGTGACGGCGGCGTGCTGCTGCGCTCGGGCCATACCGAGGCGGCGGTTGATCTCTGCAAGCTGAGCGGCCTGCCGCCAATCGGCGTCATCAGCGAGCTGATGAACGACGACGGAACGGTGATGAAGGGCGAGCAGGTGGCGCGATTCGCCAAGGCCCACAAGCTCAAGCATGTCACCATCGCCGACATGATCGCCTACCGCCAGGCACGCGAAAAGCTGATCGAACGTGTTTCGACCTTCACCGCGGAGAGCCCGATCGGGCCACTGCAAGGTTACGCCTATCGCTCGCCGTTCGACGAGATCGCGCACGTGGCCTTCGTCTATAATGGCGTCGGCGACGGCAAGAATGTGCTCACTCGCTTTTACAAACCCAACATCGTCAGGGACATTTTCACCGGGCCGGCGGGCATGCAGGCCGTGCTCGCGCATTTCAAGAGAAACGGAAGCGGTGTGCTGGTGTACTTGCGCGATGGCGCCGCCGGCGTGCCGGTGTCGCCGCTGCCTGAGGAGAAAACCGCGGAAGCCGACCGCAACCGGCAATGGCGCGAGGTCGGCGTCGGCGCGCAGATCCTGCGCGATCTCGGCGTTACCTCGATCCGGAATTTGACGTCGTCGGTGCATGACTACAAGGGACTGTCCGGTTTCGGCATCGAGATCGTGTCCAGCGAACAGCTTGAAGGGTAGGTTTTGTCGTTCCGGGACGGCTCGTAGAGCCTGACCCGGAATCTCGAGATTCCGGGGTCGCTCGTTTCATTCGCGCCCCGGAATGGCGAAGCCAATCCATTTGCGCTTCGGCCCTCGGCGCTTTAAAATGAATAAAGCGATGCGAAAGGAATTTTCATGAGCGTACGCCCTCAGACCAAGGACAAGCCGTCCCCGGTGAATTTCCAGTGGGACGATCCGTTCATGCTTGACGAGCAGCTCACCGAAGACGAGCGCATGATCCGCGATACCGCGCGCGCCTATGCGCAGGACAAGCTGGCGCCACGCGTCACCAAGGCCTATCTGGAAGAGAAGACCGATCGCGAAATTTTCAATGAGATGGGCGAACTCGGGCTGATCGGCATTACGCTGCCGGAGGAATATGGCTGTGCCAATGCGAGCTACGTCGCCTATGGCCTGGTGGCGCGCGAAATCGAGCGCGTCGATTCCGGCTATCGCTCGATGAATTCTGTGCAGTCGTCGCTGGTCATGCACCCGATCTACGCTTACGGCGACGAGAACCAGCGCAAGAAATACCTGCCCAAGCTCGCCACCGGCGAGTGGGTCGGCTGCTTCGGCCTGACC